>JAJFKA010000058.1 GCA_021773555.1 Gammaproteobacteria bacterium
TGATACCATCGGGAAGAGTGCCACGATCTCATCCCCAATATACTGGTACACAAAACCTTCATGCTCACGAATGACAGGCTCAGCAACTTCGAAAAAGGAATTGAGAAACCGAAAACATTCCACCGCATTCACGGATTCCGAGAAATTGGTGAAATTTCGAATATCGCAGGACAATACAGTGAACAGTTGTTCAGTTGCGGCACCAGGATGAACCTCGTCGCGAGCAGCAGCCGTGAAATTTTCGGGCACAAATCGCTTGAATAGTTCGATCTGGTTACTCAGCGCTTCGGTGCGTTGGGCAACTTGCTCTTCCAGATGAACATTTGCGTTCTCCAGTTCACGTTGCAGGCGACTGATGGCAAGATGAGTTTCGAGCCTCGCCATCACCTCTTCCACCTGGATGGGTTTACTGATGTAATCGACGCCACCGGCAGAAAATGCCTTCACCTTGTCGATCACTCCGTCCATGGCACTGATAAATATCACCGGAATATCGCGGGTCAGACGGTTCTGTTTCAAGCGCTCACAGACCTGATATCCATCAAGCTCCGGCATGTTGATATCAAGCAGGATGAGATCGGGAATCTCACTTTCCGCAATCTTCAGGGCAAGTCGGCCGCTCGGCACAGCTTTGACACGATATTGTCGGTCCGACAACACTCCGCTCAAAAGTCGAAGGTTAGCAGGCGTATCATCTACGACCAGCACAAAGGGATCTTCAACCGTCAAGGCTCATCCTGCTCCCCATCATGTGACTCGTCCTGCATTTCCCGTGTGGTCCGAAGCGCCCCAAGAAATACCAGTGCAAACAGTACACAGGCATTTGTGAGTACTCCTGCCAGTCCCACCAGATAAAAACCAAACGCCAGATCGCCCAGGTCCATCAGTAGATTGGTGATTAACACCGAGCACACTATGACGAGCAAAGTGGTCATGACATAAAAGGGCAATCCAATATTGAGTCCTTCCTGCTTGAACCGGAGTGTATTGCGTGTAATCAACACACCACGAGACCCGTAGACCAGCAACAGGGCGCAACTGGATAGTTTGAGATTTACCGGAAGGCTGAGGGTGAGGGCCTGGAACAACACTGGCAACAGCGCAAACGCGATCACCAGCAAACTGTTTATCATCATTCCCTCAAACCGATAAGTGTCCAGCTCTCGACCTAATCTACCTGCCCGGGAGAACAACAAAGTAGCCAGACTGGAGAACCCGGCAATCGCGACGCCGATTTCAGCAATCGTTAGTAGTGTGTCAGTGATTTCCACAGGTTTGAATTCTTCCTCGTTTTTCGTTCGACTCAGGCTGCCTTCAGCAATCTGTCTCACTCACCCGGGCCCTGAATTAAGCATATTACATCACTGCTGCCAATACTCCGATGGGAAGTACTCGCTGAATTGGCAATCCCTGAAGCTGGAGATTGACGCTGATGAAATTGACGTACCAGCGCCTCAACCGCTTCTGGTTTATTCACGGCTCAGGTTTTTCAGCGCCGCGAACGGATTCTGCGCAGCCTCGCTGATATCGAGTTCTGATTGCGCACCGCTCATGCCCGCAGCAATTATTTTGCTGGACGCGGTTTCTTCCTTGCCGTTTACCGAAGTTACACTTTGAGTCTCGACAATGCCAAATGGCACTTTTTCCGACAACCACATTTTCGTTTCATTGTGAGTTCTGACTGTCTTTATCAGAATTTTAATCTCCGCATCTCCAACACCCTGGTAGAGTCGCGCCGGTACCGTTCCAAGGGGCGTCTCAATGTCGCGGGACTCATCGAGATCTGTCATTTCAAAGGATATTGAGGTATCCATGGCTTGAAGCATCGCTCCAGCAAACGCGCCTCCTCCTGACATATCCATTACCTTGTCACCTGTTTTAATGTACATCCGGGATGCCACATTCTGGAGATTACCGAGAATGTTAGAAGCATTTTCGTCGAACACACTGGCGTCGGTTAAGACCTTTATCAACCCGGGGCCGCCGTTGGCTTTTCTTTTACCTTTTTTACTGACCTTGTAGTTCTGTGTTCTGACTTCTATCCAAAGATGTCGTCTGCCGTCCACGTCTTCTTCACCAACGAGGGAGCGTGTGACTTCCGTGACCTCCGTTTTCTTGCCGCGTTGGGTGGTTTCCTCCATCGTTACCCAGCTACCAACAGGGGTATTGGCCAGATAATTCTCAATATCTGCTGATAAAACAGGTTGATAGAAGAGCGGTAGCATTAGGAAAAACAGCGCATTACAAAATTTTCTACACATGGTTAACGACCTGATCGACATTGGATAGGACATTTTACGCGTTGACTGTGGCGTTTGAATACACCCTCCGATACGCTTTCCCGACCCGAGTGACTCTGGATTAGGGTGATCGACTTCCATGCCGGCAAGCGCCATCGCCGATCCCAGTGCTTCGTAAGATGATGCATTCGCAGCGAGCTCGACCTGTGCGGAACACTCGATTTTCGCCAGGTTTATGCCGCAGCGGACCTTCACTTTGGAGATAGTGGACGGTAACCGATCGCAGCCTCTACTATTGACCACTCAGTCAATAAGACGAAATTGTTAGATGTCAGATCCATCACTTGCGACTTTTAGAGAGGAAACCCGGCAGTGGCTTGCTGAAAACTGCCCCGCCACCATGAGAACTCGCATGATCGCCGGGGAAGAGATGAACGGAGGCTTCAAGCGCCGATCGACTCAACCTGATGCCGAAATCTGGCTCAGCGCGATGGTTTCTCGCGGATGGACCGCGCCTACCTGGCCAGCGGAGTACGGCGGTGGTGGCCTGGATAAGGATCATTTCCTGGTGCTCCTGGATGAAATGCTTCGCATCAAGGCAAGACCTCCGCTCGGTGGAATGGGAATCACGATGATTGGTCCCACACTACTTGAATACGGTAGCCCTGATCAGAAAGCTCGCCATCTGCCAAAAATTGCTTCCGGTGAGCTTGCCTGGTGCCAGGGCTACAGTGAACCCGGCGCAGGATCGGATCTCGCCAGCCTGCGGACAAAGGCTGAAGACCAGGGAGATTTTTACCGGGTGAACGGGTCCAAGATCTGGACATCGGGGGCATCGCACGCGGACTGGATTTTTTGCCTGGTCAGGACAGATTTCTCAGTGCCAAAACATGACGGTATCAGCTTCCTGCTCTTTTCCATGGACAGTCCCGGGGTCACAACAAAACCAATCAGGTTGTTAAACGGTGAATCGCCTTTTTGTGAGACCTTCTTCGACAATGTAGAAGTACCAAAGGATGACCTGGTGCATCGTGTGAACCAGGGCTGGACTGTGGCCAAGCGGTTGTTGCAACACGAACGGTCCGGTTTTTCCCAACTCGCCAGCGCTGGTAAAGCCGGTGTGATGGAGAGGATTTCACCTTCCCTGCCCTTGCCCGATCTTGCTCGCCATTACGCCCGGGGAATACTGGATCACAAGCTGAGAGATGAGATTACAAGACACCAGATGCGGGCAACGGCCTTGTCGCTGACACAACAGCGCGCGCTTGCTGAAGCGGAGACAAATACACCCGGTGCAGCAACCTCGATATTCAAGTATGTAGAGGCGGAGATTGTCAAGAATCAGCTGGAGTTGCAGTTACAAATCAGAGGGAGTCAAGCCTTTGGCTGGAAAGGGAGCAGTTTTTCTGATGAGGAAATATTCATGGGACGGTTATGGCTTGAATCGAAAGCAATATCCATTGCAGGCGGCAGCAATGAGATTCAGTTGAACATTATTGCCAAGCGTGTGCTCGGTTTACCCGGGTGACAACAAGTTGTAAATCCCCGAGGACCGCGTTCAACTTCCTGCCGAGCCAGGCTCAGCAAAATTTTCCCAACTGGAGTTGCAAAACTGACCATAGAGCTGATACTTGATCCCGAGCGTCAGCCGCCATTCCCTGCCAGGAAAACCCAGGGCTTTCTCGAGGTGTGGGGTGTGAAGCTGGTTAACGATCTGAAGCACTAGGAACCATGTATCAAGCGATGAATGCGAATGGAGAATCTGGACATGAGAAACACAATCCGAGTCAGACGGTCCCGGAACTGGTGACCCGATGGCGGATTTAAGAGACCAGGACCCTGCCCAGGACCCTGCCCAGGAGCTTGGCTGGGCAGATAAAGATCGGGACGACCCTGCAGTCATCGCACTGCGTGACCACCTTGAGGAACACAATGGGATCAAGGGGCTTGATATCCTCGCACCCGGCGAAGTTGAGCGCGCGGTTGAATTGTTTAACCGGGACGGATTTGTGGTCGTCGCCGATGTCCTGGGCAGTGAGCAAGTTGAATTCCTGCGGAATGGTTGCAATGAAGTAATCGACGAAATTATTGCGCTGGATACTGATCGCAGCGGCAATCGCGGCTCTCATCGTTACTCGTTTGGCGGGTCGAGCCTGACCAGAAGTCAACTGCACCGACCGGAATGGCAGATGTTGCTTGATATCCCCAGCGTCACGGAGATACTGACCGCGATTTTTCAGTCCCCCAACTATATGCTTCGTGCCGCGAGTGGTGACTTTTGCCTGCCGGGAGCCGTGGGTTACCAGCCACTGCATGCGGACACACGGGATTGGGCGGACGCAAAGACGACGCCCTACAACTCATTCATCGACCCACGTGGTCAGCTCTCGATTCGTGACCTGCCCTGCCCCTATGTCTGCGTCAACTTTCTGCCTCAGGACGTCACGCGCCTGAATGGTCCAACCCGCCAGATTCCCGGGACACAACAGGCTCGCGCGCGGATTCCAACCATGAAAGAAGAACCTGAATGGATGCGGCTCAGTACGGTATGTCCGGTACCCGCAGGCGCGGTGCAGATTCGCGATGTTCGCGCCTGGCATGGGGGCACACCGAACCTGTCAGAAGAAACCCGATCAATACCAAATCTTGAGTACTACGCACCCTGGTTTCGGGAGCCCATCATTCCCGGAATTTCATACCAGGATCACAAGAAGCTGTCCGAACACGCCCAGCAGTTGACGCGATTTTTGGTGCTGGATTCAAGTGAAGAATTACAAACAGGTGCCACGCTGACGCCACCACGTTACTAAGTATTCTTTACCGGCTGAGCGCCATCGCTCCGCCGTACCAGCAAAGCAAGAGGAAAATTTATGCAGTACCGCCAACTCGGCCGCTCCGCACTCAAAGTCAGTGAGATCTGTCTTGGGACCATGAACTTTGGCCCGCGCACAACCGAGGCGGAAGCCTTTGTCATACTGGATCGCGCACTGGAGGCTGGTGTCAATTTCATAGACACCGCTAATCAGTATGGCGGCGAACTCGGTGCCGGTATTACCGAGAATATTATTGGCCGCTGGCTGGCGCAGGGTGGTGGTCGTCGAGAACAGATTGTGCTCGCGACTAAAGTCCATGAACCCATGTCCGCCCTTCCCAACGATCGAGGTCTGTCTGCACGACATATTCGCCTCGCCTGCGACGCGAGTTTGAAACGGCTGAACACGGACCATATAGATCTTTACCAGATGCACCACATTGATCGCACTGCGCCGTGGGATGAGATCTGGCAAGCGATAGACGTATTGGTGGCAGAGGGCAAGATTACCTATGTCGGCTCCAGCAATTTCCCCGCATGGAACATTGTACGAGGCAATGAGGCAGCCGCAAGGCGCCACTCGCTGGGTCTGGTCTCGGAACAAAGCCTGTACAACCTGCTGGAGCGCAGGATCGAACTAGAAGTGCTGCCTGCTTGTATCGAGTACGGTGTGGGAGTCATTCCCTGGAGCCCATTGGCGGGCGGCCTGCTTGCCGGAATTGATAACACGGGGGGCGGCCGGCGGGACACGGCCGACGCCCGGGACTCCGTCAAGCGCCTCCGTCCGCAGCTGGATCGCTGGGTAAAACTGTGCGCTGAGCTTGGGCAGCCGCCTGGCGCAACCGCTCTCGCCTGGTTGCTGCACCAACCGGGAATTCCTGCAACCATCATTGGACCGCGGACCATCGATCAACTCGAGGCCGCACTCGGCGTGCCTGAACTCACTCTCTCAAAGGAATTCCTGGCCCAGATCGATGAGATATTCCCACCCTGTGGCAACGCGCCTGAGGCTTACGCCTGGTAGATGCCGATCCGATTGCGGCAAAAAAGGGATTTGTGAGAATGAACCATTCATGTGTTTACATGAATCCTATTCGGGCCACCTCGACATCCAGCGCCCATAAATGAATCGAGTCGAAACGACACTGAGTAGTGATGCAAGAAAACAGCACACCATCCCAACCCACATATCCATATCCAGAGCGCAGATTACTGATACATAACCACCTAGTCCTAAGACAGCCAGATGCAAAAATCCAAGTAGCAGAGCATTTCCGTTCGCATCTTTAAGTGTATGTTCCAAGAGGAGTGCCATTATTAGTAGCACTGACCCGATTCCCGGCGTCAAGAGAACAAGGTTAGCAGAAAGCGTCCACACCACTAAATCGCTGGTTTGCCACAGGAGCAGCAATACAAAAATTGCCCCTAACAGCGAATAACGTATACAAAATCTTTGTAACGTCGCAAGGCTGGCTGCATAGAACCTCTCCCGGTTTTCGTAAACTCCTGACAGATAAAGTTGAGTTTGGCTCACCGCGAAGGGTTGACGCTGTAGCAAGGGTACTGTGGCACCGACCAGGTAGGTGAACGAACCATAGAGCGCACACAGATTGTCCGGCACCTGTCCCATTCTAAGTACCAACACCACCAGCATGGCGCTCGTCAACAATCCAAACAATGTGATGCTGTTTAGCCAGGCTTGAATTGTCGAGTGCTCAAATACTGCGGTGAAGGCGGCCCTGGGAGACATTGGCGAAAGTCGCATTCGATATTGCCATCTGGTCCACCGTCCACTGGGGAGATCGGCGGCGGGATGAGCGATACGCTCCCAGATTGCCTGACGCTCCGCACTCTCTGCCCTGGTAAGTCGTCTGCTTAGATACCAGGGCACAAAAAGACTGAATCCTCCGAGTGCAAATTCTGCGGAAGGATCCGCGAGTAATCCCATC
Source organism: Gammaproteobacteria bacterium (assembly GCA_021773555.1). GTDB lineage: Bacteria > Pseudomonadota > Gammaproteobacteria > Pseudomonadales > Azotimanducaceae. The sequence continues at coordinate 7,002 of JAJFKA010000058.1, forward strand.
ACCTGTTCCCGGACAGATTCCGAGACGACCATCAAAGCGACTCCTGAAAACATCAACCAGAACGGTAAAATATAGGTGCCAAGCAGAAGCCCAACCATTCCAAAGCCAAGCGAAAGCGTAATCGCCAGACCGAAATCAGTGCCCTGCAGATGCATCAATAGTGCATAGATCATCCACAGCAGAAAGATTACTGCTCCCGCACTCCATATCTGGGCTTTGAGCAAACCCGGCACCAGAGGTGACGATGTCCATCCCCTGATTCTCGCAAGTATCACACCAAGCGTAATACCAACGATGGTTAGCGTTGATACCGCGCCGTGTTGAGACATCCATGGATGGGGTTCTTTCGCAATTGCCGTTAGCAGAGTGGGCAATACCGCGGCCGCGATGAGAATAACCCCCTGCAGAGCCAGGGTAACGCGAGATCTCGGGAGAAAGGACTTTAAGAGCAAAGCGAAATTATTCAAGGGTCAACTCCAGAAACAACTCTTCCAGAGGCAGTGATTCCTCTTCAATTCTGATACCCATCGACTTAGCCAGCGCATCGTTCTCGGCTTGATCCCAATTTCGTGTAAAGGCCGAGGCACGCCCCTGCTGATTTTGGTAGCGTTCGATGCCCGCATGCTCGAACGATTCAGGGAGGTTGTCTCCCACAAAATACAGCCGCCTGCATCGCTCTTTCAATTCATCGAGGTTTCCGCGGTAGGTAAGAGTCCCGCAATGTAAAAGCGCAACGTCCGCTGCGATGCGCTCCAGGTCGGATGTAATGTGTGTCGAAAACAGGATCGTGTGCTCAAGATCCTGGTTCAGCGATACCAGCGCCTTGAGGAACTGACGCCTGGCACCCGGGTCCAGACTGGCCACTGGTTCATCAAGTACGAGCAATTCCGGACGGTGCCCAATGGCGAGAAGGATGCAAACCTTTTGCCGCTGACCAAATGACAGGTCCTGAATATAAGCGTCGCGATCTATATCCCATTCCCGTAAATAACGATCGATTAATGCCGCATCCCAGCTATCATAAAAACTGCCAACCAGCGTCAGGCAATCCCTCACCCGCATCCAGTAATATGGCGTGTCCATTTGAGCAACATAACCAATCCGGCGGCGAACCTCCGCAGGAGAATCCCATGCCGAAATGCCTAACAGATTCACACTTCCCTGGTCCGGCCGGAGTAATCCAAGCGCGATTTTCATCAGGGTGGTCTTACCGGCACCATTTTTGCCAAGTAAGCCGGTGACACTACCGCGTGGTAACTCAAAACTAATATTCTTCAGGACTTCCTTGTCACCAAAAGCTATCGAAACATTGTCGAGTAACAGAGACTTATTCGTCATTTTCAAACTCCCACGCCGCTCCCAGTTGTTTAACCAGTTCGCGTTTACTTATACCCAATTGACGCGCCTGCATTATCAATTCCTCGATCGCTGGCTGAAGCAGATTATCGCTTCGACCAGTTTCATGACTTAACACCATTCCCACGCCACGACGCCGCTCGAGCAGTCCCGATTGCTCCAGCAAACTGTATGCTTTGGAGATGGTCATTGGATTAATCGCAAGGTTTTCTGCGAGTTGCCGAACCGAGGGCAACCGATCCCCGGGCTTGACGCGACCGCTCGCGGCCATCCGCCTCACCTGCTCGACCAGTTGCCGATATATCGGGACATCCGAGTTGGTTTTAATCACGAAGTCGTTCATAAGCGTTATATTTCGAGGGCGTAGCTATGAATCTGCCTCTGAAATTATCCAATCCTGTGTATTATTGAATTAATACACTAATACCATTTATAAAGAGATGCAACCTGATTTTTTCACAATGCTCTATGTTTGGCTCCGGCCTACGTTTCACTCCTTCCTCGGCATCCGTCCTGGCATTGGCGAGCGACACTGAATCAATCAGCACTTAATCCCCCGAAACATAACGTTTTCCAAATTTCCTGCAAGAATGATAAATTCCACACCTGAACAGGAGAGGTATCGGCGATCCGGCATGTCTAATCGCCCGCCAGATGTAATCGCCTCCGGATATCCCTATCCTGAGAAGATGATCGATGAATTTGGACTTGCTGACGTGCTGCTCTCTCTCGGTGCGAATATCGCGTGCCTTGGCGGCTTGCCGATGACCCTCCATTCTGATCAGGGATTTGCGCCACTCACCACGGAATATCCTTTGATCATGAAACCAGGCAGCACATGAACACAGACACCTACCTTGGATCCTGGGAACTCATACCAGAGCTCTGCATCTACGAGCGAGGAGAGGCGCCTGCAAGTGCCCTGTATACAGTCACGGAGTCCGAAGGAGTAATCTCGATCTCAATTGACTGGATAGATCGAGAAGGAGAAAAACACCACATCGAATTTGGAGGTGTGCCTGATGGCTCCCCGCAGTCGAGCGAAGCACCAGGCATTACGCATATGACACTTACTCGATTAAATTCCAGCACGCTGGACAGCGCTGCCTACAACGGCAACGAACAAACGATGTATGCCAGGAGAATGGCACACGACGACTTGCTATCCACTTTGCAGAGGATCAGCACGGATGATGGTGAATTCTCAGTGTTCCAGGTTTATCGACGGCTGGATGCCTGACTTCATATTGAGGCAACCAGTTTCCCCAAATGGCAAGCCCGGGTATGAGTCAGTCCGCGCCAGATCAATTTGTACGTCTTTCAATGACAGGTTCATCCCACCAAAATCCAGATCTTGTCCATCTGACCAAAAAAGTGGTCTCCTTTATGACCCAATCCATCACAAGCGGACCGCACGGAACATGAAGTTGAAGCGAACGAAGCAAACTCGCACCTGCGCCACAAGGAATTATTCGCCGCTTAATCCGATGGCACCCTTGACTGAGAGGCTCCAACTTCCCAAAGTTGTCGCGCGCTGGCAGGAGATTGAGGGAGCATTTGTTCCGTCCTATCAGGAATACATTCGCATGCAGATTGAAGAACAACGCTCTGGCCAGGGTGTGTCAGAGTAGCGATGCTCAAAATCTATCTTCTTCGCCATGGTGAAACTGTCTGGAACACCGAACAACGCCTTCAAGGTCATCTTGATTCACCTCTGACTGAGAAAGGTCGAGACCAGGCCCGGAACAATGGCAACAGGCTCCGACTTCTGATTCGCGATGAGAAGTTCCGACTCATCTCAAGCCCGCTTGGCCGATGTCGGCAAACGGCTGAACTTATTGGTTCTGAACTGGGTTTTGACGCTGACCAAATAGAGCTGGATGATCGTCTTAAAGAACTTTGTTACGGTGACTGGGAAGGGAAAACGAAACGAGAAATACAGACCAAAGACGCAGTTCTTCACCAGAAAAGGATTACAGATCGCTGGAACGTAGCCGCCCCAGGCGGGGAATGCTACAGCGACGTCGCCAACCGACTTTCTTCGTGGCTGACTGAGTTGGAAGATGAGACTATCATCGTAGTAAGTCATGGATGCGCGGGCAGGATATTGCGTGGACTTCATGGCAAGCTCGATCCAGACGAAATATCGAATCTGGACGAAAGCCACAACAGCATTTACCTGCTGTCACAAGGAGCTGCCGTTGAGAAAATCGCATAGCGGAACACAAACACCTGATATTCAGTTAAAGCTAAATGTCCATAAAGTCACTACGCTTCCTCAAGTGTGGCAATGAGCGTAACCACCCGACTTACATTTGTGGCGTTGAGCGTCACCGACCTGCAGGCGTCTTTGTATTTTTACCGCAATCTAATCGGTCTTCCTCTTAACCTTGAGTCGCATGACGCCGAGATGAACGATCCCTGGTATGGAGGTCCGCATGCGGCCTACTCCTGGACCGATGGCGCCTTCATTCACTTCGCACTTTATCCGCAGAGACTACCTGAACGGCCCGCAACCACCGCCGCGCAGATTGGCTTCCACCTCCAGGATTTCGAATTGATTCATAATCGTGTTGTGGAAGCAGGCATCAAGATACTTCAGGAACCGAGGCTGGAACCCTGGGGAAGGACGGCAAGATATCTTGACCCAGACAAAAATATCGTCAGTATTACGGCTAGCACTTAGGGGATGCTGGATCACATGGGTTGATGTTCGCGGCGATCAGCCGGTCAAGCCGCCGAGAAGTCTAACGGCACCTCTGCCCCGCTTTTGCCGGCCGCTTAACCAGGATTCAGACACTTAAGAGCCATGGATACTACAAAAGCCGCTTACGACAAGATCGCTCATCGATGGATGGATGACCAGTTCATCAGCCCGGATAACGGCATTCGTCAACACCACAGGGCGCTGTCATTTTTACCTGAGACTGTGGACGGCTTTGCGCTGAACGTGGGCTGTGGCTGCAATCAGCCTGGGACAGTATCTGGCACCTGCCACTTTCAGAGCAACATCCCGTGATGTTGAAGCTGATGACATCGCTGACCACTGGCGGTGTGTTTATCTTTTCGGCGGGTGGGCTTGATGCTGCTGCTGAGCATCGCGATTCCAGCATGGGCCCGGAAGTACACTATAGTACCCTTGGGATTCCTGGAATCCTGAACGTTGTCATGGAGGCAGCATGCGTCTGCAGGCATCTGGAGTTTGATCAGTATCCCGAGAATCACCTATACCTCATTGTGCAGAAAGTCACCTGACACAGGAGATCGCATGGCACTCCACGGAACAATCAATCATATTGCACTTACCGTAAGCGATCTTGATGACGCCTTAAAATTCTTTAAGCCATTTCTGAAGGCCCTGGGCTATACGGTAACCGAACCAGCACCGTACAACGAAACTCGACTTTGCGTGAATGTGAATGAGAGCAATGGAATCGCCATCAATATATGGGAAGCGAAGTTTGAGCATCCCTTCCAGATTTATGAACCTGGGCTTCATCATCTTGCTCTGAATGCTGGCTCCAAAGATCAGGTTGATGAAATCTATAGTCTGGTAAAAGGTCTGGGCGCTCGAGTCCTGGATGGTCCGGCCGAATTTCCGTTTGCCCACAATGGTTATTATGCATTGTACTTTTTGGGTCCAGACAATTTGAAGTTTGAGGTGGTTTATATGCCTGAACTGGATCACGCTGGACAACAAATGTCTGACAAGAAATCAATGACGAGAAAACTGCCACCAGTCACGCCAGGTGAATTGCTTAGAGAAGAGTTTCTCGAACCGATGGGAATCTCTCAATATCGCCTGGCAAAAGAGGTTAAAGTCCCAGCTCAAAGGATTGGCGCGATTGTTTCGGGTAAACGTTCAATTACTGCAGATACGGATTTACGACTTTGCCGGTTTCTCGGTTTGTCCAATGGTTACTGGCTACGAGCCCAGGCTGCGTACGATACCGAAATTGCTGCGGAAGAAATGGCCGGCGAATTGGAGCATATAACCCCCTGGAAGCAGACGGTTCAGACCAGGTAACAAATTCATCAATCCCGAGGACGAGTCGTCCAGCGGCACTCAGGCCGATTTTCTGGTTCCTGAAGATCGGTAAATGATGATTAACCGGAGATAAAACATGGCGTTACTGCCTTTAGCTGAGATCCCCTTTACCGCGCCAACAGATCGGGACATGCTGCCATCCGAGCGCAGGGAATTTGTGCGCACGCATCGCACCTGTGTGTTTGGATATGCACGTCAAAAAGATGGTCCTGCCATGTCCGTTGTCTACTATGTGCCCGACGATAAAGGCGTGCTACACGTCGCAACAATGGCAGGCCGCGCCAAGGCAAAAGCCGTCCAACGCTCGGGGAAATTGAGTTTGTGTATTCTGGATGAGACCTGGCCGTTTACGTACCTGCAAGTCTATTGCGATGCAGTTATTGAGCGGGATCCTGAGTTTATATGCGATGTGATGATGGGTGTGGGTTGGCGCATGTCAGGTGAACAACTGTCAAACGAGGCGCGACCATTCGTTGACAAGATGCGCATTGACGAAGATCGTCTGGTGCTGAGTTGCACACCTTATGCAACTTTTGCTTCACCACCTCGACATCTGGAAAGCAATGACCAGAATGAAAAACTCACGCATTGGCTGTCAGGCCAGGTACCGTGGTCGGCTGAAGACCCCGCCTGATAACTTACAGACAACTGCAACCAGATCAGGACACCTGTTCCAGCGCTTTGCCTAACGGTTCGACAATAGCAGCATCGTAAGGGTTGCGCAGACTGAAAATAACCGTATCGACGCCTGCAACGGCCAGCGCCTGTGCCTGATCCGCACTTGCCCCAGGTGATTGATCCGCCGGTAGAGCGATCTGCACACTGCACTCAATCTCGTCGATGTTACGACCAACCGCATCACAGTGTTCCAGAAGGACGTTTCGCTTCTGCTGAAACTGCGCAGGTGTTGCGAACGGCAGATTCCAGTGGTCAGCAAATCTGGCGACAATCCTGAGCGTTCGTTTCTCACCTCCACCCCCTATGACCAGAGGCATATCTGCACCCTGCGGGCCCTTAGGTTCCGAGCGTGCTTCGGTAATTTGATAATGGTGCCCGGCAAAATTAGTGATTTCGTTACTGATGAGTGACTTGACGATCTGGACGTTTTCCTCGAACCGGTCCATGCGCTGTTTCATTGGCAAAAGGTCAATGCCATAAGCGGCGCACTCTTGTTCATGCCAGCCTGCCCCCAGACCGAGATTGAGTCGCCCCCCGGATACAATATCCAGGCTTGCCGCCATATTGGCGGTGAGTGCGGGGTGACGGTAGGGTGTACCATTGACCATACAGCCAACTCGTACCCGCTTTGTGTGCGATGTGAGCGCCGTCAGCGTAACCCAGGCCTCCATACATGGGCCGGTTGGGTCACCTTGCAGCGGATAGAAATGATCAAAGTTCCAGCACGAATCAAAAATTTCCGTTTGGTCAGTGGCCTGCCAAATGGCAAGCATCTGTTGCCACGTGCATTGTTGGGGTGGGGTCTTTATTCCAAATTTCATCGCTTTGTCCTTTTCATTACCGCATTGTCGCTATCAGACCGACTATGCTTTCGACCAGATCAGCGGAAATAACCCCCCCGAAAGTGGCTCTCCATCCACAAGCGTATCCGAGACTGGCGTACTGTTGGGTGGTATGCCCGGTGGCGAGTGATAAACAACATCATCCCCGGTGTATCGAAACCCAATACTGCGTCGCGTCGAATCTGAGGTCACGTTGCCACCGGAACCATGGATGGTCTTGACGTGATGAACAATCACATCTCCTGGCTCACATTCGACATACACCACGCCATAGCGCGCTTCGTCACTTTCAATGTCGGGAAGGTCATCACCTTCCTGACCCTGAATAGCGTCGCGGTCAATAAAGACATTCGCTTTAAATTCTTCGTCCCAGAGATGAGATCCAGGTACGTACCCCATGGCACCATTGGCGAGGGTAACTTTGTCGGCTGGTGCCCAGAAGGTGCAGATTTGATCACCGCGACACGTCCAGTAGCCCAGATCCTGGTGAAAGGTTGTGCGCAGATTTGATCCCGGCGGCTTGATAAATATCTGGTCGAAGTAGAACCGAATGGCCCGGGTATTCATGAGTTGCGCGGCGAGTTCCGGCATTGAAGACTCGAACGCGACTTTCCGCAGTTCGTCGTTCCACTGCCAGGCGTTGTGCGCGATTAAATAGTCGCCTGTTGTTTCGAAGGATTCCTCACTAATCCCCTTCTTTGCATCCAGGTGGCGGCGGAACGCGGACATATTCATCACCCTCGGCTGGGTGTCAGCCTCATTCTCGACACGGCTCACAGCCGTGGACAATACCTTCAGCCACGATTCATCTAACACATTACGAAGGTGCACGTATCCGTCCTGGTGATACGATTCTATTTCAGCGGAGGTGATTGATCTTTTCATTTCTCCCCGTACATTTCTTTGACCTGGGCACTTGTCAGCATTCGATGTTCCTCAGGATTTTTTCTTGTCTTGTTCTGCCCACCAGTCACCACCCAGCGCCACGCGCGTAACTGAATCGGTATCGGTGGGCTGGTGACCAACCTGATGCGCCGGTGCCGGTACATCCTGGACTATATTGGTCAGTTTGCCGAGGCCGGTCACTTCAACTTCAACAACGTCGCCCGGTTGCATGGGCCGGGAGTTGGCGGGAGTGCCGGTCAGAATAATATCGCCCGGCATCAAGGTAATATGCCGACACAGGTCCGCGAGTTGGTAATCAATGCCGAATGTCATTTCGCCGACCTCACCTTCCTGGACTACCTTGCCATTGATATAGGTTCGAAGTGTGGACTCGCGAACATCAACGCCACGCACAATGCCTGGACCAATTGGACAGAAGCCATCCATGCCCTTGACCCGGGTCATGCCACCGGCATCGGTATCGCGATAGTCCTGTGCGCCAACGTCGTTGGCCGGTGCAAATCCGGCAATGTAGTCCCAGGCATCTTCCTGGGCCACATTTTTCATGGGCCTGCCGATGATCGCAGCAATTTCGCCTTCATAGTTGAGGTACTGGCAATTATCGGGCCTGTTCAACATACCGCGATGGCTGTTCAACGCCGTGATGGGTTTCATAAAATAGGTCGGAGTCACCAGATTTGGCGCCCGGAACTCAATTCGTCGCGATTCATAATTCAGGTGAATACAGATAATCTTGGTCGGCGTACACGGCGGCAGATAAACCGCATCTGTCTCCGCCAGCTCTCTGCCATCCGGCAACAATAGATTATCTCCGGCCACAGTGGTCCATAGCGGCCGTCCTTCAAACTGAATTTGTCTCTGCTCCAGACGTGGTCCTTCAAATACATTCATGATTCTTATCCTGTTTTTTGATTGTTAGTGTGCAGTTGCCGCCCCGCGCGGTACCAGCGGGAATGACGCAAATCGTGTTTCTGTGAAAAATTCCCGACTTAAGCCTCCGCCCTCTCTGCCAAGCCCACTCATCTTCATGCCTCCAAACGGTTGACGCAGGTCGCGGTCAAAACCGGAGTTAATCCAGATCATCCCGGTTTGCAGCCGATGGCTGACGTAGTGCGCAGTTGTCTGGGACTCTGTCCAGATATATCCAGCCAGTCCGTAAGTCGAATCATTAGCAATTTCAATTGCCTGATCCACATCATCGAAGGGAATAATGGTTGCCACGGGACCGAATATTTCTTCCTGGCAAACCCTTGCGTCCTGGGCTACATCGACTATCGCCGTCGGCTCAACAAAGTAACCCTTCTCGAGATTGGAGGGCCGACCACCACCAAATAGCACGCGGCCTTCTGTACGTGCCAGGTCCAGGTAACCCATAACACGATCGTATTGTGCCTTGGAAACCAGCGGACCCAGGCGCGTGGTACGCGACATCGGATCGCCCGGCTTCCAGGCCGCGGCCACCTTTTCGAACTGTTCCAGGAAGTCATCGTAAATCGAACGCTGAACCAGGATACGCGAACCGGCCACACAGATCTGGCCGCTATTCATAAATATGCTCATTGCCGCAGCACCGACGGCTTTTTTGAGGTCTGCATCAGCAAAAATGATGCTCGCAGACTTGCCGCCCAGTTCGAAAGAGGTTCGCTTGAGAGAAGTCGCGGCGCGACCTGCGATGTCTTTCGCCGTTCCAGGAGAACCCGTAAACGATACGCCAATCACTTCTTTGTGTTCAACCAGGGGTATGCCTGCTTCTTTACCGTAACCAAGCACCGCGTTGTAGACACCCTGCGGCATACCCGCCTCTGCAAAGATCTCACACAGGATACTGATAGAAAGCGGTGACATTTCTGAAGGCTTGTGGACGGCGGAATTACCATAGGCAAGACAAGGTGCCATTTTCCAGGTGGACAACATAATCGGCGCATTCCACGGCGTGATGAGCCCGAATACGCCCGCGGCATCACTCATGGTGTAGGTGAGCAGCGTATCGTCACGATTAAACGCATGGCCTCCGGCTTGTTCCTGCTCCTCTGCAAAGAACCTGAGATTCCATGCGGATCGTGCCATAACCGGGTGTGGCCCAGGGAATTCCGGTCCCAGGGGACCGCCCATCTCCAGCGTTTGCAGGCGAATGATTTCTGCTGATCGCGCCTCTATAAGGTCGGCGGCCTTGAACAGAACTTTGCGTCGGAATGATGGCGCAGCCCTGGACCAGTCTCCCGCATCAAAGGCAGACTTCGCAGCAGCAACAGCATAGGCAATATCTTTTTCATCACCCCGGGCCACCTGCATCAAAATTTCTTCAGTCGCAGGGTTAACTGCCTCGAAGGTTGCACCGGATTCCGCAGCCACAAACTCACCGCCGATAAAGTGTTTACCTACCGACCGTGATTGTTCCAGCGAATCGCTCATGGTTAGTCCCCTCATTATTTTTGCGGTTGATGCCCGTAGGTATCTTGTACGAAGAACTCTGTCTGGTGCGTGGACGGGCGACCACCGTAGCCGATTTCAACTTGCCAGCCAGATGGGCCTTTCATATAAAAGGAGAACATTCGATCGTTAGCGTGCTTGCCCGGTTCTATAGCAATAGCGTATTGGCTGTCCTTTACGAGTTCATAAGTCATGAACACATCATCAAGATTGTCCACTTCCAACATCAGATGGTTGATGTGTTTACCTTCCAGTGGTGGTAAACCGAAAGCGAACGTGTGATCGCGTTCGTTGCAATGCATAAATAAGAGATCAAACGTTGCGTCTTTACCAATCGGGATGCGATATTCAATGCCACCGCGCATGCCCAGGAGTCTGTAAAACTCATAAACCTGATCGAGCCCCTGATGGCCAAGGATCATGTGACCGACCCCACCGGAATCGGTGACATATTGACCATGCATGCGCCTTCCAGGATGGAACGGTAGATGCGTATCGATGCGGGGACCATGAAAAATTTCGAGAGGATTTCCCGCCGGATCTTCGAGCACCAACAATTGGAGCACCTGACGTCTGGCACAAAGCGACTGATCGCCAACCTCAAATGAAATGTTGTTCCCCGCAAGCGTGGCCTGCATCTGTTTGAATTCTTCATTGCCCGCAACACGCAAACCCGCGGTCAGAATATCGTCGGATTCGTGCTCTTCCAGAATGATGCGATGATGCCAATAGTCCATACGCAGAGACGCACTCTTCTCACCGGTCTCAACAACCTCCAACGCGAGTATGTCTCCGGCAAATGTCTTCCACTCTTCCAGATTGGAAACCCCAAACCTGACATATCCTAGTTCTGTCACTCCAGTCATATTGCTTGCTCCTCGTTATCGGCCCAGTTGATATTTTTCAGTGATCTTATCTGTTGCTGCCCAGAAATCCGGCACGTTCTGCCAATCCTGGGTTCGTTGCGCCATCATGTGGGCCAGTGAATAATTCCGGGCGGCTGATGCAAGGTAGAATCTCTCGTAGAGTTCCACCCGGCCACCAAGTGCCGAGCCGGCCATGTCCCAGGCCGTTCGAAACAGTCTGGCACGATCCTTTGCGTTCGCGTCATCGGCGCCACGCAGGTAATGTGCCAGCAACGGCTTCAATGTCTCATCCTCGAAGTCCGCTTCCGCCGGTGTTGCGAGCAGGTTATGCGAACCAATCAGCTTAAGGATATCGTTAGTTCTTACCATCCAGCCCGGCATAGTCGGACGCAGAGCAATAAAAGGACGTTCATCGCATATCCAGGTACCATCGCCGTAGTCAAACGCGCCATCCTCCGCAGCTTTCAAGGCGCTTCTAGTCAGTTCAGCAAAGGACCACAACTCACCTAACATTTGCGTCGTATCGCTGCGTTGATTCTGACCGGTTACATCCGCCATCCTTGACGCCAGGTCATAAGCAAACTCCAGTTTGGTCAGCGCTCGAATAACAGTCTGCTGCATAATGTTCCCGGTCCAGCCGCGTCTCATGACCGTATTAAACACCGCGGGATTTGAATCACAAAACACGCGGGATTTCGGTATCTCAACATTGTCGAAAATGATGAACGCATCCTGCTCATCGAACCGGGAGGAGAACGGTGCATCGAAGACGTTTCGATCCACTGTGTAGTGGTCACGGCACAGGACTTTTAGTCCCTCGGCATTCATGGGGACAGAAAAGGCCAGAGCAATCTCCGGCTGATCCTCGGGAACCGGGTGTGCCGGATAAACCGCAAGTTCATCGGCAAAAGGCCCAAGCGTGGCGAGAATTCGCGCACCGTTTACAATGATCGAATCTTTTGTCTCACCCACCTTGCGCAATGCGAGTTGCTGATTGACGCCCTCGTAATCAGGTATGCGCTTGTCAACAATGGGGTGAACAATGGTGTGCGTCAAGGAAAGATCCTTCGCCGCAATTTCCTTTTGAAACGCTATCAGATTGTCGTGCCCTTCCTCATTCCCTGCTGCTCTCCACAGACTGGGTTGTCCCGCGAAACCGGCAAAGGTCACATTGACATAATCCGGTGTCCGGCCAAGCATACCGACACTGTAGCGCGCGAGTGCCCGCAGTCCTTTGTGCCGCAATGCCAGGTCTTCGCGGCTTCGTGGAATCAGATGACTGACATTAACAAGGTCCCCGGTTTCGTTCTCGATCAGACACTCATCTTGTTCAACATGCTGCCAGTCAAAATAGCCCGCCATACCTGCCAGCGAGCCTTTAAAACCTGGATGGGAAGACACATCCGTTACACGTTGCCCATTGACCCATACGGATCGATGATCCTTTAAGCCCGACAAATACTGTTCCCCGGTTCGTGCCACCATAATAGGTATCTCCTGATTAATAGGTTATCTCGACGAGCGAGTGTTCAAGTATTGAATTGGCAGTCGCACACTACGCAGGCAGCCGCGCGCACTGATATGGGGAGTAGATCTCCCCATGCAGGATAAAGATCCAGCTCGAGCAGGTTGACATCAGAAGAGGAAGACAAGGGTGAAGTACCTTCTGTTCAGTAACCGAAAAAAGAATATAATGTACTGCATTCTATTATTCAATAGACATAGAATATTTCTATTGTTTTATGAGCACAGGAGTTCGGAAATGACGTCAGGACAGGACACATTACGGGTACGCCAGAAACACCTCCGGCGGGAAAAGATGCTGACTGCAGCGAGAACCTTGTTCGTTGAATGCGGTTACACCAAAACGACAATGGACGCGATTGCAGAGGAAGCCGGAGTCGGCGTTGCAACAGTACATACATACTTCACCACCAAGGAGGGCTTGTTTGCAGAACTGGCAAGGATGGATATGTCCGAACTGAAGCAGGAAGGTGAAGAACTGCTGGCGCACCTTCCCCGCGACCCGGTAGCAGCCGTTCATGCACTACTGGATGTTTACGTCAAGGTTCAAAACTACATCTCGTTCGACGTGGTCCAGGACTTCGTAACGGGGTCAAAGAAGCCGGGACCGATGCGTGAAGTTGCGGTGTGGATCAACCACTGGCAATCGGATTTGCTGACAAGTGCACTTAAACAGGGCCAGGCATCCGGTACGATTTCCAGGTCACTACCGCTTCAGGAACTGAGCTGGATCATCATCGAGTTAATGATCCGGTTTTTCGATCGAGTCATGTCGGGCGAAGACAGTAAACGCGAGTATAAAAAATTGAAGCAGCGAGTTGAGTTACTGTTCGCAGACTGGAGGGGGAGCGAATAAATCACGCCAGATACGCAGGTCTCAATCCATCAGTGTCGAATCATATGCAGAAAATGAAGATGCCGCTCATACTGATCGAGGATATCTCCAATTAACTGATCCTGACTCCAGCCCATCACATCATAATCCTGACCGCCTTCCTGCAGGTGCACTTCGGCTCGATAGTAGTGCTCCTGGAATTCAGCCTGCTCATCCCCTACCAGGGCATTGTGAGGCAGGACCTGCTCGCTCAATACCACCCGGTAACGAAAATCGGTTTCTTCGCCATGCAGGACCTGAAGTTCCGTTGCCATTTCCGCCTCAACGTGAGTGACGACTGCCTCCAGGCCTTGATCCTGTAGTTCCCCAACAAAGGTCTGCATGGCAGGCAGTACAGTGGTCTTTTGGAAGTCCTGCACACGCACGGCTGTTGGATAATTTAACAGGTTCCCAAGCCGCTGTTTCCAGGAGGTAGATTCAGAACTGCTAGTCTGCATCAACAGTGCATCTTGTTTCTTAACATCAGTCGCAAGGGCTTTCCAAAAACCCCATATCGCAAACAAGAGCGCAATGGAAAATGGTAAAGCGCTGGCAATCGCGGCAGTTTGCAAGGACGCCAGACCTCCTGCCAATAGCAATACAATCGCGATAAGCCCGATAAACACGGTCCAGATCGACCGTTGCAACAACGGCGTATCATCACGTCCATGGGCACTTAGCATATTGACCACGAGTGCACCGGAATCCGCCGAGGTTACAAAAAACACCACCACCATTAACACGGCAACAAAAGACATTGCCTGCGAGAACGGAAACGCTTCAAAGAACTTGAATAGCGCAACAGAGGTATCTGACTGGACTGCCTCACCAAAGGAGGCCATCCCCTGATTCAGGATCAGGTCGATACCACTGTTGCCAAACACGGTCATCCAGAACAATGTGAAAAGCGTCGGGCCCAGCATTGCACCCAAAACAAATTCACGAATAGTTCGGCCCCGGGAAATTCTGGCGATAAACAAACCGACAAATGGCGCCCAGCTCAACCACCAGCCCCAATAAAAAATAGTCCATCCACCGATCCAGTCCGTTGGCTCATAGGCGTAAAGATTGAACGTCTTTGAGACCAGCTCAGACAAATAGCTACCGGTATTCTGCACAAATGTTTGTAATAGATAGACAGTCGGACCAATCACCAGAACTCCGATGAGCATTAACACGGCAAGCGCTATATTGATTTCAGAAAGTCGTTTGATACCAGCATCCAAACCCAGCAACACTGAAACGGTCGCGAGCGCGGTTGTCACAATCACCAGCACCACCTGCACTGTCGCACTTACGGGCACATCGAACAGATAAGCCAGTCCTGAATTGATTTGCAGAACACCAAGGCCCAACGATGTTGAGACGCCGCACACGGTGCCAAGAATCGCAAATATGTCGATCAACGCACCAATGGGGCCGTAAATCTTCTCCCCTATCAGGGGATACAACGAGGAGCGCAACGTCAGCGGCAGATCGTGTCGATACGCAAAGTAGGCAAGTATCAATGCAACGATGGCATACATGGCCCAGGCGTGTACTCCCCAGTGAAAGAACGTCAGTTTCATTGCTTCGGCCGCTGCCGCTGAAGTTCCGGCCTCTCCAAGCGGGGGGTTCAGAAAATGCATTACCGGCTCAGCCACACCGAAAAACATTAATCCGATACCCATACCTGCGCTAAACAGCATCGCGAACCAGGAAACAAAGGAATAGTCGGGCGTGGAATGATCGGGCCCTAGTTTGATATCGCCGTATCGAGTAATTGTCAGCAGGGTCACAACCACGAGGATGATCGCGACAACCAGCACGTAATACCAGCTACCATACTTCACAATTGTGTCTTGAACCGTCTGGAAGGCGACGCCTGCGGATTCCGGCGCAAACGCTGAGAACGCTACCAGAAGAATCAATAGTGCTACTGACGGGATGAAAACCTGATTATCAATCTGGAAAGACAGTGCTGGCTTCTTCATGGCTAAACTTTTCCTTCCAAAGGGTATCGTTCAAGCACCGCTTCACCGAGAGCATCGGTGAGTGGTTTCAAATGAGTGCTAAAGTGTCGCCACTGTTCAAGCGACGTTGAAAATATCGGCTGACGAACCTGCTCAGAACTGGGGGTTCGCACGATCCGTTCTGTCTTATGGTACTCAACACAGGACGACTCAAATGGTAAGCCGCAAAAATCCAGAATTCGTCGCACCTGCCCCTCAAGATCATCCACAACCTGCTCATGCTGAACGGTAAGAATCTCTCCTGGGAGCACTTCATCCCAATGATCCATGAGCCTTACGTAGTCGCGATAATATTGCCCGATATCACCAAGAGAATAAGTAAACTCCTGACCTTCCGCGAATAATTGTTTGTAACCCGAAAAGCAACAAGCCATGGGGTGACGACGCGCATCAATGATTTTTGCGTTAGGCAATATCAGTTTTATTAAACCGATATGACGAAAATTGTTAGGCATCTTGTCGATAAAATAAGGTGCCTTTTGACGGTGGACCCTGGTGTCACGAATAAAGTCTTCGCCAAAGGCTCTCAATGCCTTTGCATCCAGCCTGGCCAGGCCATCAGGATACGTCTCCGACCCACGCCTCAGTCTATGTGACAGTGACAGTATATTGGGTAATTCCATCGTCCCGTCAACTTCGCTATGAGACGACAAAATCTGTTCTAACAATGTTGACCCTGCCCTCGGTAATCCCACGATAAAAATGGGATCTGGCGCGTCACACCCTCTACGCGAGGAAAACAGCGCCGCCGTGCAAACCCGCCTTTGTTCTGCCAGGTCCGCAGACATTTTGTCTGCATCATAACGGCTCTGCCCCTTTTTCAGATTATTGCCCATCTCATAGTACGTAAACGCCTGATCGAACAGTTCCGTATCTTCTGCCGCTTTGGCAAGTGCGAAGTATAGATAGGTGCGATCCATGACAGAGAGATTCAAATTACTTTCTTGTTGCTGCATCTGCCCGATTTCTTTCTCATCGAATCGATAAGTTTTCAAATTGGCCAGGGAGTAATAGGCTTCCCCATGGTCCGGTCTGGTCACGAGCGCGGCGTGATAAGCATCAATGGCAGCAGCACCCTTCCCCATGGTTTTTAAGGCATGCCCCTTCGAGGTTAGCGTAATCGGGTCGCCTGGGATCTGCGTCAGGACACGATCAAAATTGATGAGCGCTTCATCAAAATCCCCGGTTTGCATCTGCTCAATGGCAAACAGTGAGCGATACTGAGGATTGTTGGGGTTTGTCTCCAGAAGATATTTGGCCTGGCCGAGTGCCATTTCGTATTTCTGGCGCTTTCGAAGTGCCTGTATATAGTCAATTCGTGCGCGCACAAATTCCGGCGCTATCATCACAACACTTTCCAACAGGAACTCAGCTTCATCCATCACGCCCAGAGAAACGCCAATATTCGCCAACAAGCGCATCGCTTCAGGCTGGTGCGGGATTTTTTTAAGGAAAGCGCGACAAAGATTCTCGGCCTTCAGCAGCTTTCCCTCAGCGATCAGGTCCATTACCGCTAGGAGTGGTTTTGGCAGGTTCTGTAAATAGTCCAGATGTTGCTTCACGGCTAACGCAGCTTGCGCATCACTCCCACTGGCCAGAATTTCCAGTTGACCTCGAAAGCTCGCAACCAGTGAAGGATTTATCTGACCAGCCTGGCGATACGCTGCGAGGGCTTCGTTAGTGTTACCCAGCGTGCGCAGAGCATGACCCTGTTCCTGGTATGCTCTTCCATGGGCAGGCGCGAGAATTTTAAGTTGTTGGATCAGCGTCAAGGCTCCAGGGATATCACCCTGATACCGCCGACATACTGCTGCCATGTATAACGCATCCGGCTGAGGATTTTCTCGTAGTAGCGGCTCAAGGTCTTCGAGGGCTGCAGCGAAATCCTGCTCAACCATCTTTTGCTGTATGCCTTCAAGGCTCATAGTTTTTGACCATTTAGAAACACAAAAGCGCTTAGAAAAAGCGCTCCTGATTTAACCCTAAAACACCGCTCGCCTAGAAATCGTATGAAACCCGAACACCCATCGTTCGCGGCCGTACATAGGAGGCTCGTTCGCGGTCAAACACAAAGTTTCTCGAAATCTCTGCACGCTCATCCGTTAAGTTATCCACGTAGAGTTCCGCCGCCCAATTATCACTGGTCACACCAACCGTAAACCCGATTAGCACCCAGCTATCCATCTGGTCTCGGTTGATCGTAACAATGTCACTGAAAGAATCAGCTGAGTAGCCGACGTGAGGCATAAAATGCGCGGTCAACCCGGAATCTAATGACCATTCGTATCTTGCCCGAATATTGCCCTGAAATTCTGGCGCAAAAGCCAGCTCTGCTCCCGCAACCACATCGTTAGTCGGCGTTAACACATCAGTAATTTCAGTATCGAGAATTGAAAATGCACCTGAAATTGTCAATCCATCCACCGACGCAGGTGCCCAGATAAAATCGCCCTCGATGCCTTTCACTTCTGCATTAGCAGCATTATCGGAAAAGAACAGATTCGTGATACTGGGATCGAATATCGTGGTCTGCAGATTGTCGATTTTCACATAGAAGGCATTACCGTTGAAACGCAAGGTGTAGTCCAACAGATCCAGCTTCCAGCCTATCTCGAGATTTTCAACATCATCGGTATCGAGCGCAAACGGTACCGTAAATCCGTTGGGACCCGCCGCTCCGCCAGGCCGGTTTAGCAGACCAGGCCGAAAGCCCTCGGACCAGGTAGCGTACATCAGATGTCTGTCCGATGGCGTCCAGGTCATTGTAAATTTATAGATTGAACCATCCGTGGCAGCAACATCAGGCGCGCTAAGCGCTGCAACCACTGCAGCAGGCGTCGATCCATCAACCGTTGCCTGGGTGTAGGTAATGTGCGTTGAGGTGTCACACGATCCGTGAAACGTTACCGCGCCATCACCGTTGAACAGATCGCTGATATCTGTGCCGAAAGCGTTCGCATCAGATTGAAATCCATTACAAAAGGATGAATTCGCACTACCTTCGAAATCCACCTCGATATCATAGTAACGAGCGCCCACCGTGATCGCGATTTGTTCTGAAATATCCAGGGTCGCTTCACCAAATACACCGACTTGCTCATCAGTCCGCCGAATATCATTTCGGAAAATCACATCTGCAGGAAAGGGACCGGCATCAGAAGTGAAGCCTGTCGGGAAGGGGAAGTTTTGCGAGAAGCCTGTCTGACCAAACAGCACAGCACTGGTTGAACCGGGATAGGTGAAGTCATTTCGCTCGGTTAATTCAAGGTCACTATAAAAGACACCGACGGTTGCTCGAAGGCGGTTAGTCGCATTGGTTGAAATGCGAATTTCATGGCTATTGATCTCGGTATCAGAATCACTCTTTACGAACAAATTCGGCGCCTGACAATTCCCTGATGGCGCCGCAGCACCCGGATAGGTCACCGAACCATCGCAAATGTAATAGGGCAAATACTGCCCAACAAACAGATAGTCCGAATAGTCTACAACCTGATCTGTTTCTCGTTCTGTATAAGCACCCGTGTATACGATTTCCAGGTCCTTGAAGCGGCCTTCAAGTGTCCAGTTGGTATTGTTGAAATAGTCCTGTATCGAGTCATCTTCAAATCGCTGGATCTCGAGATCATCCAACCCAGGATCTGCGAAAAACACACCATCAGATTCGAGGTTCTGCTGGGCATGACCAACCAGCAAGCTCCAATCATCGTTGATCTGCCAGGTTCCGCTGATACGACCACCGGAATAGGTCGTGTCGTTAAAATCTTCCTCTACCCGGCCACTGTTGTCGGCGTTGATAAAGTTCACGGCAGAGAGATCTGCTGTTGATTGGAACCCTGCCCTCTGGGTAGAAACCGGAACCCCGTTTGCCCGGGCAGTTCCCGCTGGTCTAAATCTTGCGCTCTCACTTGTGCTTCTCGTACCGCGCACATTGTCGATATAACCACCTTGATGATCGACGTAAACCACACCGCGTAGCGTCAGCACATCAGAAACCGGTACATTCACCATGGCTTCCACGTTGTTGCTCATTTCACCGCCTTCGGTAAAGGCAGTACCAAAATTCACGCTGGCATAATTACCGGATGAATCCGGCTTATTGGTAATCAGGCGCACCGTACCAGCCTGAGAGCTTGCACCGAATAGCGTACCTTGTGGTCCGGAGAGTACTTCTACGCGATTCATGTCAGCCGCGTAAACATCGAGATTCCGGCCTGGTTGCGATAAAGGTTGTTCGTCCAGATACAGTGCCACGTTTGGCGCAAGCCCTGCTACACCAGCAGTCGTAAGGTTAGGGGTAGTCGATGCGACACCACGAATATAGATTGTGTTCTGGCCAGGTCCGCTACCTCCAGCAGTTACCCCGGGAAGCTGTAGCAGATAATCCTCGAAGTTTGTAACACCCAACTGTCTGAGGGTGGTTTCGTTAACAGCTGACACCGCCACAGAAATATCCTGAGTGCTCTCGGTACGTTTGGTTGCAGTAACCACGACCTCTTCAATTACACCAAAGGCAGGTTGACCGAGCGTACTCGCTGTTGCCAGCGCAATTGCTGCGCAAAGCTGCTTTTTCTGAAACATAACTATAACCGGGTCGAGGATTCGCGGCGCAGTATATTGAATTCGAACTACTTTTCCTACCCGAAATGCACTAAAAAACACCAATACATCTAAAAAACACTATTTTTATAGTCTATCAATTTCGGTTTCCAATCGACCCAGGCACAAATATATTTTCATATCTAATTATTAATTCGTTAGGTGAATTAGAGTCATGGCGGTAAATTAGCCGTCTCACACAGATGGCGGCACCGTGAAGGACTACGACGATATACTGGTATCCCTGCGACAGATCACCCGGGCGATCGATATTCACTCCCGGGACCTTCAAAAGCAGACCGGGTTAACCACATCTCAACTACTTGTGCTGGAAGCAATCCAACGCATCGACGTGCCCACGCCAGGTTCAGTGGCAAAGGAAATCGTGCTCTCGCAGGCGACCGTTACCAGTTTGCTTGATCGCCTGGAAACCCGGGGATTGGTTCGTCGCGAAAAAATGGACACAGATAAACGCAGTGTACGTCTGGTCATCACAAAGGAAGGTAGCGAGAAAATTAAAAGCGCACCGGAAATGTTGCAATCTGAGTTTCTCTCAAAATATAGACAGCTCCAGCCGTGGGAACGCCAGATGCTCATCGCGTCAATCAGCCGCATCGCCGCAATGATGAATGCAGAAGATCTCGACGCCTCACCCATTTTGACCAGCGGTGAGATCAAGGTCACCTGAACAGTTGGCTGACTCATCGGATCGAATCTGACTCTGTTTCAGGCGCCAATCCTGAAACGCTGCCGACAAAAACCCGGTCTGCTATCCTGAACCTGCTAGCTCATGGAGTGATTGTGCCTGTCCCCATCTTCATTATAGTGCTGTTGTTCAGTGCCGCTGCCGATGCAGAATCTCGATATGTGTCCAAACCGGAGCAGGTCACCACGGTTGAACTGTTCACCTCGGAAGGGTGCAGTTCCTGTCCTCCTGCCGAGCGCTGGCTGACCAGGTTCCTGGATCATGAGGGTCTCTGGCAGGACGTTATCCCAATGGCATTCCACGTGGACTACTGGGACTACCTGGGTTGGAACGATCAGTACGCGTTGCCCCAGAACGCAGAACGTCAGCGGAACTATGCCAGTGAGGGGGGTCTGCAGCAGGTTTATACACCTGGCATTGTCATTGCGGGCCGGGAGTATCGGAAATTCTTTAATCCCGCGACCAGGAACACGCCCGTCCCGCTCGAAGGTGACACCCCTGGGGTCCTGATGCTGGTCCTGGCAAATGACGTGGCAACGGTCACCTTCGGGGATAAATCCTCACTGGTATGCCATCTGGCCTGGTTAGGGCTGGACGAAAAGCGCGCGATTCAACGCGGGGAGAATGCCGGGAAGATCCTGGTACACCAGTTCGTCGTACTGGATCATCATGAACTGGACGGCACCAACGAATGGCGGTTTAACTATTTAGAGAGACCGGAGAATGCCGATGCCGTCGTCGCCTGGGTATCCCGCGGCGCAAATCCTGCACCAGTTCAGGCCGTAGGCGGTCTCCTGCCTGAACGCTAAGTCGAAGCTTCCGGAATGCTCTCTGTCTTGCACGACAAATCTGCATCATTTCAGCTTCGCCCACTCCTCACGGATCCAGCACGCCACTGCGACCGAGTGCTCGAATAATGAGTACTTCGCACCACCGCCATAATCAGGCCACGGAATCAGTTCGGTACTGATTGTCTGCAACCGGCTTTCCGAACTCGTGCATGGTGCGCCAGTAGTTGTCTTACAACCTCTTTCCAGGGTTCAAGCAGGTCGCCATCCCAGACCTGGTGATATTCCATATTGTTGGTAGGCAGAAATGGCTATTGGATGCCTCGGCCGACTCACGTTATCTGC
>JAJFKA010000059.1 GCA_021773555.1 Gammaproteobacteria bacterium
TGCAGGAAAGGGAACAGAAAAGCGAACAAAACGATAACGAAGAAAAAGTTTCCGCGGAAACTTTTTTGAAGGAAGCTTCACCGGACGTTTATGCATTGCGTGCAGACGCTTTTACCCTGATGGCGGAACAATCACTCGCCAGTCCGATCAAGGATTCACCGCCGACCGACGTTTTGCTACACATCAACATCAATCCGGATCACCTGGACTACAAGATCAACGGTGGACCGGTTTGTTACGATGAAAACAACCATGCACTTTCACCTGCAGCGGCAAAACGACTTGCCTGCGACTGTTCTATCCAGTTAGTCAGCGAGGACCAGCAGGGTAACGTCCTTGATATCGGTCGGAAACGCCGTGTTATTCCACCCACCATGAAGAAGGCATTGCAGATTCGCGATCAGGGTTGCCGGTTTCCAGGTTGTTGCCAGACAAAATGGACCGATGCCCACCATATTCGGCACTGGATTGATGGCGGTAAAACCAGTCTTGATAACCTGATAACCCTGTGCCGTTTCCACCACACGCAATTACACAAGGGTGAGTACCGGATCAGTGTCAGCGATGACCAGTTTCAATTCATCAATCGTGACGAGAAGATCATCCCGCGCAATTTCTATCCGCAATTTGCGCCTATCGATAATCCCATTTCACTAAACGATTTGGCGCCCAATGTCGCGCCCAATGCGGCGGCAAGCAAATGGCAGGGCGATCCACTGGATGTGCATCTGGCGGTGGAATTGATGTTTCAAAAAGACGCATCTGTCCAGGCGTAAAGCGACGCAATCTCCGGCTAGCATGCTTTCCTTTAATGAGCTAGGTCGTTTCGATGTCGATGATCGCAAGCACCTGTCGTTCGATTTCCAGGAGTTCCGACAAGTGAAGCGAAGTGAGCAGATCGGACGTCATTCGAGATAGCGCGATGGCTCTTATCTGGTCACACAAGATATCCGACGACTGATGCAATTTATCTCTGGCGGCAAGTCGAAATCTCAATGGAAACGATTCATCAACCAGCCTGGTTGTTAAGGGTAGGACGACAACTGTCGGATGCCGCACCTGGTTCAACGCATCCGCCTGCATGACCAGAACCGGTCGGACCTTGCCAGGTTCATCACGTTTAGAGGGATTCAGATTCGCAAGGTAGATTCCACCCCTTTCAAGCATCTTCAAGCCCATCGCTCACCAACGAGTCCAGTTCACCTGATAGGTCTGGGTCGATTCGCCGGACTCGATAGGAAGCCTTTTGCAGGGCGATCCTGAGATGCTCGCGCTCCAGATTATCGCGGTAGGCATTCACAGCCCGTCGAACCAGTTCGCTTTTCGAGACCTGCATTTCACGAGCCATCTCATGGAGGTCATTGCAGAATCTTTCATCTGCTTTCAAGGTGATGGTAGGCATAAGTGATCTCATCGGAGTGGTATTACTATAGTAATACCAGCCGGTGGTTGCGATCAACCCATTGGTTCGAAGGCAGGTGTCCCCGAAGGTCCTTGGGTCAATTAAGACTCGGACACGCTTGCCGTTTCACGACAATCCAGCATCGGTCTATTGCCAGAAAAATTATAGGTTACCGGAAAACAACGGCGAGATTTGTTACTCTTCCACCGTTATGTACAATTTGCTCCGTGACGTTTGTGACCGTCCCGATCCATTCTCCCACTATACGGCCCCCGAGCTTTGGACCCGCCCACATCTAGCAGCCCAAATGCTCGCCGCTCATCTCGATCCAGACGGGGATCGGGCGTCTTACCGGCGAGACTCGATCGATCAAATTGTCGCCTGGATCGACTCCCAAATCTGTCTCGCGAATAGAACGGTCTGTGACCTCGGATGTGGCCCCGGACTCTATACCCAGCGTTTTGCTGCCTTTGCGGATGAGGTGGTGGGAGTCGACTTTTCGGCCGTTTCGTTGACACATGCGATGCGCGAAGCTGAAAAGAGCCAGGCTAAGATTCAGTACCTGAAAGCGAACTATCTAACCGACGAGCTTCCTGTTGGCTTTGACGTCATTACCCTCATCTTTACGGATTTCTGTGTGCTTTCATCCGCCCAGCGAAGCGTTCTTTTGAAGCGCATGCGATCAATGCTCAATTCAGGAGGATCTATTATCCTGGACGTCGCAGGGCTCGCGTCATTTGCCGCGAAGCGAGAAGAAACGCTAATGGAAAATAATCTCATGAATGGGTTTTGGGCTGAGCACGACTATGTAGGAATCAAGCGAACCTTCCTTTACAGGGAAGAACATCTATCGCTCGACCGGTACCTTATCGTTGAACCGGAGACTTCCTGGGGAATATTCAACTGGTTCCAACACTTCTCGCCTGAAAGCATTACAGCGGAACTTGAAGCTGCAGGATTTTCAATTGATCAAATGGTGGGCAGCCTCGCTGGCGAGCCGTTGGCAGAAGATTCAGAGTTAATCGGAATCATTGCAAGCCTCTAGCCGCTTGATCCCGTTATCTGTCAAGGCGCATACCAGATCGGAGAAGTATAAGCCCGTTCCTGTATGACCTCGGGATAGTCTTCTGCGTTCTCTTTGCCAAGCGCGATCCGGTCCATCAGGGAATGGCGTGCCGTCGGGATCTGGAGTACTCGTGCGTAGTAAAAAGCGGATCTATTGGCGTTAAACTCGGGATCGGTCCAGACGACGGAAAGTTCGGGCGCGCCCTGATCGTCTGTGGTTTGGGCGGTTCGCCGATCAACTCCGTCTGCAACGGGCGCAAGTTTGCCATCGATCTGTTGTCGATTATCGGACCAGGCGACATCGAATACTCTCTCGTGGGTGTTCCCGGTTTCGTCTACCCAGCCCTTGACGATCTGGACACGGTCAAGATTCGCGCCTGCCGGGTCCCGAGCGGCAAAGATCATCAAGGTAGGTGACAAATCGGCCGAGGTGGTGCTCGTGAGTGTTCCACCCATCGGCACGCCTTTCTCGTAACCGGTGCGATGGATGTCTGTTAGATCATCGGCCGTAAACTGCCAGCCGCCGAAAAGCCTGACCCGGATACGGGTGCCGGTGGTCGCATAGACTTCTCGCCGGAACATCGCGTCCATGATGGCTTCGCGGGAGTTTTCAGTTGCCCAGACTGCTGCCAGACCGGATGCAGACATGGCCCAGCCCGGGGCGTTACCCAGTGCGTTGGCGGATTTTTTTTCTGGTACAGAGTCGTAGGCGAACTTGCCCCAAAAGTTTGCTTCTTCGGCCGTTGAAAGGCCGGTGTGGGAATCCGTGGAACCGATCATACCCAACTTAAAAGGATTCGCGCCGATCTTCTGACCCAGTGCCAGCCCGGTTTTGAGTGCGGATCGGACATAATCGCCGGGTCGCACGACATAGTCCTCCCTGGCGGTTGAGAGGTAGTGGGCATAGGTTTCGAACTTCGCGAATTCATCTTCTGGAGAGAGTGATTCATGGGTTTCTGAATCACCCTTGATCTGCGTGACTTCCGCAATCGGTTCATAGCGAAGTCGCCGGTTGGCATAGTCGGCATCGATGACGTTGCCACGCAGGGTTTCGACATCGAACATCACGCCCTTACTAACATTTGAGTTATGGGGAATGGCGAGAAACCGGACGCCAGTTTCTGCCTCGGTCCTGCTGAGCCAGCTCCAGAGGTCTTCCGGGTAGGGGCTGTCGGTGGAGGCGAACGGCATGAACTGTCGCCCGGAGGTGGCATCGGCATTGGTGATCACCACGCGGTGCAGATTGGCGCCACCCGGCTGCGATGACCACTCCCAGCCGGCAAAGGCGGTGAAGGTTCCCGGACGATTGTGACGGTCTGCGGTGTCAAGCAGACCATGCCAGGCATTGCCGGCGGAAACATAAGCGCCTGGTATGGCCTGGCCCAGGTCTTCTGCATAGGTCGCGGCAGCCTCCCGTGGATCGGCCGGCTTCGGCAGGATGTTACCGAAGTATTCCTGGCCGCGGCCGCTGTCGATCGCTTCTCGGATTCGCCGCTCCCGGTACCAGATTACCAATCGCTCTATCGGATTGGGGTCTTCGAGGCCAATGCCATCGTTGTAGATGTCCTTGATTCCGCCCAGGAATTCGGCGTGATCCGATACCACCAGAAAATCGAGCGGTGTCCCAATTTGCACCCGGGTCCGGGTGTAAGCATGGATCACGGGCTCGCCCTGTGCGAAACGATAGGCGTCATCTGGCGATACCGATTTGTTGCCGTTCAGGAAGGCATCGAAAGAATTGTTGGTGTGCAGGTGGGTATCACCCCAGAGTAACTGCGTTGGCAGGGAGTCCTGGTGGCTGTCGGCCACGGCGATTTGTTGGCCTGTGAGCAGCAGCATCGCGGCGATAAGAAAGCGTGGATGGATCATGAGGGCACTCCATTTGCAAAGACGTTGATGGCCCTGCTAAAGGGCGCTTGTCGTGCTTCATCATAACCGGATTGCGCCTGCAGGTCGTTTTGCCTGATAGGGAACCAGTCTCCAATCCTGCCACAACCCTGTCAGCAGCCCCCTGCTAAACTTATCCGACCAACCCGTCAGAGATACCCGCACATGAAGCACTACTACAACCCAATGAGCCGAGCCGTCACGACCCACTGGATGCTCTCGGAACTTGATGCTGAACACGAACAGATCCTCGTGGATTTTACTAATGGCGGAAACGATACGGCCGAGTTTCGCCTGGTTAACCCGATGGGCAAGATCCCGGTGCTGGTCGATGGTGACATCATCATCACGGAGTCGGCAGCGATCTGCGCTTATCTCGCCGACAAGTTTCCGGAAAAAGGACTGGCGCCGCCAATCGGGTCCCCGGAGCGAGGCCGCTACTACCGATATCTCTTTTTTGCCGGCACCACGCTGGAACCGATGCTTTTTTCCAACCAACTCGGGATGATGACCGAGGAATCGTCGAAGTCTGCCGGGTGGGGAGATATGGAACGGTGCCTGGCGGCAGTCGAGGTTTTGACACCAGCGACCGACTGGGCGCTGGGTGCACAATTTTCTGCTGCTGATGTGGTGTTCGGCGGCACGCTCGATTTTTCGGTGCAGTTCGGGTTGATGGCATCGCCGTCGGCGAAAGTGGCGGATTATGTCAGGCGTATCAAGGATCGACCGAAGTACCGGGAAACCCATGATGATTCCTGGCATTAAAGAGTCAGATCGCGAACGAGAATTCCTCGCCCTCATCGATAAACTGATATTCCATCACCCGTGGCCATCGGGGTGAAAGCTGTTCGGCTTCCCAGGCATCGAGCATCGTCATCAGTTGGGTGACGACTGCTTTGTGTTCGTGTTGCAGGTCGGTTCTCTCACCGGCTTCCAGAGACAAATCATAAAGCCGTAACCAGTGATTCTTTTTGGAATGCAGCAGCTTCCAGTTTTTGTAACGGATGGCGCGGTTATGATCGCTGCGCCAGAAGAGGGGTCTGCCGCCCGCGACGGATTCCACATCGGGTGCCAGCAGATTAATTGAATCGTATTTCCGATCAGCAGCAAGCGGCTGTCCGGTGAGGTTGCTGATCGTCGCGAAGACATCGGTCAGCATAACCGGTGCCTGCACTTCCCGGGCTGCCAGTGTGTCCGGCCAGTAGATCATGAGCGGAACCGCCAGACCGCCGTCGAACTGGGTAAATTTGCCGGCGCGCAGCGGTCCGTTGTCGGTCGCGTTGAGATAATCTGCGCCACCATTGTCACTGGTGAAAATGATAAGGGTGTTCTCAGCAAGTCCTTCGCGTTTCAAGAATTGCGTCAGTTCACCAACGGCCCAGTCCAGCCGATTGATCATGGCCAGATAAATGCGCTGGTTGTCGTCTTCAAATGCTGCAAGGGAATTATAGTCCTCACGGCGCGCCTGAAAGGGTGTGTGTGGTGCGTTAAAAGGTAGATAGGCGAAAAACTTCCTGCCATTGCGTGCAGCATCTGTCATAAAGGTTTCAGCTTCATCAACGATGGCATCGGTGAGATAACGCGTTTCCTTGATCGGAACGCCATCACGTGTGATGGCAGACGGCCCGCCGCGTTTTTGTTTCCAGATATGTTTTTCCCAAAACAAATCGTGATGATGATTGACAATCGCGGGATCGGCTTCGGATGCGTACATCGAAAAGGCTTCCATAAATCCGTACTGTTGATCGAAGCCGAAGCGCAGCGGGTGATTATCAACACCAAAACCGAGATGCCATTTGCCGATCACCGCCGTGTCGTAGCCGAGCCCTTTGAATAACTCACCGAGGGTGATCTCCGAGGCAGGGAGACCTTGTTGGGCGAGCGCCTCGCTGCTCGGATAGTTCGGGTAACGGATCGGTTGCATTGCGTCGGTATCCAGCACATAGCGGAACGCCAGATACTCCAGCCGATTGCGCACATAGCGCTGCATTGGTTGTGATTCAAATCCAAATCGATTCTGGTATCGACCGGTCAGCAAGCCCGCGCGGGAGGTGGAACAGATGGCAGCGGAAGCGTAAGCCTCACGATAAGTCACGCCCTGCTGGCCCAGTTGATCGATGTTCGGGGTTTGCAAGGGAGAGTGGCCGTAGAGTGAAATATCGTGACGACCCAGGTCATCGGCGACGATCAGGATAACGTTCGGGGTGTCCTTGTCGGCGTCCGGCCGGAGCTGTTCCAGATAGGAAGTTTTACCGGCAAGCATCACCTGACTGACATCGATGTCCCATTCGGCGGATTTCTGAAACGGCCAGAGCAACACCGCACTGAGCAGCATCAGGAACGCGATCAAAGCGCTAACTGCCCGTCATCGATCTGCGCAGCAATAACTAACATGTTCTCTGGGCTGCGGTGTCGGCAGGCAGAAGCTCAGGTGCCATGCTGGTTCAGCACTTCTGCTTGCGGTTGAAAGACTAATCCGGCAAGCCGAGCACGCGCTTGGCAATAATGTTCAACTGGACCTCATTGGTGCCACCGTAGATGGTGACCGCCCGGTCCCGCAGCCAGCCGCGCGTTGCGCTGATCGCGTCTTCAGAAAATTCATCGCCTTCCCAGCCCACCCCATCGGAGCCGCGCAATTGTGATTTCAGAGACGAGCCTTCTTTTGACAGGGTCGATCCCACATATTTGAAGATAGAGGTCGTGGCCCCGGGAGCTTTGCCGGATCGTGACTCATCGGTAACGCGTTCGACGGTCAGCTTCAGGGCTTTCTCGGACATGGTCTGGCGGATAACGTTGTCGCGTGCATCGGTATTGTTAATCTTGCCATTCCGTTCACCGAAAGCTTCTCTGGCGACCTCGGCAAAAGCGTTGACGGGTTTTTTCTGGTTTTTGTTGCGCGCGGGGGGAGCGGCAGATCGTTCGTACTGAAGCAGGCGTTTGCCGACCGTCCAGCCCTTGTTCAGTTCTCCCACAAGATCGTCGCGCCGGGCGATGGCATCATCGAAGAAGGTTTCACAAAAAGGCGAGGAGCCGCTGATCAGTTGGATCGGTTTGATGGTCACGCCTTTCTGGTGCATATCCAGCAGCACAAAACTGATGCCATCGTGTTTCGCCGCGTTGGGATCGGTTCTGACCAGGGCGAACATCCAGTCCGCGTGCTGGGCACCGGAAGTCCAGATTTTCTGGCCGTTAATCACGAAGTGGTCACCTTCGATCACCGCCTTGGTTTGCAGGCTGGCAAGGTCAGAACCGGACCCCGGTTCACTGTATCCCTGGCACCAGCGAACTTCGCCGGAAACGATTTTTGGCAGGTGGCGTGCCTTCTGCTCGTCGGTACCGAACTCAAGCAGCGTTGGCCCGATCATCGCGGTGCCCATGCCGGCCAGTGGCGGTAGTGCTTTTGCAGCGGCCAGTTCCTCCTGGTAGACACGGTTTTCCTCATAACTGAGTCCGGCAGCGCCATATTCCTTCGGCCAGGTGGGCGCGGTCAGTCCTTTGGCGGCCATCGCCTTCAGCCATTTGTCGGCATCCGGAGTGCTATAGGTCTCATGCGCGTCCTCGAAGTGAAGGGCACGGTTTTTCATGCTGTCGGGACAATGTTCTGCAATATATTCGCGAATTTCTGCGCGAAAAGTATCAATGCTCATAAGGGGTTCTCCTGCTATCCAGAATGTCGATTTTTTGATGGGGAGAACCTTACCACAGGATCTGAACGGCCAATACTACCGCGCCGGGTCGAGGAAGCTGTCATTGGGCTCCCTTTGATATAGGTCAACGCGATTCCATACTTTTTGAACCACACTAACGGCTGTTGTCGAGCTGGCTGAAGAGCCGGTTTAAATCCCTGTAACAAGCAGCGAGGAGGGCCGTCGTTGTGACCAGAATACTAGTAGTGATTGATCCAAAGGAAGAAGTGCATTCCGCACTGGAGCGATGCAAGGAAGTCTCACCCGAGGCAGATCTGCAGATTAAAGTCTGCATGTTTATTGAAGCGGACTCAGCGCAAACGCTCGCGCAGACGCTGAAGACAAAAAAAGCCTGGCTTGAGGAGCAGATCGTAGCCTATAGAAATATTGGCTATGACATCAGCTGCGATGTGCAGTCTTTTTCGCGGTTGTACGAGGCGATCATCAAAGCGTCGACCAGGTACGATGCCGATCTGGTGTTTAAACCCATGCGCCAGCATTCGCTCGTTCGTCGGGTTGTGCTGACTTCCACCGACTGGAATCTGATTCGGTTTTGTCCGCAACCACTGCTGCTGGTTAATGGCGCCAATGCAGTTCACGGGAAACCGGTGGTGGCGGCAGTTGAAGTGCTCAGCCAGGATGAAAGCCATGAGGCACTGAACCAGGTTGTCATGGAACAGGCGGCGCGGGTCGCCCGGGTCATCGGCAGTGAGGTCACCTGTGTCAATGCGTGGGACATTACCTCGTCTGTGGTGGCTGCAAGCTCTATGGACCCGACTCCCTATGTGATCAGCCGCGATAAACGCGCCAAGCATATCGAATCCGCCCGGGAACTCGCGGGGCAACATGGTATACCGATAGAACGGGTGATCGTGGATGAGGGCCCTGCGAATCAGGTGATCAACACGATTGCGGAGGAAGTGGGCGCCGGTGTTGTGGTGATTGGTACGGTGGCGCGAACGGGCGTCAGTGGTCTGTTTATCGGTAATACCGCGGAGTCTGTCATGGATAGCAGCCGTTGCGATGTGCTGGTGGTAAAACAGCCGGAATTTGTCTGCCCGCTTCAATCCGTGTGAAGGGCTAATTGCTTCCAAGCGCTGCGGGCTTATCTAACTGTCTTCATCCAGTTCAAATGTAATGATATGGCGAACCCCGGAAGTGGCGATGGCATGGCCATCGACCACCCGGGGTTTGTATTTGAACTTGGCGGCAGCAGCCACCGCGGACCGATCAAACATCTTTCCGGGATTGTCACTACAACCGACTTTGTAGGATTTCCACAGGTCCACGCAGTTGTCGATCACGTATGGATCGATAACACGACCGATTTCATCAACGGTAAATTCGAGCAGCACCCATCCATACATACCCTGCTGCAGTGCGCGGGTCGGATAGTTCGGCTGAACTTTGAGTATGGGCAGATAATCCCCGTCTGAACTGAAGGACAGTGAGTTCGAGAGGCCGACGTCTGCCACTGGCGCCTGGAAGTTAGTCGACCAGCCGTCTGGCTCGACTTTGGCAGTGCTTTTGGGCTGCACGACTTTCGGGGGTTGGTCCGGTTCCGACGGAGGCTCGGCCCTTCGTTTCTTGGTCATCAGCACCCGATCTTCCTTGATTCGGATGAAGTCAACAATTCTGCCGGATTTGTCAGCCGTGACTGGTGATTTACCGAAGTCGATCAGGGATTGCATGATGTAAAAGAGCGTTATAGTCATCAGCGAGGCAAGTAGAAAAGCCACGGGTAATCGCATGACATTGGCCAATTGTTCGCTCGCATTTCTCGGCTGAAATAGCTTCATCATTGCCTCCTTAACCACCATTAGAGGATATAAGTCAGTACTGCTAAGGGTCAGGTTACTGCGGGGTGGGGACGGTGCAATGACTCAGGACAAGTTTTCGTAAAACTGGTTTCCCTGGGTAGTGAGTTAACGAAAACTCCCATCAGCACGACGCTTTAAAGCGTGAGAGAATTCTCATCGTGGCTGAACCAGGCAGTGGCGCCGGAATGCGCCTTTAAGCTGCGGATGGATTCGACATACTGATCACCCAGACCTTCATGAGCGTGCGTCGCTGGATCTCCGCCGCGGCGGAATTCATCGGAAGTAAATGCGACCTGGGCGGCAATCAGGTAATGCTCTCTGTGGGTCTGAACCAGGACAGACTGATGACCGGGCGTGTGACCCGGGGTCGGCAGTAATGTAATGCCAGCGGCAATCTCCAGTTCTCCGGAAACCGGGTGAATCCGGGCGCCGTTGTAATCAAACCAGTGGTTCACGGTATAGCGAGTGGAACGCGCACATGCGAGCTCGTCAGTCTGGATGTAAATTACAGCATTCGAAAAAAGTGTATTGTTGCCACAATGATCAGTCATTACCCTCGCCGACCCCGGTATCGATCAGCAGTACACCAGATTCCATCATCACCAGATAGGCGTAGACGTCAATTCTCGTGTCGAGAAAATCGGGCGGATTGAACTGTCCGGAGAGATTAACACTCGCCAGGTTCAGTTGGTGGACCGTGGTTACCATAGGGTCGGGGTAGCGCTTCGCATCCAGGTTAGTCGAAAGTGACTCCGGAATTCTAACACCTGGTATTGAATCCGGGAGAGGCATGACCTGAGAAGCGGCATCACCTGAGAAGAGGCATCACCGAAGAAGAGGCATCACCTGAGAAGAGACATCTCCGCAGAAGCGGCTTCACCCAGGCAGGACGTAACGACCGAATTACGGCATGATAGCGTCCATGAATAACGAAAACCCTGATCACAACGACCCCGATAGCGAGCGAGACATACCCGAGGTTGTGCTGGAGGCAGTGCGCGACTTCATGCGGCTGGAATCTGCGGGTGGGCTATTGCTGTTAGCTGCTGCTGTGCTGGCGCTGCTCGCCGCCAACTCACCGTTTGCCAGCGTCTACGCGACCTTCCTCGATACCCCGGTAGCGATTCAGATCGGTAAGCTGATTATCGGCAAACCCCTCCTGCTGTGGATTAACGACGGACTCATGGCGGTGTTCTTTTTTCTGATCGGGCTTGAGATCAAGCGTGAGGTGATGGAAGGCGAGCTTTCCTCGGTATCACAGGTAGTTTTACCTGGCGTTGGTGCGTTGGGCGGCATGATCGTACCAGCCAGCATCTACGCCTGGTTCAATTGGCAGAGCACGACGGCGCTCGATGGCTGGGCCATTCCAGTGGCGACGGATATCGCATTTGCACTGGCA
>JAJFKA010000060.1 GCA_021773555.1 Gammaproteobacteria bacterium
CACCGGCCATACAGGCCACTTCTGAAAGTGGTGGCACTCTTGTGGACAACGAAGATGGTACTTATCGTTATACATTCATCAGCGATGTCACCAACATCACCACACCGATTGCGGTCGAATACGAACCCACCTTAACCCATCGCATCGCCATGCAGTTCAGCGGCGGTCCAGTGACTAATCCCGTATTTGACTGGATACCTGCGACCGGGCAGGAGGCGGGGGTTTTTTCCAACAATGTCGTGGCAACGCAGAGCTGTAACAGCTGTCACGATCCTCTGGCGCTTCATGGTGGCGGCAGACAGGAGGTCGGGTATTGCGTCACCTGTCACAATCCCGGGACAAGCGAACCTAACAGTCAGTCTGACATGGACTTCAAGGTCCTCATTCATAAAATCCATCGAGGCACAAATCTACCCAGCGTACAGGCCGGCGGCAGCTACCAGGTTTATGGTTTTCGCGACAGCCTGCACGACTATTCCGAAGTTAACTATCCACAGGATATACGTAACTGCACGAAGTGCCATGCAGGTTCAGCCACCTCATCGGTCACGGGAACCAATGTGCTTACAAGCGAAGGGGACAACTGGACTGAAGTGCCGACGCAATCAGCTTGCGGGTCCTGCCACGACGATGTGGATTTCGCAATGCACTTCGGCGGTCAAACCGACGATAGCGGATGTCTCTCCTGTCACTCTGTAACGGGTGACCCTGGTTCCGTGGCCAACTCCCACAGAGACAGAATCCGCGAAGCCATGGCTGAATTCAGTGTCAATTTACTTTCCGTGCAGGATACCGGGGTCGGTAACTTCCCGCGGGTGACTTTCTCTGTCACCAATCCACTGCTTAACAATCAACCCTACGATCTTGCCAACGATGCCGCCTGGGCGGGAGCACGATTAGCGATGGGACTCGCGCTGGATACTGATGACTATACCAATACCGGACTTGGCAGCGGCCTGCCCAGTTACGCGCAGACCAATGCGTTGAGCAACGCTATCGCCAATGGTGATGGTACCTATACTCTGACGAGCACGACCGCGATTCCCGACGGAACGAATCCGCCCGGCAGGACCGCATCCGGCAGTGGTATGGTAACCATGGAGGGCCGCGGCAAAAAGGATGTAGGAGAGCCCGGATCGCCCGATATCCAGAACATCCCGTTCACCCAACCACATCTTTACTTTTCAATTGATGAAGACGACGGAAATGCTGTGCCAAGACGAGAAGTTGTTTCCATCGACAATTGCAATAGTTGCCATAGCGTCAAAGTGAATCATGGTAACAATCGAACCAACAACATCCAGGCTTGCGTCGGCTGTCATAACCCTCGCAATACCGATGCGGCTGTCCGAGCGATTGCGGGAACACCACCGAGCGACGGAAAAGTTGAGCAATCGATCGACTTCAAGGTGTTGATCCATGGGCTACATGCGTCAGCCTATCGGGAAAACCCTATCCAGGTCGTGGGTTTCGGCGGTTTTTCCACTCATGTCTTCGATGAGGAAGAAGTTCAGTATCCGGGACGTCTGGAAAACTGCAAGACCTGTCACCAGGGTAACAGCTACCGGCTACCACTCGAATCAGGTGTGCTCGCGACCACTATAGAATCTGGTTCCGATCCTGTGGATCCGGGAGATGACATCATGGTAACTGCAGCGTCATCTGCGTGTTCCTCATGTCACGATAGTTCAATCGCACAAGCCCATATGGAACAAAATGGTGGCGACTTCAGTGCAACCGAAGCCAGTATTGCCAGTGGCATCAGTACAGAGACCTGCCAGGTCTGTCATGGTCCACAGCGTCAGGCGGATGTCGATGCCGTACACAGGCTCGAATAAATCATGAGTGAAGCAACGAGTGAATTATATTCCTGGCGTGCCTCGATCATTAAAAAACAACTGATGGCGCTAACGGGCTTGATGATGTGCGGCTTTCTACTGGTCCATCTCGCCGGTAACCTCCTGTTGCTTAAGGGCTCCGACGTTTTTAACCAGTTCGCGTATCTGATGGTCAACAATCCAATCATCATCGGGCTGGAGTGGTTGCTGCTACTGGTTTTCCTGATGCATACAACCATTGGGTTTCGGCTCATACTCGAAAACCAACGAGCCAGGACCAAAGCCTACGCGGTAAGATCAACCGTGGCACGCGGCTCAAAATTTGCGTTTATATCCATGTCGGTCACGGGTCCGTTGATGATGGTGTTCATCATCGTTCACCTGTTTGATCTGAAATTCGGAAGTGAGTATCTGGTCGTGCAAAGCGATCTGGAAGTGCGCGACCTGTACCGGACGGTGGTTGAGTTCTACAGCAGCGAGGTCAATGTCGCGATCTATATCGCGGCAATGTGTGCAACCGCGCTTCATGTACAGCACGGTTTCTGGTCTGCATTCCAGACCTTTGGCCTTAGCCACGCGAGGTACAACCGACTGGTGGAGTTGAGTTCCGATGTTTTTGCACTGGTAATCCTGATTGGCTTCGGGATGATCCCGATCTATTTCCTCCTGGGTTATTCCTGATGGAACCGAATACCATAGATCCCAAAATCCCCGACGGTGACCTTCACGAGAAATGGGACAAACATCGATTCGACCTGAAGCTGGTGAGTCCGGCGAACCGACCCCGATACAAGATTATTGTTGTCGGTACCGGACTCGCGGGTGCATCAGCGGCAGCAACCCTGAGCGAACTTGGTTACCAGGTCGAGATTTTTTGTATTCAGGATAGTCCACGACGAGCCCATTCAATCGCAGCACAGGGAGGGATTAATGCCGCCAAGAATTACCCAAATGATGGCGACACCGTCTGGCGACTGTTCTACGACACACTGAAAGGTGGCGACTTCAGGGCGCGCGAAGCCAATGTCTATCGCCTCGCCCAGGTGGCAAACAACATCATCGATCAATGTGTTGCACAGGGGGTTCCATTTGCCAGGGAGTATGGCGGTTATCTCGCGAACCGGTCCTTTGGAGGTGCACAGGTCTCAAGGACCTTTTACGCCCGCGGCCAAACAGGACAGCAATTATTACTGGGGGCATATTCTGCGTTGATGAAGGAGGTCAACCGGGGAAACGTACAGATACATACGCGCAGTGAAATGGTGGACCTGGTGGTCGAGGATGGTATCGCAAAAGGGATTATCGTCAGAAACCTGCTGTCAGGAGAATTTACCCGCCACGCCGCACACTGCGTCATCCTCGCCACCGGGGGCTACAGCAACGTGTTTCACCTTTCAACCAATGCGATGGTATCCAATTGCTCTGCCATATACCGTGCTTACAAGAAAGGCGCCTTTTTTGCCAATCCCAGCTTTACCCAGATTCATCCGACCTGTGTCCCGCGAAGCGGACACTACCAGTCCAAATTGACACTCATGAGTGAATCGCTCCGCAATGACGGTCGCGTCTGGGTTCCGACTGATTCCGAGGACCACCGATCAGCCGAAGACATTCCGGAATCTGACAGAGACTACTTTCTTGAGCGACAATATCCCAGTTTCGGAAACCTGGTACCGCGAGACGTGGCTTCACGCGCGGTGAAAAATATCTGTGACGCAGGCCGAGGGGTCGGTCCTGTTGGTCAGTCAGTCTACCTCGATTTCGGTACTGCAATCGAAAACCAGGGAAGCCAGGTGATTGAGGAAAAGTACGGCAACTTATTTCAGATGTATGAAGAAATCACCAGCGATGACCCCTACCGCACGCCGATGCGCATTTATCCCGCGAGCCACTACACCATGGGCGGATTGTGGGTTGACTACAATTTGATGAGTAACATCGCAGGACTGTTCGTTATCGGCGAAGCAAATTTCTCGGATCACGGTGCCAACCGCCTGGGTGCTTCGGCATTGATGCAGGGACTGGCCGATGGTTATTTCATTGTGCCGTCTACCGTGGCTGACTACCTGGCGGTGCAGCCTGCGATCGATCTGGACCCGGATCGAGCCAGTTTCCGGGCTGATGAGCACAAGGCCAGGGGGTGTTATGCCGATTTTGTGACTGGCAAAGGCAAGATCCCGGTAGATGACCTCCACCATGAGCTCGGCGCCATCATGTGGGATCGGGTTGGTATGAGCAGGTCCGCGCAAGGCCTGGAAGTTGCCATTAAGCAGATCCGGCAACTCCGGGGAAAATATCGGCACTCGGCCTGCGTTCCCGGTGACGCGAACGATTTGAATGAACAACTCGAGAAAGCTGGTCGCATTGCTGATTTTATCGACCTCGGTGAACTGATGGCCCTGGATGCCAGGTCGCGCGAGGAGTCTTGCGGAGCACATTTTCGCGAAGAGCACCAGAGCAGTCAGCACGAACCCATCAGGGACGATACACATTTCCAGCATGTCGCATTATGGGAGTACCGGGGAGAGAATGAGTTGCCAGAGAAGCACCTCGAAGAGCTTGAATTCAAATGGTTGAAACCTGAAACCAGGAGCTACCGCTAGATGCGCTTTACCCTTCGAATCTGGAGACAGGCGCAACAGGAAACGACGGGGCGATTCGTTGATTTCGCAGTCGAGGATATCCCCGCCGAAATGTCGTTGCTTGAATTGCTTGATAGCATCAACCGCGGACTGATTCTTGAAAGTGCCGATCCTGTGGCATTCGACCATGATTGTCGGGAAGGAATCTGTGGCATGTGTTCCCTCGTTATCAACGGGCGACCCCATGGTCCGGGTGCCGGGACTACAACCTGCCAGTTGTATATGCGAAGTTTCGCGGATGGTGAAACAATCGTAGTGGAGCCTTTTCGCGCTGACGCATTCCCTGTTGTAAAGGATCTCATTGTCGATCGCTCCGCCTTCGACAGAATCATCGCCGCCGGTGGGTACGTCACTGTCACCACCGGCCAGACACCCGAAGCCAACGATATTCTGGTCGCAAAAGAAAACGCGGAGGAAGCGATGGATGCCGCCGCCTGCATCGGTTGTGGAGCGTGCGTGGCGGCGTGTAAAAATGCCTCTGCCATGTTGTTTGTCGCGGCGAAGGTCTCCCACTTGTCACTTTTACCACAAGGTCAGCCGGAGAAGTCCCGGCGAGTTCTGACTATGGTTCGGGAAATGGATCAGTCAGGATTTGGTAACTGCAGCAATGAAGCAGAGTGTGAGGCAGTCTGCCCAAAAGAAATATCAATTGGCCACATTGCACGAATGAACAGGCAGTATCTGTTCGCAATGCTACTATCGGGTGAAAGGAGCTAATCTTGCTATCTAAAGCACAGTCGTTGCTAACCCGGGAGATCACCGACCAAAGGACGTCCGGGTGGCGAACATTCCTTGTCGCAATTCCCACGCTGGACGATCAGCAGTGGCGACAATTGTCCTGGGGGGCAAGGTGGCTGATTATGATTCGCGCTCCGGTTCTGGTGATGACCGTTTGCGCAACAGTGGTCGGCATCCTGCTCGCTACCGGTGTCGGCGTTTTCCACCTGGATCGCGCACTCGCCCTGTTGACAGGATTAATCATGGCCCACGCGACGAACAACCTGTTAAATGACTGGATTGACAGCCGTCGCGGTGTGGACCGTGACAACTACTTCAGGACACGTTATGGCGTACAGGTGATCGAGTCCGGGCTGGTCCAGCCGGTTCCGTTCATGATCATCGTAGTCCTGACCGCACTACCGGCACTACTCGCGGGTGCATACCTGGTCGCATTGAGCGGTGTGATCGCCTTTTACCTCATGCTGGCAGGCGCCTTTTTCGTTGTTTTTTATACCTGGCCTTTAAAGTATCTCGCGTTGGGAGAGGTGGCAGTTTTGCTGGTGTGGGGGCCTTTGATGATTGCGGGTAGCTACTACGTGATGGTTGGTGACGTCAGCGGCGCCGTGTGGCTCATTTCTCTTGTAATGGGAATTCCCCCAACCCTGGTCATCCTTGGGAAACATCTCGATAAATATGCAGAAGATCAGAAAAAAGGTGTGCTGACACTGCCGGTCGCCACGGGTGAGCAGCCGGCCCGGCAGATATCGATCGCGCTGATTATTGTGCAATGGATTTTGATTGGCGTACTCCTCTGGTTTTTCCCTGAATTTCTGCCGGTTGGACTCTGCCTGATTGCAACACCTGCAGCGATCAGGCTCGTAGGTCAGTTGTCACGGCCCCGGCCCGGGGAAAAACCCGCTGCATTTCCTGCGAACATCTGGCCGTTATGGTTTTCTGCAGGAACATTTCTATACGCACGTAACTTTGGGATTTGGATGGTGATCGCAATGATACTGGTGACGGTAATTCACTCAGGGACTACACCACATGAACTATAAATGGTTACTTTCCGGGGTTGTGCTGGGCGCACTCGGACTTTGGATCACTTCGTTTACCATGGAAGCGACAAACACCGAACAATTCTGTTTAAGCTGTCACGAGATGTCGATTCCCAAAGAGCGCCTCGCCACAACACTGCACGGCAACAACAAACACGGCTTGCAGGCCAGTTGCTCTGATTGTCATGTGCCGAAGCCGCTGCTGCCAAAACTGGTTCGAAAAATACAGGCGGCCAGGGAAGTCTGGGGGCATCTTGCAGGAACGATCGATTCTCCTGAGAAATACACAGCCTATCGTGACGTTATGCGTACCCGGGAACTTGATCGTATGCAGGCAAACGATTCAGCCGAATGCAGAAATTGTCACAACGTGCAGCAGTGGGATCTCACCGCGCAGAGTCGAAGTGCCCGGAACAAACACGAGGATATGTCGAACGAAGCAAAAACCTGCGTGAATTGTCATGATGATGTTGCTCACCCGCTCGATGATGGAACTGACGAGTTGTTCGGACTGACGTCAAACCATTAAGCATCTTAACAAAGTCCTGGTTCATCCTGGTGGCGTTAACCTTGGAACTGACAACTCTAGGGAATCTCTGATTAAGTGCTTTTTTCGCGATGACGGCGTTGAATCCGTACTCGAAACCTCGCGAATTTAAAGCGTATTCGCGATTTTCTCAGTGCGGATTCGCCTTGTCCTCACAAAAAAATCTACTTAATCAGAGCTTCCCTAGTACGCCGCCCTGGAGAATTATCCCATCTAGGTAAGAATCACCTTGCCAACGACCTTGCGATCCACTAACAACTGGTAAGCCTCCTTCACATCGTCCATGGGCATGATATGTGAGATGAACGGATTAATTCGGCCGCTGCCGAGCCAACCCATAAGCACGGCTGAATTTTTAGCATTCTGTGCAGGGTTGTGTCGCTGCAGCCCACCCATGGTATAGCCAATTACCGCTGCGTCTTTAACCAGCAGGTGGTTGGTTTTCGCCAATGCAGGTCGGCCACCTGTAAAACCAACAATCAAAATTCGACCAAATGGCGCAATACAACGCATTGATTCATCGAACACATCTCCCCCAACGGGATCGTAAATCACATCGGCACCCCGTCCATCGGTCAGTGCCTTGACTGCTTCCCTAAAGCCATCGGTGTAATTAACAACATGGTCAGCACCGAGCTTTTTAACAACCGCGAGTTTCTCATCAGAACTCGCCGTGCCGATAACAATGGCACCAAACAGCTTACCGATATCGACTGCAGCAAGACCAACACCCCCGGCTGCACCGTGCACCAGTAAAACCTCTCCCGGCTGAAGATTGGCGCGTTGCATTCCGTAATAAGCTGTAGCGTAGTTATTACGAAAAGAGGCAGCCACGTTCATATCCACGCCTTCAGGAACCATCGTCAGTGCCCTGCTGGATACATTTACCTGTTCCACGCAGCCCCCCGGGGTCAGCACGCGATCTCCCAGCGAAAACTCCTCGACACCTTCCCCGACCCCGGTAACCACACCCGCGGCCTCACCGCCCACCACAAAGGGCAGACCAGAGGAATCCTGGTAATTTCCCGCAATACGAACGAGATCACTGAACTGGATACCGATTGCCGCGATTTCGACTTTCACCTGTCCTGGCCCCGGTGCCCCAGGGGGATCAATTTCACGCACTTCCAGATCTTCATGGCTGCCATATTTGACACAATAAACAACCTTCATCCTTTACTCCTGCGCTTCATTGATTCGTTCCTTTGCTGCTGTATCGAGCCAGTTGCCTACCTTGGCTTCGAGCAAAGGCAAAGGCAGCGCCCCGCTGCCGAGCACAACATCATGGAATTCCCGGAAGCTAAACTGATCGCCCAGTACCTTTTGGGCTTTCTCGCGTAACTCGAGAATTTTCAGCATCCCAATTTTGTAGGCGGTAGCCTGTCCGGGAGAATTGAAATACCGACGAATCTCCGATCGCACTGACGTCGCCGGCCGCGCTGAATTGTTCATCGCATACCTAACGGCCTCGGCTTCCGTCCACTTCATCGCATGGATGCCGGTGTCCACGACCAGTCGAATCGCCCGCCAGATTTCCCCTGAAAGCCGACCGAAATCGTTCATCGGCTCAGTGTAGAAACCCATATCTTTCGCCAGTAATTCTGCATAGAGCCCCCATCCCTCGCTATAGGCAGTATAACCATGATGTGTCCTGAATCGCGGTACGCCGGTCAGTTCCTGCTGAATGGAGATTTGCATATGATGACCCGGCAAACCCTCGTGATAGGCAAGATCTTCGAGCCGGTAGTTTGAGGCGGCACTCATATCAGACAGGTGTACATAGAAGACTCCTGGTCGGGCGCCATCGATAGTGCCCCGCATATAATGTGCGGCGGCTCCTGCCTGTTCCCGAAACGCTTCTACCCGCCTGACCTGCAGTGGAGCTTCGGGCAAAATGCCGAAATACTCCGGTAACTTCGCGTTCATCGCCGTCAGGTAAGCATTCGCCAGATCGAGATAACCAGCACGACCTGCATCCGTATTCGGAAAATAGAATCCGGGTGATTCCCGTGAGTAGGTAAAAAACTCTGCCAGGGTACCGCTAAAACCGACCTTCTGTTTGATCTCACGCATTTCCTTCTGGATTCGCTCGACCTCGGCCAGACCAATCTTATGAATCTCCTGGGCCGTTAGGGGCAGTGTGGTTCTGCTCAGCAAACTGTGCTGGTAGAATTCGCCGCCGTCCGGTAGCGCCCACACCCCACTCGCCTGTCGCGGTACATTAATACTGTCAGCTTCGAGCCAGGCGACGATTCGCTGGTATGCCGGTTGCACGGTTTCAAGCAGTGCAGCGCGCGCCGCATGGTTGAGTTCGTCCTTCTGGGCAGCCGAGATCTTTTCAGCAGTTCCCAGCGCGGCTATTTTTTTTGTTATATCTGCCCACAATGCAGAGGTTCCGACATCCGAAAATGGCTCGCCTGTGGTTACCCGGTGAATCTGGCTGATGGCGATCTCGTAGTCAAAATAGGGTGCTCTGATGCCACGCGCAGCAGATTCCCGTGCACGCAACAAGTAAGCATCAAGATAGACACCTGATGCCCTGAGCCGGGCGATATACGCAAGCATGTCTGCAACATCATCAACCTTGTGGTAATTGATCAGATTGTTCGGCAGACTGGTATGCGGTCCACGTCGACCAAATATGTAGTTATGATGGCGAAACTGTTGCCCGGCTTGCTCCCGCGACAGTAGATACAACCACAGGTCCCAGGAAAGCTTGCCCTCTGCATCCAGCCGGTCACGATCGAAGTCGGCGATCATGGTACTGACGCTGCGCTGACGCCAGGCTAACTGCCGGTCCTGACCCTGCGGTGAAACGTCATCAAGGAGATCATAGTCTGACTTATCGCCCAGCCTTGTCTTCGTCATCGGGCTGAAATCCAGATAGGCTGAAAACTGCTCATCCAGCCAGCGATTGAACTGCAAACCGTAAGCCACACTCGCAACCTGCGCTCCCGCTACCGGCGTTGCCGTCCGCCCATGACCGGGTGCGCACTGTCCTGTCGGCCACCCAAACATCAACACTGACACGACCAACCAGGCTAACCGCTTCATGCTTCCGTTTTCCATCTGTTCCTGTGCTGCAGGAGCACTATCAAGTCCATCAAGAGTCGCTGATATCCATCAATTGATAGATGAAGGTACTAAGCCAAACCAGCGCGAAAGCAAGCAGCATCCACGCCAGTCCACCAATCACAACACCTGCAACATCGAGTTGCCAAACGACTGCCAGTGCTTC
>JAJFKA010000007.1 GCA_021773555.1 Gammaproteobacteria bacterium
AGCCGCAAGCCGCGTAGGAAAGGAACCACTGCACCTTCTGCGAAACGACCCGGTTCAATGTTGAGTATGGACGTGGTTACTGTCGTTGACATCGAAGACCAGCCTGGCGTGAAATTTTCGATCACGGTCAGGAGTAATTAATCTGATTGCGCTCCGAGCGCGGAACCCACCAGGGTCCCTTGCCGAAGGATACCAGTGCCGCGGCGGCAAAACAGCAGCCACCTGCGATCAACATCCAGGTGGACCAGCCGTAGTGTTCCACTATTCTCGGCAGGCCAAGATTAAGAAACAGGCCGGCAATGGGCGACAGGGTAGCGGTAATACCAAAGGCGCGACCGACACCGTGTGGACTGACGCTCTCGGCAGTTTCGGAATAGATTGCACACCACGCGGGATAGATGAATCCCGCGAAAAAGCCGGTGGCCGACCAGACCAGAATCAATGTGGTTTCGCTCGAATCAGGTGGCAGTGATGCACCAACAATAAAACAAAGTCCGGTGGTGATGCCGCCAAATGCGGTGATGGTTTTGCGCACCCGCAGCTTGTCCGACAACCATCCCGAGATAAATACGCTGGCCGTGAACACTACCCAGAAATAGGAAGTGATTCCTGCGGCGCGAGCAGGTTCCAGATGATGATGCTGCGCCAGGAACGTCGGCACATAACCGGAGACGGTGACATAGGTGAGTGCCCAGAAAACTATGACCGTCGATAGCAGCCATAACCTCGGACTACGGTAGACCAGGCGACCATCGTCGTAAGCGGATAGTTCCACAGCTGATGTCGGTGCAGTTATGTGCTCCGAATCATCCTCGGTCTGGACTATCTGGCCGCGAATGCGCTCACTCAGGTCTCGATAGAAGATGAATATTACCAGCGCCGTAATGCCAGCCAGTGACGCTGCGATCCAGTATTGTGATCGCCAGCCGGGCCAGATCGGCAGAGTTTGTGCGGCCACTGCGGTGGACATCAATGCGCCGATGGTAAAGGCGAGCGATACCCAGGCGTAAACCATGGCGCGGCCCATGCGCGGAGTCAGGTCTCGCGAAGCCGCATGCACCGCTGGATTCATTCCGGCCATCATAAAGCTGCCGGCGGTAACCAGAAATGCCAGGGTCCAGAAGTTAGGTGCAATGGCGCCGCAAATAGAAATAACCGCATAGGCAAATACCGGCCAGATCATCAGGGGTCGACGACCATAGCGGTCCGCCACTCGTGAGAGCAGCACCGCCCCGGCGCTATAGACCAGGCCGGCAAAAGCTGCCACCTGGCCCCATTCCACCAGGGACTTGTCGAAGTCCGCCAGGATATAGACGAGCACTGGACCATTTTTCAGGGCTTCATATTGCTCGACCGCCCAGCCAAGGATGATCAGGCCCAGCAACCACCAGCGCAAAGCACCGGCCGGCATAAAATCGATCTCACGGTGTCTGAGGTATTTCCAGAAGCTCTGTTTTGGTTGTGATTCCAACGCATAGTCACCCGATCATCGATGGACCAGC
Organism: Gammaproteobacteria bacterium; assembly: GCA_021773555.1. Lineage (GTDB taxonomy): Bacteria > Pseudomonadota > Gammaproteobacteria > Pseudomonadales > Azotimanducaceae. Next base: position 1,503 of record JAJFKA010000007.1, read on the forward strand.
ATACCGGAAAAAAATAAACCTCGTGATTTACTCGCCAGGGTCAGGAAATTTGTCAGCCATGCAAACCATTTGTGCGTTTTCGCGTCTAACGTTCAACCATATCGAGAGATTGCGGGATGCTGATGATTGCGAGACTTACCCTTATTATGTTTCTGACAGTCACCTGCGTTTCCAGCCTGGCAGCGGACAGCCGCGAATCGGTCATGGGGCTATGGGCGTCCGAGGGTTCCATTTTCAGGGTTCATGAAGTTCAGGGCGAACTGCACGGCACCATCATCGCACTGAACGAACCGGTGTACTCCGAGGCGGAGGATTCGGTCAGAGCGGGCCGGCCCAGATTGGATGATGAGAATCCTGACCCGCAATTGCGCGATAATCCGCTGATTGGTCTTGAAATGTTTGCGTCCTATATATTCGAAGATAATGTCTGGCGAGGCAGGATCTATGATCCGGAGTCGGGCAATACTTACCAGAGCAAGATGCAGCTGAACGACGCAGGGCAGTTGGAAATACGCGGTTACATCGGTATTCCCATGTTTGGTCGAACCGCCCGATTTGAACCCGTCTCAACCTGCCAGGCCAACATTGTAAAAATGTTGGCGATGACCCACTACGCCGGACAATGTTAGGTTGCAGGGATAGTCCTCGGTGTGGAACACCTTGTTACGCACATCGGTTACCCTGTGGGCGCTGCTCACCGTAAAGGAACATTATGACAGTCAATATTTTGCGCTTTTGTCTTATCGTACTGGTGCTGTTGGGTGGATTCTCACTACTGGGGGGATCACTTTTCTGGCATATGCTGGGATTCGATGAGGGGCTGCAGATCACTGGCCGAGCACAACCCGTGACCAACGCCGATGCAGTGCCGTGGACCGCCTACGGCGGCGACCCTGGTGGCATGCGCTACGCAGACGTCCACGATATCACTGCCGCCAATGTCGATTCACTGGAAGTTGCCTGGATCCATCAAACCGGAGCGCTTGACGATCGCGGAGATGCGGCACGGCGGAGCTCGTTTCAGGTGACACCGATTATGGTGGAAGACTCTCTGGTGTTCTGCACGCAGTTTAACGATGTGATTGCACTGTCTCCGGAGACCGGGGAAGAAAAGTGGCGATTTGATGCCCGCCTCGATTCCACCCTGCAGCCAGCCAACGGATTCACCTGTCGGGGGGTCTCCTACTGGCGTGATGCCAGTTCACCAGAAGGTTTCTGTGGCACAAGAATTCTCACCGGTACGATTGATGCGCGGGTGATTGCACTGGATGCGAAAAGCGGCAAACCCTGCCCTGACTTTGGGGAGAATGGTGAAGTCAAAATCGTGCCTGAGACCGAACTGGTCTGGCCCGGTGAATTTCAGATCACCTCCGCACCCGCCATTGCCGGTGACCTTGTCATCGTCGGTTCGGCAATCTCGGATAATCTGCGGGTACTCGCTCCGGCTGGAACTGTCAGGGCGTTTGATGTGCGCTCGGGCGAGCTGATCTGGGAGTTCGATCCGGTGCCGAGATCACCTGCCGACCCGGCACATGGTTCCTGGGATATCGATCTGGACATGTTTCCCGGACATGCGAATGTCTGGTCCACCATGTCAGTTGACCCGCAGCGCGGTCTTGTGTTTTTACCGACTTCCAGCTCGAGCCCTGATTTCTATGGTGGCCTGCGCCCGGGTGACAATCGTTACACGAGTTCGGTGGTGGCGCTTGAAGCGGCCACAGGTAAAGTCATCTGGGATTTCCAGACCGTGCACCACGATGTCTGGGACTATGATGTCCCGGCCCAGCCCGGGCTCTATTCTGTGACCCGATCGGGTGTGACCGTGGATGTAGTTGCGCAGGTAGCCAAGACCGGGCTGGTGTTTGTCCTTGACCGGGAAACCGGTATCCCGGTGCTGGCAGTGGAAGAAAGGCCGGTGCCCCAGGGTGGGATGCCCGGCGAGAAATTGTCTCCGACCCAGCCTTTCCCGTCGATAACACCGCCTGTTGTGCCAAACCAGTTGAGTGAGGACGATGCCTTTGGCTTAACCTACTGGGATCGCCAGAGCTGCAAACGTCAAATTGCCGGGGCACGATCAGAAGGCCTGTTCACACCGCCCGACGAGCAGGGAACGATTCTCTACCCGTTTACCGGGGGTGGTGCCAACTGGGGTAGTGCGGCATTTGATCCGACCCGGAATCTGATGGTGGTCAATATGAGTAACGTCGCGCATCTGGTGACCCTCGTGAGTCCGGAAGCAGATGCTGACGGGATCCTCAGCCACGAGGCGGAGTTCGCACCCATGACAGGTGCACCCTATGGTATGACCCGGGAGCTGTTGATGTCTCCCCTCGGATTACCCTGTACACCTCCGCCCTGGGGCGTGCTCGCCGGTGTGGACCTTGATTCCGGAAAAATCGTCTGGCGCACAAAGTTTGGTAGCGTCAGGCGGTTTGCCGGTGGCCTTGATAGTGAACTCGGTATGGTTAATCTGGGCGGGCCCATGATAACCGCCAGCGGGCTGGTCTTTATCGGCGCCACTGCTGATGATTACCTGCGGGCATTTGATGTTGAGACCGGCGAGGAACTGTGGCGCGCAGATCTGCCAGCCTCTGCCCACGCAACACCGATGAGCTACAAATGGCAGGGGCGGGAATATATCGTTATTGCCGCGGGTGGGCACAAGGATACCGGTCTTCCCCTGGGGGACTCGATTGTAGCGTTTGCGCTCGAGTCGACGGCTGATTAAGGCGAGAGATTTCCGAGCTGCAAGCGGGATTGATCGGGAAGCATACGGACGATTCTGCTGCCGCTGCCATGCTCGAGTAACAGGTAGATTGCACCTTCCGGTCCAACTTCGATATCACGTATTCTGGCCAGTCCACTGAACAGGGTTTCCCGATGGACCACCTTCTCGCCATCAACCACCATGCGATAAAGCTCGGTCGCCTTGAGCGTACCAACGATCAGGTTATGCTGCCACTGGGGGAACATTTCACCTTCGTAGAAGACAAAACTGGATACGGCGGGTGAGGGCGTCAGGTCCACGACGGGTTGTTCAATATCCCGCAGGTTGAACTCGATGTCCAGCTCCTTGCCATACTCAACAGGTGTATTGTCATAGTCCAGGCCAAGTGAATACAGGGGCCAGCCGTAGTTACGGCCGGCCTTTAAGAGATTAACCTCATCGCCGCCCCGGGGGCCCATTTCCGTTCCCCAGAGTTGTTTCGTTAGATGGTTGAACTCAAGGCCCTGGGGACTGCGATGGCCGTAGGTCCACGTGGTTTGTTGTGTATAGGGTGCTGCCCCATCGGTCGTTAAAGTAGTGGAGTTGCCGGTGCCGAGAATCACAAATGGATTATCGGCGGGAATTCGTCCGTCATCATGGACACGATGAATTTTACCCGCAGGATGGCCGAGGTCCTGGATGTCCTGAAAATTAGACCGACCTTTCATACCGATACTAAGGTAAACGTGCCCGTCATCGTCAAACGCAATCCTGCCACCGGCTGCAATGTCCGGCATGCTCGAATAAAAGCGCTTATCCACCGCCCAGATCACTTCCTCATCCACCCATTGCCCGGCGACGATACGGCCTCGAATCAGCCGGTTCATGGTGGCCTCCTCGTCATCGCAGGCATCGCCGCAGATGTCAGTGTGTTGCAGGTAAATCCAGCCATTCTCTGCGTACATCGGATGTAGTGCGACGTCCAGCACCCAGCCAGTGCCGAGGCGCAGTGAAAGCAGTTCTGCGCCGTTGTCCAATAACTGCGGTGTGCCGGTGATGGGATCAGACTGTGTGCCATCCGGTGCAATGATTGTCAGTCCCCGGACTTTTTCTGTCAGCAGAATGTTGCCGTCAGGTAAGGGTTGAATGGCGAAGGGAAACGCATCCAGGTCTGTGGCAACAGTTTCTAATCTGAAGTCAACCAGCTCGGTTTTGAAGGTCTCTTCAGGCACGACAAGCTCCATATCATTCCTGAAATCCGTGAACGACATATTCATTCGTCGCTCGGATATATAGATCGCGAGCCCTTTGATATCCGTCTGGGTCAATGAATCTGACCAGCGTGGCATGCCGCGCTCAGGGAAACCGTTGGATATACTGCGCATGATGTCATCAATGGAATCACCATGGGCGAAGTCAGTACCTACCAACATGGGACCCAGTGGTGCGCCTTGCAGATTATCACCGTGGCAGGTGCCACAGTTGTCCTCGAACATGCCAATGTACGGGTCCACGTTGAAATTGAGATAGCCGATGAAGCCGATCAACGCGAGTACTCCGATGACGCCACCGGTCCACGCGAATGCTCCTTTTAACTTCATATATCTTAAGCTCCCATGACAAGCAGCAGGTAATTTCAGGATATGCGGATGCAAGTTTGCCTTCATTAAACCGTAATGCAAAGGCCGAGGAACGAATCGCAATTTTCTATCGGGTTTTTTAGTTCGTGAGATCAGAAATAGTTTTAACCAGCAGCAGGCCGGCGCTCGTAATAAATCCGAGAATGGGTATCCAGATTGGGAAAACCGTGACATCTGCTGGCGAGGGTACTCGTTGCTTGATATTGAGCAGTGCCAGGTTAACCATCACGAACACTGTGAGTACCAGGTAACTGGTCATTTCTGCCAGGGTGACGATGGGAAAGATTGCGGTCAGGACCAGCATTAGAATTGTCACCATGATTGTGCTGTTCACCGGCGTTCTGGTCCGCGGGTAAAGTTCGGCCAGAAATCCGGGTAACCAGTTTCGTCTCGCCATTCCGTATGCCAGTCGAGAGGCCATGATGATCTGGATGAGTGAGCCATTGACTACTGCGAACAAGCCTATGATAGTGATTGCGATCGGCTCCTTACCGGTTGCCTGGCGATACATATCTGCCAGCGGCGCATCGGTCGAGGCCAGTTGGTCGAGAGGTAGAATTTTCGTGGCAAGGAAGGCAACGCAGGCATAAAGCGCAGTCGAGATCAGCATGCACAGGAGGATCGCACGCGGCAGGGTACGCCGGGGTTGTTTAACTTCCTCGGCAATATTCACCATGTCTTCAAAACCGATGTACGCGTAAAAGGCAAGGAATGCGCCGGACATAACGGCCAGCCAGGAGAAGCCACTCACCGGTGAAACCGGCACTCCGGAAAGGGTTGCGGATTCAACCGGTAGTGGAACACTGACATAGATGATGAGCAGTAGTCCGCCAATCTCCACCAGGGTCAGCAATGCCGCGAACTTAACAGATTGATCGATACCCCATGCGGCGATCGTACCAAGTGTCAGGATGAGTGCGCCGAGCACCAGCGGCGCTGGAATATCGAAAAACACCTGCATATAACCGGCAAAACCATGGGCGATTGCGGCGGAGGAAACGATTCCAGCCAGCATGATTAATATGCCGACAATCCTCGACAACCATGCTTTATGGAAACCTTCAAAAATAAAGACTGCTTCCCCCGCGCTGACCGGGTACCGGGATGCCAGTTCCGAATAGGTAAAGGCGGAGATGGCAGCGATCACCGACGCGATCATAAATGCCATTGGTGCGAACGAACCCGCCTCCCCAACGACCTTACCGAGCAGCACATAGATACCGGCACCCAGGATATTGCCAAGGCCGTAGAGCGTAATCAATGGCAGGGATATGCTACGTTTGAGTTTGATTGGCATGGATGGTTATCGCGGTTAAGGTTCCAGAGATCTTTTTAAGATAGCCGCACGCTGATGAAATCTCACTGTCACAGGTCAATTGAGTCGTTGATTCGCCTGAACTAAATGAATATCAGCGATCACGGCATGATGATCGGACAGGGGGTCTTCAAGCACACGGTAGCTGGAAAATCCCATATCCTCTGAAGCCAGTATCCAGTCAAGCCTGCGTTGCGATCTGGGGAAGGTGTGGTAACCCGTTTCCAGGGGCCGCCAGGCATGCAGTTTCAACGCATGGGAGAGGCTCGGAATGAGTGAAGCGCGATGTTCATAATGTGTGTTGAAATCACCCATCAAAATGAGCGGTCGCGCACGTGCCTGAAGCAGTTCAATCAGTTGCAAGGCTTCCTTACGGCGCTTTCGGTAGTTCAGAAAGTCGAGATGTAGTGATACTACATCAACCTTTATAGACTCGTCAGTTGGCCAGTTGATGGTGGATAATACAAATCCCTTGCGGGGTCTGCCGAAGGGCCGGGAAAACTGGATTGATTGTGAATCCAATAACGGCAGTCTTGAAATCAGTGCAGTGCCATAGTTCAGCCGCCGGCCTTGCTGATGCAAGCCGCTGTTAGAGTAAGGTAAACGTGCCTGTTCTGAGATGTACTCGCAGTGATCGAACCGGCCATTCCAGAATGAATCGGTATCGATTTCCTGAAGTGCAACCAGGTGAGGTTTTTCACGGCGGATCACGTTTGAGACCTGGGTGAGATGCATCCTGGTGGCTTCGTCGCGAACAAGTAACTGGTGACGCATTTTGGCGCGGGCATGCGCGATGTTCAGGGTCATGACACGGAAGTTGCCGTGGCTCGCAGATAAGTCCATCGGCTGAACAGGCAGGATCACGTGATGAAGATCGAATCAGTGATTGGCAGCCGGTGCTTCGACCGCCGGGACTTGATTCGATTTTTCAATCGAAACTGGTGTGGAGAACAGAGCGTCAATCGCTGCTTTATCCAAAGTCTCTTTCTGGATAAGTTCTGCCACTAGGCGCTCGAGTCTGGACCTGTTCTCGGTGAGTAGTCCAAGCGAAGTCTGCTCAGCAGCCTCAATAATATTTTTCACTTCCGAGTCAATTTTTGCGGCCGTATCCTCACTATAATCCTTGTCCTGCGTGAGTTCATAACCGAGGAAAGGATGTTCGCTGCCGGCGCGAAAGTGAACAGGACCAATCACCTCACTCATGCCCCATTGGGTAATCATCATCCGCGCCAGTCGACTGGCCTGTTCGAGATCATCAGCAGCGCCGGAACTGACCGACCCGAGCATGAGTTTTTCTGCCGCACGACCGCCTAACATCACGGCGAGTCGCGCCTCGATGTAAGGCTGCGAAAAATTGTGGCGGTCTTCGCTGGGCAGTTGTTCAGTTGCTCCGAGCGCACGCCCCCGGGGGATAATCGAGACCTGATGCAGGGGATCGCTCGAAGGCAGCAAAATGGCGGTGAGCGCGTGGCCGCTTTCGTGAATCGCTGTTCGCTGGCGCTCCGAGGGATTGAGCAGGTCAGGCCGTTCGCTACCCATAACTACCTTATCGTGTGCCCTGGCGAAGTCCTCCCGGGTGACTGATTGCCGGTTGTTACGCGCGGCGAGCAGTGCGCCCTCATTCACCAGATTAGCGAGATCTGCGCCGGAAAAACCGGCGGTTCGGGTGGCTATTTCATCGATATCCACATCATCGTCAGTGGGGACTGATCGCAGGTGTACCCGCAGGATCTCGCTGCGAGCATTGCGTTGCGGTAACTCCAGGGTCACTTTCCGGTCGAATCGACCGGGACGCAGCAACGCGGGATCGAGAACATCGGGCCGATTGGTAGCCGCGAGGACTATGACAACCTCATTTTTCGAAAATCCATCCATTTCAGCCAGGATCTGGTTCAGGGTCTGTTCCCGTTCATCGTGGCCGCCGCCAAGACCAGCGCCACGCACCCGGCCGATCGAATCAATCTCGTCGATAAAAATCAGCGAGGGAGCGTTGTCCCGGGCATTTTTGAACATGTCACGAACCCGCGACGCACCCACGCCCACATACATCTCAATAAATTCAGATGCGCTGACGCTGAAAAATGGCACACCAGCCTCGTGCGCACACGCTTTGGCCAGCAGTGTTTTACCGGTTCCGGGTGAACCCATAAGCAGTATACCCCGTGGCAGATTGGCGCCGATCCGCTGAAATTTTTCCGGGTGCTTCAGGAAATCGATCACCTCCTGCAGGTCCTGTTTGGCGGATTCCAGACCCGCCACGTCAGCGAAGGTGGTTTCATTGTCGCGAGATTCAAACCGTCTCGCACGGGACCGTTGAAAGTCGAATAAACCCCCACCCGCACCACCAATTCGTTGTTGGAGCATCCGGCTGCTGTAAACAAAAAAGGCCGCGATAAACAACCACGGCAGTATGCCGATGAGTAACTGCAACCAGCCTGGGTCGGCGATGGTCTCGGCTTCTATCCTGACGTTGTGCTCCTCCAGTAGCGGCATCAATGCGTTGTCAGCGACACCCGGAAGGGTAGTAATGAATACGTTGCGTTCGTTTGTGGTTTCCTTATAGCGGCCACGTATCTGATCCAGCTTGAAGGAAACAGAGTCCACCGTACCCCGAACCACGGCCTGCTTGAATTCGGAATAGGCGATTTTTTCTGGCTTTACTGAAGCCTGGTCGGTGTAGAAGTAGTAACCGAGGAACATGACAGCCAGCCACATCCAGATATGTGGATCGAAAGGTGAATGCCTCGGCGCTTCGGGTAATGATTGCTGATCGCCGGGTGTTTTATCGTCACTGGCCATGGGAGCCGCTTTGGGTTCAGGTGCTGTATTAGAAGATTTGGGTGCGGAAACGCCCAATTCAAGGTGATCTCAGGTTTTATTATCAAACAGGGTGAAGGATATGCGAATGATCTGGGTCAACGAGGCCATCGGTATCGAACTGGCCTGAACTCCCGCAATGGACCACAAGTCAAACGAACGAAGTTGAGTTATGCTGCCTGCTTTTAATGGATGAAGAGGTGTTGAATGAATTTATCGAGGCAGGGCGTCAGTATCTATTACGAGCACCATTTGTCCGCAATGGAGTCGGCCCCAACAATACTGCTAAGTCACGGTTACAGTGCGACTTCTGCCATGTGGACAGGCCAGCTGCAGGCGCTGAAAGCACAATACAATGTAATCGCCTGGGATATGCGCGGTCACGGTAAGTCGGACAGCCCCGCTGATCCGGGTCTCTATTCAGAGGCCGCTACCGTTGATGACATGGCAGCGATTCTCGATGCGTGTGGTGTAGACCGGGCAATTATTGCGGGCTTGTCTCTGGGCGGGTATATGACACTCGCATTTCATGCTACTTACCCGGAACGATGTCTGGCACTGATGCTCTTTGATACGGGTCCCGGATATAAAAGTGATAAGGGTCGTACGCAATGGAACAGAACTGCGGGTGAGCGCGCGTCAGCCTTCGAGGAAATTGGACTCGATGCGCTCGGCCCCGGCAGCGAGGTACGTGCCAGTCAGCACACCTCAGCACAGGGTCTGGCCAATGCGGCGCGTGGGATGCTCGCCCAGGTGGATGATCGGGTTATCCAATCTCTGCCGGTGATCAAATTGCCGACACTGGTGCTGGTCGGTGAAGACGATCAGGCATTCCGCATCCCGACTGACTACATGGGCGGCAAGATTCCAGGTGCCGTGACGGAAATTATCCCCGGCGCCGGTCACGCGGCCAATATTGATCAACCGGAGAAGTTCAATCAGGCGGTTCTGGACTTTCTGCGGGGAATCGATACCGGAGATACAACACGGAGCCAGGGAAGCTCTTAACATTGGCGAAGACGAACATTGCTGAAGCCAGCCTGACCAGCAAGATCAGCAAGCCGTTTTGCACAGGTCGATGAAGCCGTCTGGTTGTCATCGAACGTGATTTCGAACTCCTGATCAGGATGGGCGCCGGTAAATTTCTTTATCTCAAGCAGCGCCTGCGCGTCCGTTAACTGCATTCCCTGCCAGATGATCTGTCCGAGCGAATCAATACCGAGGTTAAGCCCTGTGGCCGCGGCGCCAATCTTGTGCCCAAAATTCGGGCCGACCAGGAACGAAAGGAACTCCGGGGTGGCCCAGTCAGCCTGGCCTGCATATTGATCAACAAAGGATTCATCGGCACCGATCCGGGCACGCTGCGGGCTCCACGCCGGTGTCACCACGGAACTGACCAGCAGGTGGCTGGCAGATTCATGTAGAACAATGGCTTTGGCAGCGTTGGCGGGACATGGCACAACCAGGACCTGGCCGTTTTTCAGGTCCCTGCCCATGGTGTATTTCGCGACACTGCCGTCCGCAAAGAACAGGTAATAATCGGCAGGGCCTCCTTCAATCAGCGTCTGGTAATCGTCAGAGTAAAGCCAGTGCAGGTAGTTTTGCGGCTCACTTTTTGTGAGCATAAAGTAAATCGCATTGCTGACCGGAGAATCTCCGTCGCTGGCAGTGACTGACAAGTCAGACACCCGAATAACTTCGAACAACCCGGCCTCTGCATTCAGGTGTTTCAAATTGAGTGCTTTGATTAGTTCGTCCGGGTCACTTGATTGAGAAATGGTCAATTGTCCTGTTGATGTGCTTTACGATGCTGCCAGCGTCGCGACGGATGTTCCAATGCGGATAATCTGTTTTAATCACCCCAAAAGCAATTGGAGTAAACCGATGAGTTTTAACGAACAGCAGGAGAAGTTCCGCAGCGCCACAGGTTTTGTTGCAGCGCTGGATCAAAGCGGTGGCAGCACGCCAAAAGCACTGGCCCTCTACGGGATTGGTGAAGACACTTATGAGGGTGAGCAGGAAATGTACGAACAGGTACATGCCATGCGCACTCGCATCATGACCAATGCAGCGTTCACCGGTGATCGGATTATTGCAGCGATATTGTTTGAAGACACCATGCAACGTTTCGTCGAAGGTAAGTCGACGAGTGATTACCTGTGGCAGGTAAAGCACGTCATTCCGATTCTGAAAATCGACAAGGGCCTTGAAGCTGAAACAGACGGCGTCCAGGTCATGAAACCGATGCCAGCACTGGGCGAAACCCTGGCGCTTGCCGGACAGCACGGAATCTTTGGCACTAAAATGCGCTCGGTTATCAAAACGGCCAATGCCGCGGGTATCGAACGCGTTGTTGACCAGCAGTTCAGTGTCGCGAGGTTAGTCATCGCAGCCGGTATGGTGCCGATAATTGAGCCCGAGGTAGATGTCAATTCAGCACAGAAATCCGAGTGTGAAGAAATCCTGCGCACAGCGTTAACCGCGCATCTGGAGCGTCTTGATGAGGCGTTACCGGTTGTGTTCAAACTGACGTTGCCCAATGAAGACAATTATTATCGAACGCTGATAGATCACGACAAGGTCTTGCGGGTGGTCGCGCTCTCCGGCGGCTATACGCGTGCTGATGCATGTGAAAAGCTGAGCCGGAATCAGGGCATGATCGCGAGTTTTTCCCGGGCACTGACCGAGGGATTAAACGCGGGCATGAGTGACGCAGAGTTTACCGGTGCACTCGAACAATCCATCGCCACGATAGACACGGCATCACGAACCTGACGCTGGTTCAGCGCGCGGTAAACCCGCCGTCAACGATCAGCTCTGTCCCGGTGATAAAACTGGATTCATCGCAGGCGAGGAAGAAAATAGCGTTGGCGACTTCCTGAGCGCGACCCAGCCGGCCCATGGGAATTGATTTTTCACGCTGACTGATGGCCTTGTCGCCATATTTTGCCTTGTCCGCGTCGAGGATCGGTGTGTCGATAGAACCCGGATGGACGGAATTGCAGCGGATTGGATATTTCCGTTCAGTACACAGCATCGCCACGGATTTGGTCAGGTTGCGAACCCCCGCCTTGGCCGCGCCGTAAGAGGCGTAGCCTGACGCGCCAATAATGCCGGCCACTGAGGACAGATTGACGATCGAGCCCGCCTGACTTTGTTTGAGCAATGGCAGCGCGGCGTTTACACCCAGCGCCGGACCTTCCAGAACGATCGCCATAATGTGATGCCAGAGTGCCATGTCCAGGCTCTCGTAATTGTCGTGAGGAGAGATGCCCGCATTGTTAACCAGGATATCCAGACGACCGTGATCTGCCTGAATCAGTGCCATGGCTGATTGCCACTGATCGGCCTGGCTGACATCCAGATGAATGAAGGTTGCCGAGTTCGCGCCAGCGATGGCGATACCCTGGTCGTCATTGATATCGGCGAGATAAACAGTTGCGCCTTCCACGGCCATCATCTCGACTGTCGCCTTGCCAATGCCGGAGCTTCCGCCGGTGACCAGCGCTATTTTTCCGTCTACTCTACCCATGATTGTGCATCGGGACTCAGCCCTTATTCTGGAAGATCCAGACGCTCTCGAGCCCCAGTTTCCGTTGCGCATCGAGACTGTAATCGGTGGCGGCTTTGCGGTCAGCAAATCCGCTGACCTGAACTCGCCAGACGCGATTGTTGTCGATAGTTTCGAGCGTCGATATGGCGGGGATACCGAGCGTGTTCGCGCGTGCGGTAAAGTCTCTTGCCGCGGATTCATTGTAGAGGGTGAGGAGATTGATTACCCAGGGTTCAGATGACGCATGCGTCAGAGGTTCCGAGGATTGTGCTTCGCTTGAGTCGAAGGGTTCCGTCGCGACCGTGTTTGCCGATTCGAGGCTCCCGATCCGCCGCTCAATGTCGTCATTCTGGACGTTGAGCGATTCGAGCTGGCCGTTGATCGTATCGAGCTGCCGGATCGCCAGGCGGTCCATCAGCGGAATCTTGAGGCTTTCATTATTAAGTCGTGCCACGTTCGACTCCAGTGCATTCGTGCGCTCGCCCAGATCTTCGAACTTCCAGGTTGCAAAGAGCAGTGATCCGGCAATGACACTGGATATCAATCCGAAGGAGGCGTACCGGTGATCTTTTGCGACGTGCATCAGGTGGGCGAACGAGCGCTGAACGTTAGTCGGGCGGGATTGGGTTGTTACCGCTAACGGCAAATCCAGCTGGGGTGGGGGATTACGCATAGCGGTTTGGCCCGGGGCAACCAGTGCGATCAGTCCTGGCTGGAGCCTCGCAAACCGGGCACCAATGGTATCCGATGATTTCCGGGCAACGGATACCGGTAATTGGATAACCTTGCGTTTATTGTGTTGTTTTAGCGAAAAACGAATTTCGAAGTTATCGCTATCGCGAATAGGTGTGATTTTTTCACTGACCTCGTGCGATAGCATCATGCCACCCGTGCTGACGTTTTTGACACGACAACCGATGGGCAGTATCTGCTCATTCATAAGTGCCGCGTTGAAATTCACGTCGACCCTGGGGTGCTGGCGTCGCTCCATCAATATGCCTTAATAATAGTAGCGCTGGAACGCGGTACACATTACAACAGGAATCCTCGATGGACAAGAAATTCCCCAAGACCTGACCCCAATGCGAGACTGGATTGATACCAAGTTGCGGCCGTGATCAGATGGGGCGGGTTATTCCGGCCAGTTCGCTGTGCGTTTTTCGATAAAGGCCCTGCCACCTTCCTTTCTGTCTTCTGAATTCATTACCCGGGTTTGCACATAATCCGTGATGTGATTGACCGCCGCATAGTCCAGCGATGCCGCACGTACCATGGATTCTTTCATGCCCTGAACCGCAACGGGGCTCAACTCGCAGAATCGTGCCGCGATTTTTTCCGCCTCCGCCATGAGCTGATCATCCGGCACAATACGATTGATCATGCCGAGCTGATAGGCCCGCTGGGCATCAATCCGGTCCGCCAGCAGCAGCAGCTCTGAGGCAATTGCCCAGGGCAGAATTTTCGGAAACCAGGCGCATGGGATAGTGGCAATACCCCATTGCGGCTCCGGTAGCCAGAATGATGTGTCTGCGGTCGCGATTCGAATATCGGCATCGAGAGCGATCCACATGCCGTAGCCAACTACATGGCTGTGTAGCGCGGCGATGATGGGTTTGTAGACCCGCTGGGTCTGGGTGATGTCCGGGAAGTCTCCCGTATATTGATAATCAGCCGGTGCACCACCGGAAAGATCAGCACCCGCGCTGAAGCATCGACCCTTGCCGGAGAGGATCGCGACCCGGAGTGCAGGATCGTCCCGGAAGTCAGCCCAGATCTCGCCCAGTTCCCGATGCAGTACATCGTTCATGGCGTTCAGTTTTTCCGGGCGATTGAGGGTCACATAAGCCACATGGCCTTTTTTCTCGTAGAGTACGGTGGTTAATTGCACGTGGGTCTCCTGGTGCGGATTTTTTCTGAGTGTAACAAGAACTTTGAATCACGGCAGGCTCATCTGCAGACTATCGATGACTCTTGCCGGTGAGAATACGTGCACGGGCGAGTCTGATCGAACCTGCTCCAGCCAGAATACGCCATCGAAGGGTTCACTGTTTCCCCTGGTGCCAAGGACGTCCAGGTCACCGTCGCCGTCGAGGTCTCTAAACAGCCATTTATCGTACATGCCACGTTTACGCCGGGAAATATCATGGCGTGGCCAATCGGAGAGCACGCCTTCACCGGGGTTCTCAAACCAGGCAATTCTGCCGAGGGGATTTGCGGCGGTGACTAACGGTCCATCCGTGTCGCGTGGACCACGGCTGTATGCGCCGGTAAATATGTCCAGGTCACCATCGCTGTCAATGTCTGCCAGGCGAACACTCACCAGCTGATCGGGCGCTGCGTGGCCAAGCACAGAAAATTTCCAGTCGTCAGTTTTCTGCGCTGGCTGACGCAACAAGACAATCCAGCCTGGCCAGGCTGTGGAAATAATATCAAGCCTGCCATCTGCATCCAGGTCGGCGTAGTCCATGTTAAATCCGGTGATGGCGAGATTCTCGTCGGCGTCCGGAACGTTGATCGGATGTTCCTGGAATTTCAGGCGGCCGAGATTCTCAGACCAGAGTACGCGCCGTTCAGCCCTTGAACCACCGACCACATCCAGATCACCATCGCCATCGAGATCGACGGGTTCTGAATTGATCGGTATCCTGACGCTCCCAAGAGGAATTTCCAACCAGTCCTCCCCCTTAAGCGGATTGTCAGGTGCGGTGTAGATTGAAATGTTATTCAATGGTGCCTCGAGAACCTCAGGATTTTGCTCACCCTTATTAGCAGCGACGATCTCGGGTCTGCCGTCGCCATCAAAATCTGCGAGAAATGCCCGGATGTACGAACCACGGTTCGTGCTGACGTCGAGTATTACGCGCTTCCAGACAGTGTCGCGAATGGCTGTCCCCGGATTCTGGAAGTAAATAAGATGAGCAAGCTCAGCGGCGACCACCACGTCAACATAACCATCCCCGTTAACATCATCGAGGGCGACGTCTTCTGCAGCGGCAGCCTGCGTGCCGCTCGCCAGCGTGCTGAGCTGCCACTTGTGGGGATCAATACTGCCCCAGGCGATGCGCACATGGCCATTTGGTTTGGCATCATAGACTGTGTCCGATTCGTGCACGGAGACGATGTCTTCAAATCCGTCCTTGTCCAGGTCGGCCATGGACAATCCATCACTGCCACTCAGGTCCGGCACACCCAGACCAGGGTCATCAATAATATGTTCACGCCAGGAAATGTATTGTCCGTCCCCGGTTTTCGCATCCCCGGGCTTATCTGCCACGGCACCATTGCACTGGCCACATAATTGTCCCTGTGGTGACGCTGCCATGAGTTTCTTCCAGAACACCCGGTCAAATTCCTTAGCCGGGCCCTTGCCTAATCGGGTCACCACAAGGTTCATACTCGGAACAACATAGAGTCGTCTTCCCAGTGCCCCGCGAGCGCTATACATATCTCCCGGCGCTTCCGGCACATCACCGCTGTGATCCAGCCCGGCTTTGCTCAACACCGGCTGGCCGTTTAACCACCACAGATAGCCGTAGGATGGATTGTGGATTTGCGACGGCCGCTTCATGCTGTCCAGATAATCCGGATTTCCCACCCGCTGACCCTCCCAGGTGCCGTCGGACAACAACAGCAGACCAAATCGTGCCAGGTCCCTGGCGGTGGTTTGAAATCCAATCCGATTGGCGTCCATACCCGGCAGTACCCAGGATCGTTCAATCCAACCGCTGTCCTGCATGCCGATCGGGACCGTCAACCAGCGGCTTGTCAGTGCAGTGATAGTTCGCTGGCTAACGGTTTCGAGTATCGGAATAAGCAGACTGTAAGCATTGGTGTTGTATTGCCATAACGATCCGGCCGCCGCTTTGCTCTTGAGGTCCGTATCGAGCCCGCTGGTCATCGCCAGCAGGTGTTGAATCGTTATCATCGATTCCTGCGCAGCTTCCGCCTCTGACCAGTGCTCACCCAGATAGCGTGTCACCGGTGCATTTAGATCGAGCAAATTTTCAGCAATAGCGTTGCCAACAAGATACGAAACGATGCTTTTCTGCATCGAAGCGACATCCTCAATGGCATGGTCATTTTCGTCGCGCCCTGCGACAAGCGCCTGATAGGGGATTCCGTAGACTGGCCAGTGTCCTTCCGCCAGGATTTTACCGCGGTACACCACCACCACGCTGCTGGCGCTCTCATCCTTTGCGTAGCTGAGTGCATCTGCCAGGTGCTGCTCATTCCAGCCGATTGCCGATGCTTCGACTTTCTGCCATGTATGGCCCGGGAAATTGATTGGCCCGGGTTCGCTTGCCACCGCCATGAGCGATATCAGGCAGGTGACAAGAAAAAACAGCGATTTCACAGGCTTCCCTCCAGGTCTCCCCAGGCGTAATTCGGAAATGAATACTGCCGCTGGTAAGTCTGACCCATTATAGATCAGCTTCGGCAGTAAGTTTCAGTTCTGGCCTTTGCCGGGACTGCTCAAGCCCTGCCCAGGTGCTGATGCATTGTCCGAGTTCATCAGGCATGTATCCGGGAATGTCATGCTCGCATTCAAATTCGAAGTACTCGAAATCAGCGACCTCACGGCTGATCGCCTTTACCAGCTCCCGTCTTCGCTCAAGTCTCGCTGCTGAAATCGAGGTTGCAACGACCATCGCCAGGGGGCAATTTACGCCTTTGAAGGTGTCCAGAACGTTGACCGACCAGTTCGCTTCGACCCCTTTCATTTCATCCTCGCGTCTCGGATACCGACGCCACGCACCGTTAGGCAGCTGACGATAGCCGCGCCGGATCATGGCCCGCAGGTTGGCTTCATTCGGCCTTGGTCTGTAGGCAGTCTTCAGGATTCGCTCGACTTCATCAAAAACCTCAAAAGTGTCCGGCCAGGGCCAGTTCATCGCGCGCACTTCCTCGAGCGCCTCATCCAGATCGTTGAAGTCGCGGCGCACCTCTTTATCACTCAGGTAGGGATCAATCGCCACCACACCCGAAACCAGGTTGCCCGAATTGGCTATAACTGCCGAGGCCAGACCACCGAATGAGTGGCCCACCAGCAGTGGCAGACTGATCTTGAGGACCGTACATGCGTCGAACAGGGCTTCACTGAGTTGTGCAAAGGTCAGCGGGGCGATCGGTGTCAGGCCGTTACCCGGCAGATCAAAGCTGACACAACGAAAGGAATCCGTCAGTGCCGGGATGACGTTGTCCCAGACCCGGAGATTTGCAGCGCCGCCGTGGAGAAATACGATCGGGCGCGAACTGCCCCCGGTATCCTCGAACGAAAGGGCACCCCATCTGGTTTCCGCAAGGCGATCATTCATCGGTGTTTCAATTCGGTTAGCGTCTCCAGGATGGCATATTGGGAGTATAAGCCAGGGGCTGTTCTGGTTACCCACAAAGATGAGGCGCGATCGGATTGTGATCAGTACAATGGAGTGCTTCGAGCCAGGATAATTGTATGGCAGATGTTTTCATCAGCTACGCCCACGAAGACAGGTCTGTTGTCCGGGAGCTTGTACACTCCCTGACGCGTGCCGGATTTTCGGTCTGGTGGGACCGGGAGCTTGCCGTTGGCGCTGAACTGGCCCTGACCATTGAGCGTGAACTGGCGCAGGCCAGGTGCGTGATCGTCGTCTGGAGCATCGCATCGGTTCGATCTAACTGGGTGATTGGCGAGAGTAACGCAGCACTCGATGCCGGCAACCTGGTGCCGATTGTTGTTGACGACGCACGGATTCCGTTGCCATTCAGGGTTTGCGAAACAGCCAATATGCAGGGCTGGCCCACAGAAAACAGGGATCTTCAACTGCAAAAGCTGTTGTTATCAGTTCGCACCCATATTACCGGTGAGCCGATTGATGAGGCAGAAGCCCACGCCGCCAATGATCAACATGATCCCACCGTGTCAATTCGTATCGCCAATCGCGTCGCCGAGGTGCTGGCGCATTCTAAATCTTCCGGAGATGTTGAAGTGCTGGAGCTCAGACTGGATATTGAGACCGCGTTGGCTAACTTTGGCCTGGCGCTGCTCAATGGTGAGGCGAATCGGTCGCTGATCAACAATTTCCTCGGCTCACTCGAGACGTTGTTGCGCACCAGCTATGTGAACATCTGGAATGCCTCGGCGCAGATCTATGGCTGGGATTCTCGCGGCCGGGAGTTAGCGAACAGACTTGATCACCATCTTCCCCTGTTCCTCAATGGTGAGCTTCCTGCGAATGACGATGAGGATTTTCTGAAATCCAACGGATTGAAGTGGGCCTATATACAGGCCAGCGAAAATGTCTACTTGTCGATCGGTTCAACCTACAGCACGCGCCCTCCTGCACAGGTGCTGAGTCGACTCGAAATCGTGTGCGAACTCATCGCCAGACACGAGACCCTCTCGGTACAGAACGGGAGATAAGGATGAATGCTCCCACCAGGCAAAACAGGAACTCTGGTGGAGAGCGATAATCTTGAAGGCGTCATCCGACAGGAACGTTACGAGGTCCTGGAGCGACTCGGGCAGGGCAGTCACGGCATTGTTTATCGTGCTCTGGATAAACGAAACAACCACGAGGTTGCCGTTAAGACCCTTCGCTTCGGTGACCCGGAGAGCCTGTTTCGTCTCAAACGGGAGTTTCGCTCACTGGCAACGATTAAGCACCGCAACCTGGCATCATTGTATGAACTCCAGGTTCAGGATGACGTGTTTATATCGATGGAGTACATCAGGGGTGGCGACCTTTTGTCCTCTCTTCGTGGCTTGTCCCCTGCGCAGCGATGTCAGCGATTGCGGGTCTATCTCCCGCAGATTCTTCAGGGCCTTGCAAAACTGCACGCGAACGACAAACTGCACCGGGACATCAAGCCGGGTAATGTTCTGGTAGAAGGCGACCGGGTTGTCCTGGTTGATTTTGGCATGACCACCGGTCTTGATTCCCGTGCGTCCATGATGAGCATCCATTCAGGCATGGCCGGTACGCTTGCCTACATGGCGCCTGAACAACTTCATAGTGAAGCCTTGTCGAGTGCAACGGACCTGTTCAGCGTTGGCGTGTTGTTATATGAGTGCCTGACGGGAGAGCTGCCGCGCAAGAGCGTTCCGGAAATTCTGGATACTGAATCAACACCATCGGCGCCGATCGAAGTTGAGCCCGGCGTGTCCGGCGATCTGAGCGATCTTTGCATGCAACTGATGTTATCGCAGCCGTCCTCACGACCTCAGATTGCACCGGTGTTGCAGCAACTGGGGGTCCCGGACGAAGTTGTATCCACCAGTGAATCAACGTCAGTGGCGATTGGCCGTGAAGCAGAGCTCGCACAACTGCATCGTGAGCTGGATCGTGTTCACCAGGGTGAAGCTGTTAGTGTCGCTGTGCGCGGACCATCGGGAATTGGAAAGTCGTCCCTGATCGAATCGTTTCTGGACCGCATCGAACAGCGCAATGAGGCGCAGGTTTTCAGGTCCAGATGTCATCCCTCTGAGCACATCCGTTATGAGGCACTTGATGGTCTGATTGATGAAATCAGCCGATTTTTATCGCACCTGCCTGCCGACCAGATTGACGCCTATCTTCCGCGGCATGTGGCTGCGCTGGCAAAAGTATTCCCCGTGCTCTCGAGGGTCCTGCCGCCGCACCATCGCCCGCGTTCGCTGCAGACTGATGACCGGGAACTGCGCAGGCTGGCTTTCGAAGCCATTCGGGAACTGATTGCGAGAATCGGTGACCGGAAAGCGACAGTATGCTGGATTGATGACCTGCAGTGGGGGGATTTTGACAGCGCCAATCTGGTCCGGGAGATACTGCGTCAACCCGATGCACCGCCCGTGCTTTTCATATTTTCTTATCGGTCCGGCGAGCTGGATTCACCGCTGCTGTACGATCTCGAAACCAGTGATAGTGCGGTGTGGCGATCAGTCAAAAACATTGATCTGCAACCACTGTCCGTGTCGAGTGCGGAATCATTATTGTCCACTTACCTGGCGGAAAGGCAGTGGTCCGCGCAGGTCCGTGACCTGCTCGCCGAGGCCAATGGGTCACCGTTCATGATTGCAGAGCTGGCCAAATCCATTGGTGGCGCCACGGGACATGCGCAACCAGACCTGGGGAAAATTCGGCTCGAAGAACTGCTCGGTCATCGGCTGACTAACCTGCCGCCTGATCTGTTCCGCCAGTTGGCCTTCGTCGCCTCGTCAGAGGGCCCCATTGCGCGAACAACTGTCTTTGCGGCGTGCACGTCTGACCGCGCAGGAATCGATATTGCGTCGGTCCTGGAAAGTGAGAATCTGATCAAGACCGTGCATATTGGCAGCGAACTCGCGTTTGATACCTATCACGACCAGATTCGCAGTGCGATGCTTGAGTCCCTCAACGCCGAAACCCGCACGCATATCCACGCCGATATTCTTGGCGTACTCGAGCAGGAATCCAGTTCCGGTCCGGCGTTGTTGGCCTTTCATGCATTACGCGCAGGTGAGATGGAAAGCCTGGTGCGGTATTCGATCGCAGCGGCTGAAGCTGCGGAGCAGGGACTTGCCTTTAATCTGGCCGCCGAGTTTTACCATCAGGCGCTTGAATACGGTGTTCATGCACCCGGGGAGCAGGCCGACTTGCTCGAGCGGGGCGGGAAGGCATCAGCACTGGCCGGCAGTGGTCTGGTCGCCGCGAAGCTGTTGGCATCAGCGGCGGATATACTCGCGTCCATGAACGCTTCCAGAGTGAACGAGGTGCGCGCGAAGGCAGCCGAACAGTATTTCGCCAGTGGATACCTGCTGGAAGGATATGCGATTTTAGAACCGCTCATGAAGCAACGGAACATACCGTTTCCCCGGTCTGCCAATACCGCGACCTTACGAGTGATTCCGATATTGTTAAGGCTCAGGATTTTCGGTGTCCGACCTGCCCGTACGCAGGTTCCCAGCAGCGTTGAGCTTCCTTCTGATATTGACCTTTTGTGGTCTGTCGCCAAAGGATTGAGTGCACTGGATACCGTGCGCGCTTCCTTCTTTGTTTGTCTCGGTTTGCGGCTTGCGCTTGCCCAGGGGAATCTCGCCAGTGTTGCCCGGTTTCAGAGTACCCTCGCCGGTACCGCGCTGGTGCCTGCCGGTGGAGCGTTGAAACGCTGGGGACTTAAATTGCTAAAGGGAGCCGAAGACCTGGCGGAGGAATTGGATGATCCATATCTGCGCGGATTAATAACTGTCGGCCGGGGCCAGGTGAGTTTGCAATCCGGAGCCTGGAAGCGGGCACTTGCGCTCTGCGATGAAGGCATGGCCCAACTTAAGGAGAATGCAACCGGCGTCGCCTGGGAGTGTGATCTCGCCATGATGGGTGCCATCAGGGCGCTGGAGGAGGTCGGCGACTTTACTGAAATGTACGCCCGGTCTGAGCACATGCTGATTCAATCTGAAAGCGTTGCTGATAAGTATGCGGTAGCAGTTGCCCGGGGCTGTCGAATGATTGCGAGGGTCGCCGGTGATGAGCTCGACCTGGCCGCAGAAGATTCAGCTTCACTCACGGAACTTTCCTCATCCAGCGTCAGTTCACATCTTCATTTCATCTATGCGGTTCGGGGCATGGCAATGGTAGAACTGGCGAGAGGAAATTCGCAGGAAGCATGGCGGCTCATCGACGCTGTGTGGCCAAGATTGAAATCTTCAGGATTGCTGTTTGCGCAGATCGTGCGGATCGATATGTGGTCACTCAGAGCCAGGGTGGCACTTGCGACCGCGACCGCGCAACCGGGTCGGTTACGGCTCGTGCGCCAGGCTGAGAAGCTACTTGCCGGGGAAGAACGCCTGGATAGCAGGGCCTGGGCGACGCTAATATCTGGTCTTTGCTGCTGGCATCTGAATCAGGGACAGGTTGAAGCGCAACTTAACCACGCGGCTGATCAGTTTGAGGAAGCTGACCAGACAGCGATGGCGGCTGTCTGTCGCTATCGAAGCGCGCAATACTGTCAGGACGATCTCGAAGAGCAGCTCCAGACCCGGGCATTGCAGCATTGTGGAGTCGTAAAACCGGAAAACTGGGCGCATGTGATGATGCCGATCGGTGTCAAAACAAACTGAGCGTATCCTCAACCACGAGATACGCTTTCGCCAGGGTACTGCCATCTGGCTTATGGGAAATTTTCAGATCGAGTTGCCGATCCAGCGCCTCAGTACGCCCGTTGGCCCAGGCGATGATGGCTTGCTGCTTTTCAGGAAGGCAGTAGCCTGATTGAACGAATTGCGCAAGGACGAATTCCCATTCACTGTTATCAAACTCTTCCGGCAATACCGGGAACTCGAGCGAGATGCCGGCAAGCAGTCGATCAGTCATTTCAATCTGTATTGGCATATGCCATTGTTGGGCTTCGAAAGTAGCGAGGGTCGTCTTCAGCCAGGCATAGTCACCCGGCCACCCGGCACGTTGAAGAAAACCCGCCAGTTCCGCGGTTTGCATTCGAAGCTCAAGGCGGACTGCATCGACGCCGCGCTGGTGTAGCGATGCGGCCAGCAGCAATTCACCACGGGTGGGCAGGGCATCGAGGCACGCCCTGATGACAGGCAGGCTGGCACTGTGGGCTGACGGTGCAACCACCCGGAGCCCTCGCGTAATGACAGCCAACAACAATTTTGTGTTTCTCTCAGATGTAGCGCTCACCGCGGGCGGGGCAAAATAGAGAAAAGGCTGGTCGGCATGCTGGGTCCCGTTCCTGTCGAAACCAAACCAGATGGCGCTTACATGTTCATTCATCAAACTATCATGGGACACCCACTCATCGATGAATGCCGAGTACTTGTCATCAAGCGACTGCGCACAATCCCATGGAAAACCCATTCCTGAAAATGAGCCTGGATTCTCCAGACCGACGCCGAAGTCAACCTGGACTGATGAATCCAGACGACATTCGAATCCACCCAGGGTGCACGCGCAGGGCAGCAGATCAGGCAGCGATTGAAGATCTGCGCGCTGCGCCGGGCCGATCAGGATCTCCGGTATGCTGGTTAATCCCTGGGAAACCAGTTCCCGGGGACGACTCAACATGGTCAGCTTGCGGTGGCGGAGAAAATATTCTTTGTGGTCAGGTCAGCATATTCCGCCGGTGTCCCGGTTGCCCAGACCTTAACGTATGCATTGTAGCTTCCCTTCGGCTTGAAGTTTGCGGTCATCTTGATCGTGATGGTCTTCTTCGCCAGGTTCAGCACGGTGCTTGTAACCTTTGCAGTTGTCGCGTCGCTGCGATGATTAAAATCCACCGAAGACTTGAGCGCACCAATGCCAGTCGGTGCCTGCTTGACATCCAGCACCATGGTCAGGTTGACCGGGTCGCCCACCTTGTGTGAATTGGGGACGAGGCTGGAAAATGTAATGTCCACGCCCACATACATAAGCCGATAGCGGGGGCCAGAGAAATGTTTTGCGACTTCTGCACCGACCGCCTGGCTCACCGATGCCAGGTTTCGATTCTTTAGACACTGTGCCTGTTGCCTGGTGATGCCCGGGTATCGCTTCAGGACTTTATCCGGCGATTTGATGAACTCGGCAATGATTTTTTTGTCGCGGGTGACATCTGCAAGAAGTTGAATAAGCATAATAGTTTTCCGTCCTTAGGGTTGATTTGGAAAGATCCCCGGACCGCAAAGCGGATCCATGTCGGCAATCACCAGATTGGGATTAGCCGAGTATCGGTAGGTGATTTCTACCGTTGAAGCAGGCATGACCTTTTGCCCCACTGACACTGTCATGCCCCCTGGTTCGTACGCGAACAACTTTCGAGACAGGGTTTTGCCTTCAATCTTGACCGATTCGATGTACGAGGATTTACGCTGAAGCGTAAACACATACCCTGCGTGATCGGCTTTTAAATTGGTGTGAGTGCAGCTCGACCCGCGTCCCTGCGGCAGTGCCTTTAGTTTGCCGACTGAGAAAGTCTCGCAGGTCGTTTCAGGCGCGTCGTCCCCCTCGGACTCGATGACGGTACCACCGAAGAACAATGAACCGGGACAGGTTATTTTTCTGGGCTCACTGCCACTCGATTTACCGGAGCAGAATTCAGGCATGACTTTGTAGCCGGTCTTGTGCCCCAGAAATATCCGCATGGGGTGCTTGTTAATGCCCTGGCTTGAGGTAATCAGATCGGGGTAGGTGTCGTTGTTAATGTCGTGAACAAGCAGCCCGCCGCCTGCACCAACTACCTTTGACTTCCAGACGGCCTTCTTGCTGCTTGCAGGTATGTAGGTTCGGAAGGGATAGGCGGTACCTGGTACCGGGGAGTAGGAAGATACAGCAAGCATCATGGTCCTTTTTTTCCTGTTCTCCCAGCCCAGGGAGACGTCGTAACCGACATCCCAGTATTCTTTCGACTGCCATCCGGGCTTTTTGGAAATGGCTGTTTTCTCCTGCGGTGTCCCTGCCCCAACGAGTGCTCCGTAGTAAATGCGCAGGCGATTACCATTGGTGATGAGATCCATGATGCCATCCAGATTCACATCCGCAAAGAGAATGCCGAAAACAAAGTTGCACTGGATTTTGTCACCAAGCTTGAGCTTGCATTCTTCAACATCCTCGGCCGTCCAGAATCGGTTATCGACGATCCTGCCATTCTGGTTCTCCATAATGATGGTTTCGCCGCTGCCGGACGGTGGCGGCTCGGGCACGCTTCCGTCCTTACCGAGAATGGATGTGGCCACATCGAGGTCACCATCACCATCGGCGTCACCAAATGCGACTTCTAGCAGTGCGCCACCGACGTCGATGCGGGTTTCATAAGCGGGGAGTAATTTACCCTTCTCGTTCTTGTATATGTGAAGCTTGCCGCCGCTGTAGTTACGATACTTGTCAGCAAATACCGGCACCGCAATTTCCGGAAATCCGTTGCCATCGATATCCCCCACGGCCAGTCGACCCTGAAAATCGAAGTCGGTGGAATACCAGGATGGCCAGGAATTCTCTTCCGGACTGATGGCTACCAGTGGCTGCGGCCCCTGGTCCTGCCCATTGGATAAAAACAGCACTTCCGGCTGGTCAGGAGCCAGTCGAACGGCAGCCACGCCGAAGCTGAACAGACCAATTTTTTGGGTTCTGTACGCCTGGGGTGGGAAAGGCACGTCGGACGAGTTTTTGTTGGGGCAATCGAAAAAGTTATTCCCATCGACCACATGTGGAGCAGTCAGCGGTATGGGTACACCAGCGGCAAAGCAGGAGGCCGGCAGAAGAAGAGCTGCAATTGTCGCTATCCTGAAGCCGATAAACGACATCATAGGTTTTCTGCAGGATGCTGGAGAGCCGAAACTAAAACATCTATTCACCTGGGCGTCAATTTGTTTTATAGACTTGATGGCGTGTTGCCGTGACCGGCAGCTGATCCTGGTGATGATCTCGACTAATCTAAATCCCCGCGTAACATAGACCCATATTCCTGCTGCGAGGTTGTAATGGCTGACGACGAAACAGTGACAATTGGTTCGATAAAAAGTATTGAGTCAAAAATTCTCGATGAGAAGCGGGAGGTTATCGTCTCCGAACCGGCGAATTATCATACTGATACTGCAGAGAAGTTCCCGGTACTTTACCTGCTTGACGGCCAGAGTAATTTCCACCACACCTCGGCGGCCGTTAATCACCTGGCACGAAGCGGCCGCATTCCTCCCATGCTTATCGTTGGCATCACCAATACCGATCGTAACCGGGACTTAACGCCAGCGACCACCAATCCAGCAGAGCAGGAAGAACACCCAACGGCAGGTGGCGCTGATAACTTCCTGAAATTCATGGCCGAGGAATTGTTTCCGTGGGTGCAGACACATTATCGAACCGAGGGATATCGGCTTCTGGTCGGTCATTCCTTTGGTGGCCTCTTGGCAATTCATACGCTGATCACAGCGGCAGACATGTTTAACGCCTATCTGGCGATCAGTCCGAGCCTGTGGTGGAGCAACCAGGGTCTGGTAGCGCAGGCAGATGTATTTTTCAGGAAACACAAAACGCTTAAGAAGGATCTGTATATGACCATGGGTAACGAAGGCGGCGCTATGCTGGGGGGTATCCGAAAACTTTCCGGTGTGCTGGACGAACTCAAGCCAGCGAATTTCCGTTGGGATTTCCGCTGGATGAACGACGAGACTCACGGCTCAGTGCCGTTGCGAAGCACCACTGACGGACTGGAATTTATTTTCTCCGGCTGGGGTCTGGCAGATCCTTTGCCTGTCTATGATCAGGGTGGGCTCGAGGCAGTCAGCAATTACTTCAGGCCGATTGGTGAGCGCCTTGGATTCGTGCGGAACCTGCCGCTGGAGACACTCTCCATCCTGTGTTTCAAACTCGTGAACAACGAACGTCTGGATGAAGCTGCTGCCATCCTCGACTATGACACCGAGCGTTATCAGATACCTTCACTCTTTGTGGAAAAACTGGCCAGAGCCTATGAAGACCAGGGGAAGGCTGATCTCGCCATCAGGTACTTTGAGCAGGCGTTGGAGCGGAGCCCAGGCAGTAGCGTTATTCGGGAGCGCTTGCTCAAACTGGGTGTTACGGCCGAATCGATGACGCTCTCCCTGGACTTATCGGATCTTGAGGCTTATGCGGCGACCTACAAAATTGACGGTGCATTCGATATCAACATTACCCTGGAAGGTGGCAAACTTTTTAGTTTTGCACCCAGGTCCGGTCAGGCAAAAGGGGAGATGCTACCCATGGCCAAAGACCGATTTTATTTCGAGGGGAGTTCACTGCAACTGGCTTTTGAGCGGGATCACCATGGAAATGTTGTATCCGTGTCGGTCTCAGACGGCGGCATGATCACTGCCAGGGCGCATCGCCTGACTCAGGCGCAGCCGGTCGACGGTTAGTCCGCCAGGGCCTGAAGTTGACGATTTCGACCGGACAATCCGTCTGCAAAATCGTTGCCCGGGACAAAGCGGCCACACCTGTAATCCCGGGGATTGAATTAGTGAACCCGTAGTCCTATATTGGTTGTCCGATTTCAGAAACTGCCATTCGGGGAGGCCCGTAACCTGCTGGAAATCTGCCCCAGATGCGTGTAATACTGGGCGCCTGTTGGAACAATCCCGATTTCTATGACGAGTCGTAAACTCAAAGTTGGCCTGTTTATAGATTCGTATAACGTAGATGCCTGGTTTCACCATGCCGTTAGCAGCATTGCCGATTCTGAACATTGTGAGTTCACGGTGGTACTTGGTACGCCGGTTCCGATCGGGAACTCCCTGCCATCATCCTCGGGCAATGTTCTATTCCGTTGGTTCCGGGCGATAGACCACTGGCGATTCAGAGGCTACCGCAAG
>JAJFKA010000061.1 GCA_021773555.1 Gammaproteobacteria bacterium
TGTTTGTTTCCAGCAGCGGATCGCCTCCGACGAGCACTCCGGCATCGCGAACGGTGGTTGAGAATTGGAAATACTCGGCAAAAACAGCCTGCTGCTCCGCCTCCGAACGCTTGGCGGCCAGAGCTTCATTTTCGTAGATCAAGCACATATATCGCATGTTTTTCTCCCAAGGAGTTTTGATAGTTGATTGGCTGTCCTTTTTTGCACTTACTTAAGCCCAAATCGCACCCTGTTACAGAGGGTGTGCGACAAGGGGATGCCTGTCTTTCCTCCGCTTAGTGGGCCATCCATGGCCCATCCCGCGTCCATCCCTGGCGCTATTCGCTGCGGAAAGACAGGCATCCCCTCGCCGCTGGTCATTCACTTTCGCGGCTACAAACATTTTTCAACCTGATGGCGAGATTCGTAAAAGCCAATCTCGGAGGCCCTAAGTAAGTGCCATTCTTTTCAGACAGTAAACAGATAACGAATGATCAACCGGAATTCCGACATTCTAGCCTGACTTTCTCTGCGACAGGGCTGCTATTACTCTGAACGTAATTGTTTTTGGTCATCAACCAACTAAGATTGTCAATCATCTGTAGGCGTGACTGTGAAACGGGAGAATTGGGTGAAAAACGTGTATCTGGTGCTGGCTATTGTGGGGGGAATACTGCCTTACGTATTCTTTATTGATTTTTTTTCCAGCGAAGGGATCGAGCTGACGACGTTTGTCGGCGGTCTGTTTGCCAATGGTGCGAGTGCAGGTTTTGTAGTCGACCTGCTGATCTCATCGCTTGTGTTTTGGCTGATGATGTCCGCACAGGATGAGCCGAAACCATGGATTTACATTCTGATCAACTTGAGCATTGGATTATCTTGTGCGCTGCCGCTATATCTGTATCTTCGTAAATCAGAGGATTCCGGCGCGCATTAGCGGACTGCAGAATTTCAGGTATCCAGGGGTTCGAGAATCACGGCGGTCCCGGTTGCGCTCACCATCATCATGCCATTGGTCTGGCCGAAGCTCTCATAGTCCAGGTCGACGCCAACCACTGCGTTCGCTCCGAGTTCGTCCGCCCAGTCCTCAAGTTCTACGAGCGCGATCTCCCGTGCCTTGCCGAGTTCTCGTTCGTAGGAGGCTGACCTGCCGCCAACGATGTCTCTGACCGCGGCAAACATATCGCGGAAAATGTTTGCCCCCAGAATAGCTTCCCCCGTGATTACACCGAGGTACTCCTTTATTTTTCGGCCTTCGACTGTGTTGGTTGTGGTTATGATCATAGTAGTTATTCCCAATAAAACTGGTGTGCAGATATTATCATGCCATTAACGGGTCTTTTCAGACGATCAGGATTTCACCGGAAGCGTTCACCGGACGTTTCAGGAACTTCTCCACCAGCAGAACACCGTCGTATTTCTTATCGCAACGTTCTGCGAGGTCAGTGAATGGCGGTCGACACGGGTCGGAAATCATGACCTGTTGAACACCGGCACGTCGCGCTCTGGCAATCAGATTCATCAATAGTCCCGTCATTTCATCCCAGTAACAAATGTCGGCTCCGAGTATTACATCGAAATTGCTCAAATACCGTTGGTCGAGTTGCTGAAAGGATTTTTTTTCGCCTGCCATGGTCACGCCGTTTTTCTCTGCATGGAGCTGTAAATAGGGGAATACGTTTGGATCGGCGTCGATTCCGGTGACCCTGCAGCCAAATGTTTTCGCGCAGTAGATGCCTAACAGTCCCCATCCGCAGCCAATCTCGAGCACGCGGGAATTTTTCTTTAAAGGATGCCTTTTCAGGTGATCCATGATGAGAAAGCTGGAGTTCCAGAATTTGTTGCCGTGCAGTTCTGCCTGATGACCTTCTCTCTTCAGTCGTCGTACGTCCTGGTGGTTAGCGTTGAGAATTTTCAGCCCATAAGCCTGGCGCATGGTTCTTGCTGTTGAACTTTTTACTTGTTGTTTTTTTGGTTTCGTCGCGGGTACTGGCATCTGACTCGTCTTAAAATGAAAGGCGGCTATTCTACCCGTTCGCTAACGGCGACTAAAGCTTTGTCAGCGCTTTGATTTGCTAACCCTGGTGCGACTAAAGCGTCAGGGTAGAATGGCTCTTACTTAAGCAAAATACGTCGTTCGAAGTGCCATCTCGAAGACTCTAGCGGAAGCTGCAGTGGTTCCTTTCCGCAGCCTTTAGGTCGGGCCGCGTTCGGAAAGCGCCGAGCGCGTGGAGGAAGGGGGCCGCCATCGGACCCGTGGGGGCTTTCGACCAAGTGAGGGGAGCTCGGAGAGCCGCTCGCCGCGTAGGCAAGGAACCCTGCACCTTATGCGAAGCAACCCGGTTCAATGTTAAGTAAGTGCCATTCGCATCAGGGCATAAAGGCATCACGCCCTTTTTGATATCCGAAAAAAGACTGGTCGGCGTTACGGTTGACCAGATTCCGGTGATACATCGGATGGTGCAGACTGCGCACCTCGTGTTCGATATCGAAGAGTGATTTGCCGGATTTTGGATCAATAATTGTCTGGAATCGATACTGGCTTTCGTCAGACTCCTCGGTGATCAGACCTCTGGATTTAAGGTAACCATGTGGTTCTGAAAAGTTGGCCACATAGATTGCAATATGATGTCCGTCGTAGTGTGTGCTGGACTTCGCCGACTCACGAAATTTGAGTGTTTGTCCCCGGCCAACCTCGACCTCACACATTGATTTGCGAACGCGGGTAGCCACGTTGAAAACCCGTTCATAAAAACGCGCGATCCCGGCCGCTGTGCCGGCCGGAACATTCAGTTCGACATAAGGAATTCCCAATTTCATCTGACCAAATTTTCCAGGGCCATGGCAGCGAATCCGGTTGCCCCAGGGGCAGGTTACTTCAATAGTCTCTTTACCCCGGGCGAAGGTGAAATGTGTGTCTTTCAGTCGCGAACTGATACGTTGAAGTCGCTGGTCAAGCTGATCGAGATCCGGGACCACGACACCAACCAGACCACGGATAACCTGTGGCTCGCTGGTAGGTAGATGAAACTGCTGTTCGCCCACATTGATCCACACATTAAACGGGCCAAAGTCGATGTAGGGATCGCGAGTGAAGCCCATACCATTGACATAAAAAAACGTGGCAACTGCCTGATCGGGAACGGTCACGTTGACGTGTTCCATCGCGAGGATATTGCCGACATTCTGGTTTACTCGGTTAAATCGTATTGCCATGGGTCACGGATCCTTCAGAGTGTTGATTTGTATACTATCGCAACCGGGGAGAGGGTAGCGTATTGTTTTATACTGAAATGCCCTGGTGGCTAGTCATGCAGCGCAGCTCGCCGCAATGCTTCCGGCAGAAAAGGTAAATCACGCAGGCGGACCCCAGTGGCGTCGAATACTGCATTGCTAATTGCGGCGGGGGTCGGTCCCTGGGTCGCTTCTCCGGCACCCAAACTGGGTGAGCCAGGCTGATTGATGAGTGTTGTGGTAATTTCCGGGACTTCCTCGAAGTTCAGGATCGGATAGCTGTCCCAGTTGGTGCTTGAGGAATGGTGCTCGCTGAACCGGACAGCCTCTTTCAACGTCCAACTGGCCGCCTGTATCATGCCACCCTCCAGTTGATTACTCAGACCGTCGCGGTCAATGATTTGCCCTGCATCGGCAGTAATGAATCCCTGCAGTAATTTAATCGTAAAGGTTTCTATGTGGACACCGAGAATGATGCCGACCGACGCATAACACTTTGAATTTTTATAGCGCGCGAAGGCGATGCCGCGACCGAATACCATCGACTCCTGGTCGGGAAACGGATAAGTCGCCAGCTGATTGGCAGTCTGGGTGATCACATTGATCGCACGTGCATCGGTAAGGTGCCTGATGCGAAACTGCACAGGATCCTGGGCAGCTTTGATTGCCAGTTCGTCCATGAACGATTCGATCGCGAAAGTGTTAGCGAACGCTCCCAGCGCTCGGGTTGATGACGTACGTACCCGTTGATCGGACACCAGGTTTTTTGTGATCCGTTTCCCGGTGAATGTGTAGTAGGGATCGGCGTTCCGATGGATTCCGCCGTGTGCCGCCATTCCTGGCCGAGCCTGCGCGCGGGGTATTGGCGGGATGATTTGCCAGGCAGCGAGAAGGTTGGAAGCGTTACGCATTGGCACAGGCCGGCCCATATGCGATTGACTGTAAATATCTGCATTCCAGTATTTAATCCTGCCATTCTCTAGTGATGCACTGAGTGACACAGCCATAGCGGGGCTAAAGGGTTCCCAGAGATGTTCGTCCACACGCTGCCATTTAAGAGAGATGAATCGATCAGGACAGGCTAGCGCCAATAGTGCGGCATCCATTGCTGCGTCATCGGCACCGTTGTGTCCGTAACATCCGGCATTTTCCTTGTGAATAACCGTGATGGCCTGACTATCCATACCGAGTGCGATGGCAAGTGCGGCGCGCAGTACATAAGGTCCCTGACTATGGGAGTAGACAGTAAGGTGCCCGGCATGAAAGCGCGCGACCGCGGCGGAAGGACCGATCGAGCCATGGAGATGATAGGGTTTTGTGTAGTTAGCGCTGATTTGCTCACCATCCGTTGCAACCATGAATGGCGGAATAGGTTTCTCTGAAGGTGTACCATCCTCAACCAGCAGACTCACTGTTACGTTTTCCTTCAGAAACCCAGGCACATCTCCCGGCAGTATCTGATCGTGACCGGGCGACCATTTGAGGTCACGTTCAATGAGTGCCTTACCCTGAATGGCCGTATATTCATCGCTTGCAAGCACGCCAATGAAATTTCCGTTCCGGACTACTTTAATCATGCCGGGTAATTTCTCTGCACCGGTGAGATCAGCGCTGATAATTCTGTCATGAGCTCCGGGTGCACGGATGATTCGACCGTGTAGCAGTTTTTCGAATGCGAGATCCTGAATGAATGCAGGTTTGCCCGTGAGTTTGGCCTCGAGATCTGTTCTGGTTGTTGAATGCCCGATGATCTTATAGCCTGCCGAGGGCTTTCGGTTTCCTGAACCATCTGCATTTTGTTCAATCTGGGTTCCGTCGAGCAGTTGCCAATAGGAAATCTGCTCGTTGCCCAGCGGATTGGTTATGACGCCGTTGCTGACCACCAATGTCGCCATTGACACATCAAAATGCGCGGCCGCCATGTTGAGCAGGATGAGACGCGCGTCAGCGCAGACGTGGCCGACAGCGGCACCACTGCCTTCAATTGACATGGACCCGGCGGTGATGAATTCGTTCGGCCCCCGGTCTGTTCGTCCCGTCTGGATTTCAATCTGATCCATGGCGAGATCAAGTTCTTCTGAGGCAATCATGGCAATGGCCGTGCTGATACCCTGGCCAAGTTCTACCTTACCGGTGCAAATCCGAACGCGATGATCGAGAAATTGCAGCCAGGTGGAAATGCAGGGATTTTCTCGCAGTGCCGTGGGCAGGTGAGCTGCTTTCTCGCTCATGAGGATGGTCCGGTTTCAGAACGAAGCATCGCTGCGGCCAGCTTAATCGCGCTGATGATCCTGTTGTGAGCACCACACCGGCAAAGATGACCCACCAGTGCCGCCTGTATCTCCTCGCGTGAAGGCGCATTGTTTTTCTGTAAAAGACTGAAAGCGCTGATCATAATCCCACTCAGACAGTAGCCGCATTGTGCGGCATTGAGGGACAGAAACGCCTTTTGCAGCGCATGCTGGGAGTTATCGGGAGCCATGCCCTCTACCGTGGTCACATGCCGGTCAGCAACGTCAATCAGAGTGGTTGTGCAGCTATAGGTCAGTTCGCCATCCACGAGGATCCGACAGGCGCCACACTGTTCTGCACCGCAGCCATATCTGGGAGAGAGAGTGCGAAGCTGATCGCGCAGGATATATAATATGGGCGTGTCGCCGCCCGCATCTACGTTCCTGGTCTGACCATTCAGCGTAAGTGTGTAGGTCACAGAATCTTCACCGGATTAGGCAGGTTAATATAGACTATTTCTGTGGATGATTTCATAAAACATACACAGCCAGAAAGTCTGGCTGTGTTAATCTAACATCCGCTTCGGCGATTGAAAATCCAGTCATTCATGCGTTAGGAACTCTCTATGGGAAGCTCAAATTCTGTCTTATGGTTATCGCTCGGTGTGTTGTTGTCCGTTGCGTTGTCAGCCGAGGGAGAAGAGCTGCGCATTGTTGTCGGTGAGGAAGATCGCAGTGCTGTAAGTGTCACAATCTATAGCGGAAGATTTGCGCTTGTCAGGGAAACCCGCGAAGTGGTGCTGCCACTCGGGCCTTTTGAACTGGAATTCCTTGATGTGCCTCGCAGCATCGATCCGGCTTCCGTTTCGGTGAGGTCAAATCACGGGAGCTCAGAACTTGAGGTTTTTGATCAGAGCTATCGTTACGATTTACTGAATAAGCAGATGTTGTTGGAACGATTCCTGGGTCGAAAGCTCAAGTATTCCCGGAGTGTGATGGAAGGAAATCGATTCGAGAAAGTACTGCGTGAAGGAAAGCTGCTATCCATCAATCCAGAAGTGGTGCAGTTTGGCGATGAGATCGAGATTGAACCGGAAGGCATTATCTCCCTGGCCTATTTACCCGATGATCTGAAGACATCTCCCACGCTTTTATGGACGATGGAGAATTCAAAACAAGGCGCACATGAACTGCAGGTATCCTATCTCACTGAGAATGTATCCTGGACGGCTGATTATGTGCTGACCCTGGACAAAGATGAAAAAAGCGCCGATATGGATGTCTGGGTGACATTGGAAAACACCAGCGGTGCTCGGTTCGATGACGCGAATCTGAAACTGGTTGCCGGTGATGTGCAAAGGGTTACAAATCACCCTGGCCCCCGGGTGGATCGGCAAATGAGAATGGAGGGGATGTCACTGGCGTCATCAGCGGATGCCATGCCGGTTGAACAGGCCTTTTTTGATTA
>JAJFKA010000062.1 GCA_021773555.1 Gammaproteobacteria bacterium
TACCACTGTTGACTGCCATCATCGATCGCAGCAATCTTTTTCAGGCTCACGAAAGTCTGGTACGAACGTATGCCGCAATGGGCAATGATGAACTGCGTACTGATTCTGCTACCTGGTTACAGAATCATCTGGGTCAAGCACTGGCAGAAATGACCGAATCAATGTTCGGTCGTGAAATGAGCCTCCTGGATATTCAGCAAACAAAGTCTGCTTCAACAACTAACGTTAACGAGCTCTTGGATTAAAATCGAATCCACCCGGAGTTTCTTCATTGATTGGATAGCCGCAACCCACGATCATCATCGCGCCTTCGACAAAAATCGGCAAATCCAGGCTTTCTTCAATGATGTCATCCACAATCGCAGCAGTAGTGAAGGTGCCCAGACCAAGTTCGGTGCCGATGAGGTAGAAGGTCTGACTCAAGTGCGCAGCGTCCATCTCTACAACTTTAAGTGCTTTCTGGTGGTTCCTATACTTCCAGAAGTTGCGATCAAAGCGGCCGGTCAATACAACAAGAACGTTCGCTGAGTGGAAATACTCCTGAGCAGCCGTCATTTGTTTCGCCAATGCGCGGCCTTCGAAGGTGGTTAGTTCCTTAACCAGGTCCAGACAGTGGTCTCTGATGTTGTAGTGATATAATCCGGATTCAACTCCCTCAACGTTGAGTATCAGTGGATAGGCTTCAATCGGGTGCAGTGATCCCCCGGACGGGCTGGTTTTTTTCAGTACCGTGTAGCCGTCGGTTAGCGTGTATGTTCCGTGATAACCGAAGGTATACATTAACAAACAAGAGAGGTCTGCTGCAGGTAGTTGTTTGTCTGTGCTGAAGTATCTTGCTGTTTGACGAGCAAGCAGTGTTTTAAAAATCCCTTCATTTTGAATGGTTTGTGGCAACTCGACTCTGCGCTTCGATGAAACCTCATGGAAATGAGCCGGGGGATTTCCATACACGTTGATGAGCTGGCGATAGTCATCGAGATAGCCCATGAGATCACTTGGTGCCTGGGCGTCCGGGCCAGCATCAAGCCATCTGTTACGCATGTAGGCAAAGGCCTGATATGGGTTCCAGTGCAGCTTATCTATCCGGCTGTCTCGTAATCGCAATTCCGCTGCTAACGAGTCATCGCCGTCGCTCAGGATGAACCCATGCTCGGCAAGTTTGTTCAGTTGGCTTTGTGCGACTTCAAACTTTGTGAGAATTTCCCGCTGCGAAACCCAGGTGTTTGAATTGAGTGTTGAGAGCAACACGAATTCGGGATAGGTTAGACTTTCTGTCTTACCGGTGAGTAGAGAGACACCCACAACCTTCGGCTTGTGTGTTACGTCGATTTTTCCTGTAAGAAAGGTATCCAGATCAACGACGGCAAGATCGGCCAATAGTACAAAAACGTAGGATGACCTTCTAAAGCTAACTTGCCCGGGTCTCGGAATGTTGATAGCCTGCTAGCTGGACGAGTTGTTTATTCGACTTTCAACCGGATCCCCCAACTGCTGCACTCCGCCCATTCCCGCCTGCTGATCACCATCGTAATCCGTAAGGTAACCTTGCAGAATCGCCTGTGCTTCGATCGCACTCGGCAACCGGATAGGATCAGCATAAGTATAACCGCTTATGTCGAGTTCGTAGCTGGCAGCTGACATTGTTCCTTCGGGATCTGCCTCGAAACTCGTACGAAATGACTCATCTCCCGCAGCAACTTTTTGCAAAATGTATATGAAAGCAGCGTAGGTCATCACAGGTGGATCGCCATTGGGGTCCAGGTCGTCCATCGTTAGTCCGAATAGGCAACGCATACTGTAAAACTCCTTCTTTTAGTGGAATTTAAACATTACGACTCAGTAAGCGGAAATATAGCATGTGAAAATGACAAACCGCGAGGAATATTCATGGTGTTTGGACAGGCAGGAAGAATCCTGATACAAAGCTGGTCGTTGTTGTGTTGCATTAAGCATGACTTGAGTATTTCGCACCATCAATATCCTTTGTATACAGCATTCGAAGATGTGAGATTCCCCGCGTAGGAATTACCGCACGTGCGTTAGGAAAAATAGCCACCCCTTTTCCTCTTTAAGAAAAGTATCCTGGTTCCAGCCGGTTATCTGCCGTCCCCTTAGGACCATCTGAACATGTGTTGTGTGATCGTTAATTTTGGCTCAACGATTGAAAACTTGGCGATTTGGCCCTCGAATCCAGATGCTGGCCGAATGCGACCGTCACCGATGGGTATTCGGTGCGCTGGAATTCAGAACAGTGTCGTTTGTTGGTCGGTCAGATCTGACGGCGGTGAGCGGTTCTGAGGATCATCGGGGACGCCCAATCGACCTGATACAGCCCCTGGTGCTTCAGTATCTTCTCAATGACGTCAGGACGGTGCGACACCTCGCTTCTCAATGGACCGGTGCGACGCATTGACAATGATCCGAATCGGCCCACCACACTTTTCACACTTCTCATCCGACGGCAGCCCCATCATCGAGTAGGAGCCCGCGGCAGCAACGATAGCGAGTACCAGATCAAGCCCGTTATCGAATTGCGGTCGATACATCCATGTATCGACCCGCCTGCCCCTCGTCAGCGGCCCGTTAGTTAATGTACTCGAACACACCAATGTCAGTCGTTGCACCCTCGGTCGCCCGGACAACACCATCAAGGTCGGTCAAGATGTAAGGTATATCAACTCCACCCTCTCGCAATGGCGATGCCGCCTGGATATGGAAATCTGCACCCGCTGGATTTACGAACAGTGGATCGCCATTGACGGCCCCATTGGGTACAAAGTTTTCAAACGAGCCAACTTCATAGTGGTTGTTGGAAAGCACCAGCGTCACCGGCGGACTAAACAGTCGTTGAACTTCGGTGAAACCAGGATTCACATCGGAGACAGATAGATTCCTCAACCTGACATAATTGGCACCGAACAATCCGACGCCATAGTCATCGCTATCGGTGATCACCACATTTTCCAGCACACCATAGGAGTCTTCGCGCATCAACACACCGTAAGCGCGATCGCCTATGTTGTTCAGCCTGTGCATGAGGGTGTTCACAATCATCACGACCGCATTTTGACCAATACGAACACCGAATCGGTGGTCAGTAATGACAGAATCTCGAACGTGAATGTTCTTGCCTTCTGCCCATACCCCCGCTTTCTGTGAGGTTGTGATCGTCGCGCGGATGATCTGGACATTCTCGTTATCATCACCGCTCAGGTTAATCGCAATCTCGTTGGAGTTTGTAAAGATGTCATCAATAAGGTGCACATTTGTTACTGCATTGAAATTCAATGCGCGGTCACCTGAACCCGTTATCGTCACGTTTTGCACTCGCAAGTCATCAATCAGGCCCCCGGTCATACCGAGGTCTCCATTGGTGATCGTGCTATTCACAATCTGAATGTCCTCGTGCGTACCGCGGAAGAACAGTGTCTCGGCATAACCGATCATTGTCAGACCATCAACAATGATGTGAGACGCGGTTCCGTCGAAGTTTATCGCCTCCTCACTGGCTGCCGCATTACCGTTCATGGTTGGCGTCGCACCACCGGCCGCGACAATCACGATCGGATCTACAGCGGTACCTGAAGCAGTGATTGTGTGAACACCATCGTAATTGCCATCAGCCAGAACAATGTGATCACCCGGAATCGCATTCGCGAGTGCTGTATCCAACGCACCGTTGGTAGCAACATTCACCGTTCTCAGGGGTGCAGGTGCACCAGCGAGTCCGAAGGCAGCCGGAAGAATATCAAACGCCACGTTCGCATCCACGCTTAACATCGCACCGACTGTTTCAGCAATCGTGATAGTGGCGTTCACCGAACCGGGTACAGTTGCAACACCGGTAATCTCTCCTGTGACTGCATCGATACTGAGACCTGCCGGTAAACCAGTGGCGCTGTAGCCGATGTTGTCGCCGTCCGGTTCAGAAGCAGATACTTTCAGGTGAAAGGGTTGCCCCTCGACTGCTGAATAACGTGCCAGGCCATCGTAACTTGGTGGTCGGTTAACGTTTGTTCCCTGAACGTTGATCACCAGTTCATCCAGCGGCTCCGTCAAGGTCTGGTCCGCGGTGACAAACGTGAACACGTAGTCAGCTGTTGGAGTTGCTGTATTTCCGCCCTGCGTAAAATCGGGTTTAAACTCAAATACGCCCGTTTCTGCATTGAGTGTCGTGTTCGCCGGTAGCGCTTCCTTGGAGAAGAAACTGAAAGTATCACCATCAGCATCGGTTGCCGTCAGTGTAAAGGTCAGCGTATCCCCCTCATTAACGAAGTAGTTTGTGACGCCAGGTCCGGAGAATGCGCTTGGCGCTCCTCCTGATGGCAAGGGTCGTTCAGCGACACCAATATCGTACAAACCATTGACCGGACGTTTCTGGCCCTGCTTGTCCAACGACAACAGTAATGGATGGTAAGCCGAGGTATCAATTACTCGGCCTGCATCAATCGCCGGACTGGTACTACGAATCCTATAGTCCACGCCACTGGCGAGGAACTCCGGGTCCAATCCCGTTACCGCGTTTGTCGTCACGACGTTTGTGGTCGGTCCGAGAGTATTGTTGAAGTAAAGGTTGTTACCTTCCATGATCGTGGAGTGATTAGCGGGAGCGAGTTCCAGCCCGGCCTCACCACTGTTGCTCATGATCGAGTTGTAAACTTCTGATACCTTTGGTGTTTCGATCAGAAGCGCCTGGCACGAAGGCAGGGATACATCACAAACCCGGTCTCTGAAACCAATCGCCTCTTCACCGTGGTCATCCAGAACAATATTATAGGCGTGAAGTTCCGCCCCAACCGATACCTTGATACCCGTCTCGAGTGCGTTACGAATGACACTGTTCACGATATAGACAACTTTCGGTAGATAGTCATCATTTACGCGACGCCACAGCTTGATACTGGAGGCCGTGTGATTCTCCGCAAGAATGCCATACATAATGCCATTCATTTGCACATCAAATGCGTCCTCAGAGTTGTCGCGCGCAACACAATCGATGAATTGAATGTTTTCGCCCGGTTCGACGTGGAATCCGTCGCCATCACCATCCGCTCCCTGTCCGTCGGAGTTGAAACTGGATTCAACTCTCTCAAACGTTACATTCAAGGCATCTTTTATCGTGACACCTGCTTCAAAGGTGTGGTGAATGTATGAGTCCCGCATGGTGAGGTTGGTTACGAATCGAAGCCGTAATCCGGTTTCACGCGTTATGCTGAACTCCATATTTTCAAGCAACATGTCGGTCTTCGGCGAAAACCCTTCGCTCGCCTTGTTGTAGTTACGCAAGTTAAAGCCATAGATATGATGGAAGGATGAAAAATCAGTCTGCCATCCGTTGCCGACACCGTTACCTTCGAGGATCACTGTGTGTCCTGGAAAGTTACGGAATACGATTGTGTTGCCTGAGGTTCCGGGCGTCTTGATATCAAGGCCATGCTTGTTACTACGGTCGTATATGGCATCCGGTGAGTTCTCATCGGTGCTACCCTTGACGTAGACAAAATCACCAGGCCCAACTGTATTAAAGGCCTTGTCCACCGTCAGCCAGGGAGTTGCCTCACTTAGTCCGTCATTGCTGTCGTTGGCACTGATATGGTTCCTGTCCACGTAATAAACTGTTTGCCCGATGCCCGGAACCGGTCCGGTACTCACGGGTGCGGAATCAAGGAAATCCTCTTTGGTGATGACATCAACCACTGCAACAGTCTGGGCAGACTCAACACTCTCAGGAGATCCGCGCCCATCCGTAAATGAACCCACGACACTGATCAATCCACCGATATCCGCACTGGTGGTCAGGTAGGTATCACCCGTGGCACCCGGGATGTCGACATTGTCTTTCTGCCACTGGTAGCTGAAAACGCCGAGGCCATCATCATCGGTCACACCCGACGGATCAGCAGTGAGCAACATATTTTCCTCAATGTCACCAAATCCCTTTGAAGGTGCAGGCACAATAACCGGCAAGCCAACAGCAGGGTCGTTCACATTGCCAATAGAAGGTGTCGGGGCGCTGAGAAGAGACTCCAGCGTCCCCTGCAAGTCTGTGTATTCAACGCGAACATTAAACACAAATCCAACATCACCGTTGTCCGGTGTGTAGGTGGCGTTCGTTGCTCCGGGAACATCAACGCCGCCCCTGACCCACTGGTGATCAAATCCCGGTATGCCATCGTCATCAGTGATGGCCGTGGTATCGGCCGTGAGTACCTCATTCTGCAATGCAATACCCGTGATTAACGGCAAGCCGACCGGTGCATCGTTCAATCCTGCCACAGCAGCGGTCGCCGCACTGGTGACACTTTCGGGAGAACCCTGAAGGTCAGTAAAACTTACCGCCACTTTGATCGTAGTACCCACATCCGCATCAACCAGTGCGTACTGGTTAGCTGTCGCACCGGTTATATCAGCATCGGATCGGAGCCACTGGTAACTGAAGGCTCCCAGGCCATCAACATCCGCCAACGCGCTGGTATCCGCCGTGAGTGTCTGATCCTCCGTCGGTGTTCCTGTGATGGTCACAACCCCGGTCACCGGATCGTTTACATTAACCACGGCTATGGTTGGCGGACTGGATACGCTCTCGGACGTACCTGCATTGTCAGTATAGGAAGCAACCACTGTGATAATCTGACCAACGTCCGCATCACCCAGCGTGTAGGTGGTACCCGTTTCAAAAAGTATGTCGATGCCGCCACGCTGCCATTGATAGCTGATGACACCGATGCCATCATCATCGGCAAGCGTATTTGAAGCAGTGAGTACCTGGTCTTCCTCCACGGTACCCGCAATCGCTACAGCCCCGGTTGGTGCATCGTTGATGTTCGCGACAACCCCGGTCGCGCCGCTGGTTGAACTCTCAGGTGTCCCTTGTGCATCCGTATAGGTCACATGCACGGTGATCGTTGTGCCAACCTGTGCATCGGTGAGCGTCATGTTCACAGCCGTCTGACCGCCAATCGGCACGCCATTGCTGCGCCATTCATAGGAGAATGCGCCGAGACCATCATCATCTGATAATCCGGAAGTATTTGCAGTAAGCTGCTGATCTTCCGTTGGTGTGCCGGTGATGACGACAGCGCCTGCCGGCAGGTCATTGATATTCGCAATCGGCGCGGTCGCCGCACTGCTGACAGATTCCAGCGTCCCCAACAAATCCGTGAAGGAGACAACGGCGGCAATGGTATTGCCGACATCCGCATCTACCAATGTGTAGTTGATCGCATTGGCGCCGACGATATCCGCTCCACCGCGTTGCCACTGGTACGAAAATGCAGCCAAGCCGTCAATGTCAGCAAGCCCCGATGGGTCTGCTGTCAGTTGCTGATCTTCTGTTGGAGTACCAGTTACCAGCACGACCCCGGTGGTCGGATCATTCACATTAACAACCGGGATTGAATTTGCACTATCGACTATCTCCGGATGCCCATCTGCGTCGGTATAACTCGCCCTGACAGAAATCACAGTGCCAACATCGACATCGCCAAGGATCAGGTTCGCCGTGTTGGCGCCCGCGATATCAACACCATTACGTCGCCATTGATACGTGATGGCACCCAGGCCATCGTCATCGGTGATATTGTTTGTGGCAGTCAGCGTCTGATCTTCCGCCACGACACCATTGATCAGGACAACGCCCAGTGGCGGACTGTTCACATCGAGAATCGGCCCAACCGCATTACTGGTCACACTTTCACCGGTACCCTGCTGGTCGGTAAAGCTCACGACTACCTGGATCATCGCACCCACATCTGCATTTGCGAGTGTATAGGTCGTGCCATTGGCACCTGCGATATTGACGCCGGTTCTCTGCCATTGATACTGAAATACCCCCAGGCCGTCGCCATCACTCAGGGTTGGCGTGGCAGTCAACACCTTCAGTTCTTCCGGTGTTCCAGTCACAACGACAGTCCCGGTGACCGGTGAATTGACATTTGCCACAGGTGCGGTGGCCGCGCTCGTCACGACTTCCTGCGCACCCTTGGCATCCGTATAGGTCACACGAACGGTAATTGTTGCGCCAATCTGGGCTGCATTCAGTTGTAATGTGGTCTGTGTTGCACCCGCGATATCGATGCCATTGGCCGCCCACTGATATGAGAACGGCCCCAGGCCATCAACATCTGCGACGCTTCCGGCATTCGCTGTGAGGGTTGCACCTTCGGAAGGCGCACCATTGATCAAAACAGCACCCGTTGGCCGGCTGTTAATGACTGAAACCTCGATGCTGAAGGCAGCCAGGCTGGTGCTGCCCCGGCCGTCGGTAACGCTGATAACAATGCCGCTGAACACGCCTTCATCGGTGCTCGCAGGCGTACCTACCAATGCACCGGTCGCAGAATTAAAATTTGCCCAGGAAGGCAGATTGATAATCTGGAACTCAACAATATCGTTGCCAACAGCACTGGGCAGGAAGCTGTACTGTTCGCCTGACAAAACAATCGACGCCGGGGTGCCGCCTATGAGCGGGACAACGTTCACAACCTCGATACTGAAGGTCCCGGTATCATCGGTCGCTACGCCATCATCGACAGTGATTACGATGCCTTCATAAAGCCCGACATCCGCGTTGCCGGGTATACCGCTCAGTGAACCTGTAGCGGTGCTGAAGGTTGCCCAGTCTGGTTTGTTCGCGATCGAGTAAATCAGGTTGGCAGGCACATCCGGGTCAAGCACAACGGGTGTGAAACCATAGTTCTCACCTTCGTTCACCGATCCTGCAGGTGTCCCGCTCATGATCGGCGCATCGTT
The DNA here is from genome assembly GCA_021773555.1 of Gammaproteobacteria bacterium. GTDB lineage: Bacteria > Pseudomonadota > Gammaproteobacteria > Pseudomonadales > Azotimanducaceae. The sequence goes on from JAJFKA010000062.1 coordinate 8,752, forward strand.
GCTATTCAGGACTTCGATTGCAAAGGGGTCAAGGAATACCGTCGCATTCCCGTCCGATACGCTGACCGAGATGTTACTGTGCACGCCAACATCATCATTCGTTGGTGTGCCGGACAGCACACCGGTCGCGGTGTCAAAGCTAACCCATGCGGGTGCGTTGGCAATAAAGTAAAGCAGGGTATCACCGTCCGGGTCAACGCCATTGATCGCCAGTGAGAACAGCGAGTCTTCCAGCGCAGTTGGAACCGCTGCAACCGAAATTGTTGGCGGAACCGGGGCAACTTCATTACGTTTTTGTGCCAGGCCCGATTTGATTGTATCCAGATTAACCGTGGGCACTGCAGTCGCTATTTTTTGTACAACGGTTGGCGCTTTCTCGGTAACACCACGGACCGCTGCCTCTGCGCCAAACAACAGTTCGCCTACGCCTACCTTACCGGTTTTGAATTCCGCTGGATCGCTCGTACCCAGGGTTCCATTGGCAGCGAAATCCTCGACCAGGGTCACGACGACAGTATCAAGATCAATCAGTGGCGTTACGATGTCAACAAGCCCGATCATACCGGCATTCAGTAAAGTGACAGCAATGCCGGTTTCGATATCCGGCGTGCTCTCATCGATCCCGTCAGGGTTGGTCAGATCCACATTCGGAATCGATGCAATATCCTCCGGGATGGCGATACCAAGCAAGGCCGATAAGGTAGCTGACATCTCCTGATTTGCCTGGGTAACCGTGTCATCAGATAGTCCACCAAGTGCATTGGCGCGTGCTGTTACTGCGGTAGTGAATGGGCTGAGGTTTAATGCGTCTACCCGGCTTGGGTCAAGTGTAACGGCCGACAAAACGGATGTATAAGGTGCCGGTTGACCGAACGCGATCGGGGTCGAGGGATCATCAGGATTCGGGCAGCCGTCTCCAAAATCACAAATGTAGGTGCTGCTGCCATCACTCGCCGGACTGATTTCAACGATCAACGGGCCGGTATGATCACCCGGAACAGAGAGAGGCCCATAGGTGCCATCGGCCAGTGTGACACCTGTGTCGAGCACTACACCTGCGCTGTTTTTTAACTCAACAAAGCCGCCTGATATCAAACCTAACAGTGCATTTCCCGTCACAGCACCAATTGGGTCCGGGGTGGTCGGGGTGGTTGGCGTTGTCGGGGTCGTTGGAGTATTCGGAGCCGGACTAGTACTGTCACCATCGCTGCCACAACCCGCAAGTGTAAGTAAAGCTGTGACAAATAGAATTCTTACAAGGGTCGTCAGTGAAATCATGTGTAATACCAGAATGTGAGCCAGTCAAACCTGCTATGTTGTCCCTGCCAATGTCACGACTTAATGCCTGCCAGAAAACCAGCTATCGTTGGGAGGCGGTATCCTACCATACCCTCAGCGATTGAGGCGTTGCATTCCGACGAACTTGCGGATCGAGGCGATGATGGGCAAGCAGTGTCAGTGCACCCTCCCTGCGTGAACTACCCGGGTTGGTTTCCCGAATACAAAGAGGGACAAAATATAGGCCCACTACCTCTGATTTTCAATCCCTAAAACGACCGCCGTCAGGATTCACCCGACTCGAGGGATTCGTCGCTCACAATCACTGGCTAAAAACAATCCTGTCGCCTCTTGGCACGCTTGAGCGGCATGCCTGGCCGTCATCAGTTCCGGTTCAAGAATCCTCTGTATTCACTTGACGCGAGTTTGATCGAGTTGTCGCTGAAAATGTTCCCTTGGGCTAAATACAATCGCGACAAAGGCTGTATCAAGCTACACGTAGGATTGAACCACGGAACAGATTGCCCGAGTTTGTTGCGCTAGATGATGCCAAGGTGCCATGAGATCAATGTCGCTCGGAAGTTTAACTTTCCGCGAGGCAGTATTGTTGTAATGGATCGTGGTTACACTGATTACGCTTACTATAAGTCGTTGAATGATCATGGCATTTTCTTTGTTACGAGAATGCGCAGGAATGCTGTTTATGAGGTGCGTGAGCAACAACCTGTTGCACAACGCAGCACTGTCGTGAGTGATCAGATCATCGAATTGACCAGTCGCCACGCGCGTAAACAACAAGCACCATTGTTACGTCAGGTAGTCTACAGCGACCCTGAGTCCGGCAAACAATACACCTTCATCACAAATCACTTCGGGCTGTCTGCTCAGACGATAGCTGACATCTACAAAGCGAGGTGGGATGTTGAACTGTTATTCAAATCTCTCAAACAGAACCTGAAGATCAAGAACTTCCTTGGTACGACAAAGAACGCCATCCTGACTCAGATCTGGATCGCAATGTGCACCTACCTACTCGTGGCCTATCTACGCCATGTCAGCAAGTCAGCAAGTCAGCAAGTCAGCAAGTCAGGATGGACCATCAAAAGATTACTCAGTCTATTAATGGTCAACTTGTTCGAGCGCCAGACCTCTATCAACTGGCCAATCCACCACCGGTCAAAATGAAAACTCTGTACCCGCAGCTCGGACTTCCGATATGAATGGAACCTGTGGGACACTAGTGCGGTCGGAGAAATGAAAATCCAGGCTCGACGCAAAAGTGCGCGGCAAATTGGCGGGATAACCAAAGTCGTTTTGGAAGCGTGGCCGCAAATCCAAAAAACGAAGTTGTATATTTTACCCCGACCCTGGTTATGTCAAGAGCGAGTAGAGATTGGCCTCGTTGGTGCGGGTGATCTTGTCTCGGCTCTCGGGGCTGTAGCTCTCGAACATCTCGTCGAGAACCTGAGTTGAACACGGCCAGGTAGAGTCAGTGTGTGGGTAGTCAGAGCCCCAGAGCAATGTTTCTTCGCCGATCATCTCGCGCGTATGCAGCGCGGCGGTGTCGTCCTCGATCGTCGCGAAGAACTGGCGTTTCCAGATATCCAGCACGTCGACGGGTTGGGGGCTCGCCGGATTCCCGGCAAATCGCGTGCCCAACCCTGCTGCACCTTGTCGAGCCAGTGTGCAACCCATCCGGCATTGAACTCCGCAAGCACGAACTTCAAGTTCGGATGTTTGGCACAAACGCCTCGAACCATAAGTTCAACCATGGTGTCGTGGATCAATGTTGGCGAGCCCGCGTATTGAACGATTGAATCTCGTTTGGCCATCGCTTTCTGCCACTCGGGTACATGAGACCAGCAGGCGACGTGGAACCCGACGGGAATCTTAGCCTCCTCCAAGCGAGCCCACATCGGCTCGTATTCTTCATCGCAATAGCGGCGACCCTCCGGGGCATTAGAAGGCAGGACAACACCTTTAAAGCCAAGTTTGATTACGCGCTCGAGCTCGACTACTGCGGCGTCTGGCCTCTGCACTGGCAATGCCGCCAGCCCAACGAGGCGGCCTTTGGATGCGACCTGTTGATTGTGCATCCAGTTGTTGTAGTTTTGCTGCAAAGCAACCAACAGGTCGAGATCGGGGAGATTAAACATGGCGAACCAACCGGGGTATAGGACCTCCGCGGAGACGCCGTCGATGTCCTGATCGTCTGGCCTGCGAGAGCCGTCCGTAAGGCCTGGGCGCATCGCAGCATAGCCGCCGGTAAAGTAGGCCTGGATCTCGGGATCATTGATGGAACCGGCGCCGGGTTTAGAGGCATGCTCTCGCGGCAACGGGGTTTTATAGTCCAGCCGCGTACCAGCCAGGGCCATCACGGCAACGTTGCGGGTGCGTTTCGCATTGTTCGGAATGGTGATGAAGTCACCTTTACCTTCATTGTGGACGACGCGCGGCGCATCATCGCCGAAACGTTCGGCCAGCCCTTCGAACACTTCGGGGCCTTCAAGTGCGTGCGAGTCGGCGGAAATCGGCCGTGGGTCGTTAAGAAGCGTCATGTAGAATCCTGGGTATTGAGGGAGTAAATGGCTGCTGGGCAGGTTATGTGAGAAACCATAAATCATTTAATGAACAAGTTCAATAAATAAATCCTGACGGATTAGGTGCGATATTTTGAAATATTTGGGGTCGGGGTAAAATTTAGTTTTGTTATGAGACTTGGAATGATCGGCTAAGGATGTGGTCGCAGTATGCAAGTATGAAAATCCAGACTCGACGCAAAGTGCGCCGCAAGTTGGCGGATAAACCACAGTCGTTTCGGCGGCGGCACCTGGAACGTGCTGTCCGGTTTCGGTTCCGCTATCCTGGGCATGAATCCCACCGACGGGCGCATTGAAATCCTCTCGGCCGGTACCAGCGTGACCTTAAGCGGGGCAGGCGCGAGATTCCTACTCGATTTGGGCGAAGACACGCCCTGGACAGCACGACCACTACCTTCAGCGGCATTACAGCTGGAAACTCACCGGGCAACATCACTCTCACAGGTCCAGGTGATTTCGACCTGGAACTCGGGACCTTTTTGAATATGGAGCTGGGAGGTCTAGGCAACGGCCTCTTCGACACTATTTCCGTGTCCGGTGGCGCGACCTTTAATCTCGCTGGCACACTAGACCTCGATTTTTATGGCATTTTCGACGGAACTGGGCTCAAGGCGGGGGACTACTTCGACCTGATCCACGCTGATGGAAGCAGCTACCTGACCGGTAAATTCGACGTCTTAGATCTCAGCGGTGCCCTTCTCGGGGGAAGTTTCTTCTGGGAACTGGATTATCTTTTTGAAGATTTCTCCGAGGCCTCATTCGGTGATGAACACAGCTATGTGCGGCTGTCGGCGGGATACTCCGCAAGCCCTGTCCCCGAACCGGCTACGCCGAGCCTCCTCGGCATCGGCCTCGCAGGTTCGCTCTCATGGCCCGCAGGCGTAGGCGATGGATTATTGAAAGGCCTACGCCGTCAGCTTCTGAGTCGCCGCGAGCAATTGCTGGGGATTGAATGGCTTGACCACCCAGGCCCTTGCACCAAGTTCCCGCGCCTGCTTGATGAACTCTGGGCGTCCTTGCGTTGTTAGCATGATGATCTTCAAATCCACATTGGCTGTATTGCCGTGCACTCTCTCCAACATCTCGATACCGGTCATGTTCGGCATGTTCACATCACAAATCGCAAGCGCGATGTCGCCATCGCTTTCGATGATCTCGGCACCCTGCAATCCGTCGGCTGCCTCGATGACCTGAAACCCCACAAGTGCGGTGGTGACTTCTCGTCTGATGGTTGCAGAATCGTCTATCACTAGGATCTTCTTGTTCAATTTGCTCAACTCCACATTAAAATAGTACGATTTCGCCTTCGGCCAATTGATCTTCGATGGTGGTGGGGTTTATTTCCGCCTCTTCGAGTACGTCCAGTAATGCCCAAACCCCGCAAGTTCCACTGCTTGAAGTAAAAGTGAGGCTCGTGGCAGCGCCCTTGATCGCCGAGCCCAGAACTTCGCCCCGAATGATGATCGGTGGTGTGACATCGAACTTGATCCCGTAGCGTGCCATCTGGTTATCAACGCGACCGGCGAGTTGGTTAGCGAGTTCCCCAACCCAATCACGATAGAGGTTGCCACGATCACGTTCGATAGAGTCTCCCCACATGGATACGGCAAAGATGCCTCGAATTTCTGTGCCCATGTAACCGACCAATGCAGCAAAGTTGCAGCCGCTACCGGGTTCGACATCGCCGAGCGAAAAAACAGGCTCGGTCGTCTTGAACAGACTTTCGGCCGCGATTTTAACGGCGTTCGAAAAACAGTCTCTGGTGTTGTCCAACTTGAAGCTCCTTATTGCTCACACAATTACTATCGGCGCGTGCGCGTGGATTCTTTAGTAAACAATGCCAACAAATCCTCAAGCTTTCCTTCGGCGGGCCGATTTATAGGGTTAAGTCCTTGGGTTGGTGGATATGACATTGGAAATCAGTCAGCGCAGACCGTCGTCGCGAATTAAAAAGATACTTCCGGTCCTGTTCTTTTTTGCCTGGGGTACCCCGCTGGTCATGGTCAGCTCTGTCAGGATTGGTGTACTGCCGCATGATTCGAACAAAGACCTCGAAGAGGCACTTTTTGCGGATGGCTTGTCGACGGTGGACGACGTCCTCGAACCAGGGGTCGTCGCATGAACGGCCAGAAACCTTTGAGGCAAGGAAACCGCTAGATGATGCCAGTTACAAACACAACCTCAGAAGACCCGATACCGCAAATTCTGAACTTGATGCTCGAATCTGTTGTCGTCCTCAGCGACGCTGAAGTGGTTGTATGGACGAATCCATCGTGGGCCAGACTGCTTGGCTACGATACCGCTGAAATGACCGGCCTGCCCCTGTGCGATCTGCTCGCAGACCAGGAAATCCTTAGCCTCACCGGGTTCGCATCAGCGATTGAGGACGGATTCATGGCCGAACACAATGTCCTCTTCAAACACAAGAATGGCGATGTCGTATCGACGTCGGCAAGTGGCGGTTTGCTCGAGACAGGCGAGCTTTTCCTCATTGTTCGTGACAACCGGCGAAACCAGGATCACATGACGGAAGAAAGTCGTGCTGCGGCCGCGGAGCGGCAGCGATCTGAAGAACTGGCCCGCGCTCATGACGCGCTGAAGTTGGCAAACGAGGCGCGCGAGCGTGCGGAAGTGCTACTTCGCCACTCACAGAAGCTTGATGCTGTCGGACGGCTCGCCGCCGGAATGGCGCACGAAATTAATACGCCAGTTCAGTTCGTATCGGACTCGAACTACTTCATCAAGGGAGCGCTCAAGAATCTGCTTGGCCTTATCAGCAGCTATCGTGAGGCGGTCTCCGCGATTGTCGGTGGTGCTGCCGCCGAAGAAGTCCAGAATGGTTTACTGTCGCTGGAAGAAGACCTCGAACTGGGCTTCCTGTCGGAGGAGCTTCCGAAGGCCTGCGATCTGGCGGCGAGCGGCCTTGGCCGCATAGCGACGATTGTGCGGGCCATGAAGGAATTTGCCGACGTTGATATTCGAGATAAATGTGCGGCCGACCTCAACCATGTTATTGAAAATGCGCTGGTCGTTGCCCAACCGCAATATCAAGACATCGCAATCACGGAAACTGAACTCGGCGACCTGCCGAATGTGGACTGTCATGTTGGTGACTTCGGCCAGGTACTCATTAACATCCTGATCAACGCGACGCATGCAATCCAGGAGGTTTCCCGCGAAACTGGCGACATGGGCACCATCCGGGTCACTACATCCTGCAGCGAAGGATTCGCCGAAGTTCGTATCAGCGACTCGGGAACGGGCATTGCTGACGAGGTCAAGGATAAGATCTTCGACCCTTTTTTCACGACGAAGGAGGTGGGCCAGGGGAGTGGCCAGGGACTTGCGATAGCCTATGCGATCATCGTGGAGCAGCACCACGGTGAGATTCAGGTGGAAACCGAACTCGGCAAGGGGTCGACATTCGTCATCCGACTACCGCTCGAATGTGAGTCATCCGCTGCTGAAGTCGTCTTGACGACCGCATCGTAGTCGCCAATACCCCTTCAGGTTTCGAGGCATTCTGCCGATAGAACAATCAGGCGCGGCTCGCAGTTACGCTTTGCGAACAACGGCAGTGGAACTGACAACTTTCGGTCCAAGGCTCGCTCCTCCAGTCGTTTCAATGTGGAGCATTCGTTCATGAAAACATTTCATTCTCCAAGCCATCCTCTCGCTCAATCCGTGTCGTGCGGCTCGATTGGACAGGACGCGGAGGACCATTGGCGAAACATGGCCACCCTTTCTGCCGATTACTGGTGGGAGATGGATTCGGAGTTTCGACTGATGAAACTCGAAGTGTTGAATGAGGGAGCCAGTTGGTTGTTCGAAGGTTCCGATTCAGTCGGTAAGCACCTGTGGGAGATCGGCTTCGACCTTAAGACCGACAATGGCTGGGACGCATGGCAAGAGCGGCTAGAACTACATGAACCCTTTCGCGACGTTGTGCTCCAACGGGGTGTAAACAACGACAGCGCCTGCTACGTGAGTATTAGTGGTGCCCCGCAATTTGATGAGAACAACCGGTTTAGTGGCTACCACGGTATCGCCAGGGACGTAACGGAGGCGCAGCGTCTGCACAACAGCCTCGTTCGGTTTCGTACGGCGATGGACCAATGCGGCGATTCGGTCTATCTCGTCGACCGTGGGACGATGCGATTTATCGATGTCAACGCTACAGCGGTTGAGAAAATGGGGTATACACGTGAAGAATTGCTTCGCATGGGCCCAGCCGACCTGCTCAAGATGCCAATTGAAGAGATAGAAAAAAGTTATGATGCCGTTATCGCTGCCGGTGACGTCGGGCTCAAAACAGAGTCACAGGCTCGAACCAAGGGGGACGAAGCTGAACTGATCGCTGAGATGCACCGACGGCCCCTGCAGGACGGCAACAACTGGATAATTGTTAGCATTGCGCGTGACATCACTCAAAGAAAACAAGCCGAGAACGCGCTGAACGAGCGCAACGTGGCGATGAGGCTGGTTCTCGATAACATCGAGCAGGGTCTGCTGATGCTCGACAAACAGGGGAATGTCCTGCCGGAGTATTCCGCAGCTTTTGAGGCATGGTTCGGTGCTCCAGAGGCCGGCCACCCTTTCGGTGATTTCCTGGCGCGAATCGATGAAGTGTTCGGTGTGGAATTTTCGATGGCATTTGAACAATGCCTGGATGGAATTCTACCGCTCGACCTGTGCATATCACAGGCGCCGAAGGTGCTCCATCAAGATGGCAGATACTATGAGTTTTCCTACCGGGCGATTGTTGATGATGCCGGAGAACTCACGGGTATGCTGGTCGTTGTGGCTGACAAGACGGCCGAACGAGAGCGTGAAAGGCTTGTGTCCGAACAAAGGGAGACCCTGACAGTTCTCGATAAAGTGGTTTCTGACCGTCAGGGCTTCACGGAGTTTGCGACGGAAGCGGAGGAACTGCTTGTAGCAATCTCCGATTGGCGTGCCACGAAAGTTGCAGTCAAACGTGCGATTCACACCTTGAAAGGCAATTGCATGATTTTTGGTGTGCAGTCGGTTGCCGATCTTTGCCATGACATCGAATCTGAAATGGACGATTCGGACGGTTTGCCCTTGAACGGGCAGGTAGAGAAGTTAAAAGCAGGTTGGGAGCAATTGTGCCGCAGCCTCGCAACCATCATGGGTGACCGGGATCAATCGTTGCTAGAAATCGGGCCTGAGGAATTCAATGCGATATTGGAAGCAGCACTGGACGAACGTGATCATCAGGAGATCGCCACCATGCTCGCGGATTTGAAGCTTGAGCCTACGGTGACACGTCTGCAGCGCGTTTCCGGGCAGGCAAAAAGTCTTGCCGCACGACTCCACCAAACCGATATCGATGTCATTATAGAAGACTCGGGACTTCGTCTGGACCCTCACCGGTGGGCTGGATTCTGGTCCGCCTTCGTTCATGTTGTGCGAAACGCTGTCGATCATGGTCTTGGCAATCGTGTGCGGCACCAGGAGCACGACGGGGACGGGGGGCGGTTGACGCTAAATACCCAGGTCGAAGGAGAGGAGTTCGTCATCAGCATCCAGGACAACGGGCTGGGCATCGACTGGAAGAAAGTAGGTGATCACGCAAGGCGTGTCGGCATGCCTTGTGACACGCGCGCGGAACTCGAAGAGGCGCTCTTTACCGACGGTATGTCGACGATGGATGTGGTTTCAGAATGTTCCGGCCGAGGCGTGGGTCTCTCCGCAATCAGAGCCGCGTGCGCTGCAAATCGTGGAACAATCGAGATTGATAGCCAGATTGGGTGCGGCACGACATTCACGTTCAGGTTTCCCCGGGAAACCATGGCAGCGACTCCATCGGAGTATCTCAAGTCGGGCAGCTGTAGGTAGTAGCGTTGGCTAGAGGAAAACTGCGGGGTGAGGATCAGGGATAGTTAAGATCGCGTTTGGAGCCCTCCAGACTCAACGTAAAATGCGATTACGGCGAATAACCACCCCTTTTTTATTTTTGGAGTATCAACCCACTTCATAGGACTTGCCTTCGAGACATACTGTTAACGCACGCCTGTAGGCTGCGACCAGATGTTCGTCTATCCGAAACTGGGTTCGTTGAACTGATCGAGCAGCTCAGAGCCAGTCCGTTGCACAAGCTGGCTAACACGCTCACCTCATTGCTCGAACCAATTGTCGCCATGTGGCGGTTCTCAAAGAGCAATGGCATCACCGAGGGTTTTCATACGAAGATGGAGATGATGACGAGAAGAGCGTACGGATTTAGGAATTTTGAGAATTACAGGTTGAGGGTCTTAACTCATTGTGGATGGGATGGCATTATTAACCGGGTTTAGTGAATAGCGGTCATCCCCCGTTAATTGGGTAGAGCCTGAAGTTGGTAGCTCTGGGTGGACTTGAACCACCGACCCCAGCATTATGAATGTAAAAACGATGATTGACGCTAATCAACCTCTTCTTCCCTTATCTGTAACTAATTGATTCACAAAGCCTGAACACATTCCGTTTATCACCGCGTTTTGCGTCAATTAAAGTCAATTGGGCACGGCACGGGCACAAATTTCCAGTACAGATCTGTTGCTTGAAGTGCGGCATTGCCGTACACTCAATCAGTGTTTACCGTAATCGAAACGCCGGTCTATTCCAGAAAAGCTGAAGCACTTCTATCAGACAGCGAAAGAGAAGAATTTGCAGTTTTCATCTCCAGAAACCCAACCGCGGGTTCTGTCGTTCGAGGTTCTGGTGGGGTCCGGAAGGTTAGGTGGGCTCGGTCTGGTGCCGGCAAAAGTGGTGGTGTGAGAGTGATTTACTACAACATGCTCGAAGAGGAAGAAGTCTGGCTCCTCACCCTGTATGCGAAAAACGAAAGATCCACCATTCCTGGACATGAACTCAAACTAATCAAGGAGGCGATTGAGCGTGGCTAAGAAATCCGAAATGAGCAACGAAGGTGCTGAACTGCTCAAAGCAGTCCAGCAAATGAAAAAAGGCAAGAAGGGCCGGGTTTACTCAGCAGAGCAGCTCCTGGCGATTTCTGCCAGAAAATCTGCAAACCTGACCCAACGACAGTTCGCTGAGTTACTCAATGTTTCTATTGATGCTGTTCAAGACTGGGAGCAAGGAAGGCGTTCACCACGAGGTGCTGCCAAGACACTTCTCAAGATTGCGCAGTCTCATCCAGACATCCTGGAGGAAGTGGCTTCCTGAGCGGTTAGAGGTTAGAGGTTAGGAAGAATAACCACGCTTTTCCCACCCTGAGAAAAGTATCCTGGTTCCAGCCAGTTAGATGGCGTCCCCGTTAGCCCATCTGAACATGTGTTGTGTGATCGAAAATTTTGGCCCAACGATTGAAAACTTGATGATTTGGCCCTCGAATCCAGACGCTGGCCGAATGCGACCGTCACCGATGTGTTATCTGTGCGCTGGAATTCAGAATAGCGTCGTTTGTTGGTCGGTCAGATCTGACGGCGGTGAGCGGTTCTGAGGATCACCGACCTGATCCAGCCCCAGGTGCTTCAGTATCTTCTCAATGACGTCAGGGTCCTCAATGGACGCAATGATCCGAACCGGCCCACCACACCTTTCACACTTCTCTATATCAATGGCAAACACACGTTTGAGTCGCTGAGCCCACGTCATCGAGTAGGCCTTGGGTTTCGGGCTCTCTTGTTCTTCTACAGGTTTTTGCGGAACGACATACTCACGCAGTTTACTGTTCGGCGAGAACACGCCATGAAACCGGGTCAGGTTGACTCGCGGCTTGGGCACTAACGCCGCCAGCCGCCCCATGAATTCCATTGGGCTGAGTACTACATGAGTAGTGCCATCGTCGTACGGCGTCTTCAACGCGATGACGACATTACCGTTGTTGGCCAGGGACAATCGTCTTTCCGCAATCGCTGGCCGAGTGATATACCGGCACAGACGCTCGAGCTTCTTACGCTGATTAGACTTGCAGGCAATACCAGCATGTAAAGAAAACCCCGCCTGCTTGCTGACCAGATCGTCGCCTTTACGCGATTCAGTCCTGACAGGAACTGTCTGTAACGTCAGGGCTTTCCGCCCGGCGTTGGGACCGAATGCCAGGCGATAGGTGATAGATGCACCCACGATCGCACCCATGGCATCCTCCTCGTCCTGCATCAGATTGAGGTACTCGGACTCTGCATCGCGGACCAGGTAGCCTGCTTTTTCCAGAAACCGCGAGACGCGGATGGCAATGGTATGGGCAACAAAATCCAGATCTTCACAAGTCGGTGGTTTGACGGGCCAGAAGTAACCTTTGGCATCGTAGACTCCGTTCAGGTAAAGCATATGGAAGTGAGGATTTAAATTAAGTGCGGAGCCAAATCGTTGAATCAGCGTAACCGCACCGCTCTGAGCGCCTGACTTGACCGTCTTGCAGGCACGTTTGATCAAGAATGTACTGATGACACGATGTACAATCGTGAGCACCTGGCTCATAACCTTCGGGTTGGTAGCGAACAGGTAGCGTAGCGGATAAGGAACACTAAGCACCCATTGCCGAATTGGCCGCTTCGGCAAAACTTCTTCCACCAGATGAGTAGCACTGTCCACCATCCGTCGCGCGCCGCATGATGGGCAGAATCCCCGGCGTTTACAACTGAATGCTACAAGCTTCTCGTGATGGCAAGCATCACAGCGAACTCGCAGGAACCCATGTTCAAGACGGCCACACTTCAGATAGTCATCGAACTCACGAGCGACATAACCAGGCAGTTGTTTGCCCTGTGCCGATAGCATAGCTTTGAACTCAGGCCAGTGGCGCTCCACCAGTTGATACAGCAGTGTTGTCTCTGGGGTATGGCGTTCGTAACGAAACGAACCTGTTGGCCAGAACATGTCCTGACTGTTGTGTAGGGACACAGCACGAGATCATTGAGAGAGTGGCTTGAGAGCGTTGACTGGTCAGCCATTGGATAGAAGTCGCTTTTGCTGAACATGCTGTAGGGCTTATGGATGAAGGAATGTGCGAGTTATTTGTTCAGCGTACGATTTAGCAGTGATTCAAACGCTGAACCATCCTGGCGTGTCAGGTTGGGGACATACCTGGAATAGATGCGAAACAGCATCTCAGTTGTGCTGTGGCCCATTTGTCGGGCAATCCACTCTGGATTTTCACCTGCAGCTAACCACAACGTGGCTGCTGTATGGCGGGTCTGGTAGGGTCTTCGAAGTGGTAGGCCAAGACGCCTTAACAAGGGATACCAGATTCGTTTTGTGACGTTGTGAACGGATAGTGGGTTACCAGCCTTGTTGGCGAACACGTAATCCATATCGCACGTGACTTTTGATTGCTGTTTCAGCGCATTGAACACTGGCTGCGACATCTGAATCTCTCTTGTTGATCCATCGGTCTTTGTCGTGGTTTGCTTTCCAGCGACAAAAGACTCTCTAACCAGAATCTGGCGGTGTTCGAAATCTACATGTTTCCACTTGAGACCATGTACTTCACCGGTACGCATACCTGTGAACAAACGGACTGTCAGGTAATTCTTGTAGTCTGGACGTACATGCTCAATCAGCTGTCGAACCTCTTCCAATGTAAACGGATAAACGTCCGTTCGACCAACTTTGAGTGGTTTGATGTTCTTGAAGGGGGAACTGAACTCGTATCTCTCTGCCGCCTCGTTCATGATGTCATTGTCTTGTTCGACATTGGGCATCTCCGACTCATCAAGCCCCTCGGAAGCCTGTGTTTCCATGGTGCTCAGGTCATTGGTGTCGTCCCATCCACTCATCTGGGAGGCGACATCGTCCTCGACTTCTGGGTTAACGTTGTCAAGGGGTCCCGTGTTTGCGTGGGCTGTAGCCACAACGCACACGCCAACGAGCAGAAGCAACAGGAACCTCGCCATTCTCCTGAGGAAGAGA
>JAJFKA010000063.1 GCA_021773555.1 Gammaproteobacteria bacterium
CTCATCATTCCGTTGGGGCTGATTATCGTGTCAGTGTTCTTTGATCCACGCATTAAGTTTGCGGAGCAGCTCGACGAAATCTTTCCCGGCATCATCCTGGCGGTTCTGCCCAGCGAAAGAGCTAGATACCAAAATTGGCGCCTGTTGTCTGTTTCAACCACGGTTGGCTTCATCGCGTACCTGGGCACCGCCATCACCTTCCAATACATGTGATGGTAATTTGTGACTTCGACTGAGTTCCCCGGCCTGGTTCCTTCGGGATCGCTCCCTCATCGAGTGCGTGATATGCACTCGACCACCCAGCTATCCGAGGAGAAAAAAGATGAGCTGCGAATCATCTACCCGGGAACGAAGAATCACAACATTCTTAACATTTACCGCGACCTTCGGAACAAGCTGCTTCGGCTGGCTGAATACGAAAATTTCGTCTGTCTTGTCAGCTCCATCGATGATGACGGCGAAACCAGTACCCTGGCGCTTAACCTCGCCGCGGTTTTCGCCTTCGACAAGTCCCGGTCGTCCCTGGTCATCGATTGCGATACCAACTGGAGCATTCTGGATGAACTCTGTGCAACCCAGGATGAGCTGGGATTGATTGAATTTGTAGAAAATGATCAGGATGATATATCTGTATTGATTCACGACAGCGGTATCGACCGATTGCGAATAGTCCCATCAGGCCGGGTGACAGAAACCAGAACCGAGGCACTGGAGTCACTGCGGATGCGGGAAATTGTTATGGAACTGAAGAAACGTTATCCGGACCGATATATATTTGTTAATGCACCCAGTATGAAACTGTCCAGTGAGGTGCAAATTCTCTCAAACGTCAGTGATATGGTCATCTTCGAAGTCGACGCAGGAACCGTGACCGAAGCCCAGGTGGCAGACGCGGTCGAAATGATCGGTTCGGAACGGGTCGCGGGAATCGTTTTTAGCGACTACTAACCCCTGCGCCCCAGCCACGATTCCTCCAGAAACATCGTGCGTTGTGCAACAGTTTTTTCTCCTAATTCAAAGTACCAAATCACTTAGATTTGTTACACTTAGCTCCGATTTCTCTAGTAAGGATTTAAATGAGCCGCTCAATTTACCCCTGGACATTGGAAGACGTGAGAATTGCCGTTATCGGACTCGGCTACGTGGGCTTACCGCTCGCTGCTGAATTCGGCAAGAACATCAAGACAATCGGATTCGATATCAATGTTCGACGCATCGCGGAACTTCAAAGAGGGGATGATTTCACCCAGGAGGTATCGAAGTCTGAACTTGGCATGAGTAAAAATCTGACTTTCACCAGTGACCCTGAAGACCTGAGTGCTGCCAATTTCTACATTGTCACCGTTCCCACACCGATTGACAGTACCAAACGCCCGGACCTGTCTCCATTGATCGCTGCGTCCTCGATGCTTGGAAAGTGTATTTCGGCAAATGACATTGTTGTCTACGAATCAACAGTCTATCCCGGCGCCACAGAAGAAGTCTGCGTTCCATTACTGGAACAGGGATCCGGACTGGTCCTTAACGAGGACCTGTTTGTCGGCTACAGTCCGGAACGGATCAATCCCGGTGATAAGGAGCATCGATTGCCGAATATAACCAAGATTACCTCCGGATCGACACCCGAGGTTGCAGATTTTATTGACTCTCTCTACAGAACCATTATCAAGGCCGGCACACATCGGGCACCGAGTATCAGAGTCGCAGAAGCCGCCAAGGTGATTGAGAATACCCAGCGGGACCTCAACATCGCCTTAATCAATGAACTGGCGATTATTTTCAACAAGCTGGATATTGATACAGAAGCAGTGCTCGCTGCGGCCGGAACCAAATGGAATTTCCTGAACTTTAAACCCGGATTGGTTGGCGGACACTGCATAGGTGTTGACCCCTACTACCTTACACACAAGGCACAGGAAATCGGCTATCTGCCACAAATTATTCTTGCCGGCAGGCGCATCAATGACTCTATGGGTGAATATGTTGTATCTCAGGTTGTACGTTTGATGATCAAGAAACGAATCCATGTGGCAAACGCCAAGGTGTTGATTCTGGGACTGGCATTCAAGGAAAACTGTCCAGATGTACGCAACACACGGGTCATAGATATTGTCAACGAAATGAATTCGTTCGGTGCCAGCGTTGATGTATATGATCCGCTTGTAGATGCAGGCGCGGTAGAAGCCGAGTACGGCATCAAACTGCTGGAAGAGCTCAAATCTAAACCCTACGATGCCATCATCTTTGCAGTTCCTCATGCGGAGTTTGAGTTGCTCGGGATTGACGAGTTACGCGCGCTTTGCCACGAAAATCATGTCCTCTACGAGGTCAAACATTTGTTGGGTGCTGACCAGGTCGACGGCAGGCTTTAGGAGTAAATGATGAAAATTCTTGTTACCGGTGCTGCTGGATTCATCGGCTTTCATACTAGCTGTCGCCTCTTGGCACGTGGCGACGAGGTTGTTGGTATTGATAATCTCAATGACTACTACGCGGTCTCGCTAAAAGAAGCACGGCTCGCTGAAATCGCAAAGCAGCCCAATGCTTCAAACTTCGAATTCAGGAAGATTGATCTGGCCGACAGAGAATCCCTTGAGGCGCTTTTCAAAGAACAAAAATTCGACAAAGTCATCAACCTGGCCGCACAGGCTGGCGTCAGATACGCCGCAATAAACCCTTACGCCTACATCGACAGTAACATCGTGGGATTCCTCAACATCCTGGAGAACTGCCGGCACAACGATGTTAAGCATCTGGTATACGCGTCCTCGAGCTCAGTCTATGGCGCTAATGAGGCTTTGCCTTTCTCCATTAATGACAATGTCGATCACCCGCTATCTTTATATGCAGCCTCAAAGAAATCCAATGAATTGATGGCGCATTCCTACAGCAACTTATTCGGACTCCCAACAACAGGACTGAGGTTCTTCACAGTCTATGGACCCTGGGGCCGCCCTGATATGGCATTATTCCTTTTCACCAAAGCAATTCTTGCTGGTGAACCCATCGATGTATTTAATTACGGGAAGCACAAACGAGATTTCACCTACGTGGATGATATCGTCGAAGGGGTGATTCGAACGATGGATCATATCGCCACCGGCAATGAAAATTGGAGCGGTATGAATCCCGACCCAGGCACCAGCCGGGCTCCCTGGAGGGTTTACAACATCGGCAACAACAATCCGGTTGACCTGATGGACTATATTGAAACGCTCGAAGAAACACTGGGTAAAACAACCCAAAAAAATCTCAAACCTCTGCAGCCTGGTGATGTCCCGGACACCTTTGCGGATGTTCAGGCGCTGATCGATGATATCGGCTACAAACCGAGCACAACGATCAAAGAAGGCATTGGAAATTTCGTGGCCTGGTATTCTAAGCACTACCAAAACGAGACTTCTGCATGAACAACATCATCCCGCACCTTGACAATCCTTTCGAACCGGTAGTGCAGGAGCCAGCCATGGCTGACCTGCAACTGTTCGAAAAAAGCCTCGTTGCCGCCAGGGATATAATCAGCAAGCCCTTTACCTCCGCTGGATTAAAAAACATACAGCGGCAGCATCTGAAGAATCGGATGACCATTTGGGAAAGAATACGCGTGCTCACCGAACAGCCAGCGAAGGTTCTTTTCCAGAACTGGGGCCCAGACCTCGACGGCGCGTCTCTTGTCACGGCGATTATCAACGTTGATGGACGGGACGTGGCTTTGTATGGTCACGACTTCACCGTGCGCGCAGGATCCATGGATGCTACTAACGGGAAAAAGTTGGCGCGGTTGTTCGAACTGGCAGGGAAACGAAAAATTCCTCTGATCGGTCTTAACGATTCATCAGGTGCTTATGTACCCGCGGGTGTAGGCGGTCTGGACGGCTACGCAGAAGCTTTCACTGCGCTTCGAAAAATCAGTGGTGTAGTTCCGTCGATCATGTGCATGTTTGGTTTCAACGCGGGCGGTGGTTCCTACCTGCCGCGTCAGGGTAGCTTCCTTATTCAACCTAACAATACGTTTATCGGACTCACCGGCGCTGGGGTAGTCAAGTCAGTACTCGGGGAAGAAATCGAACCCGATGATCTTGGTGGTCCCAAAGTCCACAGCCAGACGGGTGTGACCGATATCGTTGTTGAGGATGAAGTGACCGCACTGCTTAAGGCACGGGAACTGCTACGATACCTTCCGGGCAATAACGCGGAGTTCGCGAGATATCAGACTACTTCAGACCCAATTGACCGAAAAACGCTCGATATAAACCTGTTGTTCGCAAAAGCGTTTAATTCTCCTACCGGTTACAACACTCCTTTCGACGTCAGCGTGATAATTCAGCAGATATCCGACCACGGTGATTATTTCGAGATCCAGCCGGACCGTGCGCGCAATACGATCACCTGTTTTGGAAGACTGGGTGGTCATGTAGTGGGCTTTGTTGCAAACAACTCTGCAGTAGGGTCTGGTCAGATTGATATTGATGCGGCCTACAAGAACGCAAGGTTTATCCGGTTCTGCAATCTGTACAACATCCCGGTCATTTTCATGGAAGATACCACGGGCTTTCTGCCTGGTAGAGAACAGGAAAGTCGCGGCATCGTCCAGGCTGGTCGCGCGATGCTCGATGCCATTATCGATCTGCGTACACCACGTTTCCTGGTACTGATTCGAAATGCCATCGGTGGCGCATATGCGTCCTACAACAACTACCCAACCGGCGCAGATCTCGTTATCGCTTTGCCAACAACCCGGGTCGCAGTGATGGGACCTCCTGGTGTTGAGTTCGTCTATAAAGATGAACTACGCGCAATTCGGGGCGCGACAAGTATGAAAATATCAGCGGCAACCACCGAATACCTGGACGCCGGACTCGAGTCAGATGAAGCCAGTACACGTGCCGCAAGCGATGTCCAATACTGGCTGGCTGCCGAGGAAGCGCTGCTGGCGAGACGCTACGAAGAAGAATTGATGAATCCGCGGGAAGGCCTTAGCCTTGGCTCGATTTCGCAGATAGTGATGCCTGTCGATTTGCGTCAGGTTCTGGCAGAACACATGGCATTCCATCTCTCACACTATGAGCCCAGCCCATTTGAGGCGGTTCAACGTGAGTTCCACTGAACTGCCAACAATAACCTAATGGCGCCTAACTAAATGTCGAATCTCTGGTATTTACGCAATCCACTAATCCATTCCAACCGCCGTAAGACAGCGGCTGACTCCGAATGGGTCAGGTCCTTTTCTTGCGCCCATATTAAACCGCTCATTATTTGTCGCGGACCGATCAGAATGGAGGCTATGTGTGTATTCGAGGAGATGGGCATAACGGACTATGGAATTTTACTGTCCGAGAAAGACTCCATCTCTTACGCCAATGCCTTATCACCAGAATTGCGCAAACATATAAACCCGACCAGAGTGCACCGGGTGCAGGACTACACAGGCGCGACCGGAGAAGAGCGTGGTAAACGCATCGCCGAGATTATCGATATCGCCAGTCACAACAACTACGACGCAATCTTCGCCGGTTATGGATTTATGGCGGAGGACGAAGATATGGTGGCTGCCATGGAGGACGCCGGCCTCAATTTTATCGGTCCCTGCTCGAACACAATTAGGGAAGCCGGTCGAAAAGACCTGGCGAAACGAACAGCCCTGGCAACCGGTGTTTCAGTTACTCCGGGTGTCGACAACGTGACCATCCTGACGCTCCTTAAACGATATCCTGATGCAGCACAACTGGAATCGTTGATTGCTGAACACCGACTCGGAATTGTTGCACAATTTGAGGATCTTGAACTCCTGGCTGAGAGCATTTTGAATGCAGCTTACTCAAAGAACATTGATCTATTTACACTGGAAGAACTGTCAACGAATCTGGCAGACCAGGTACGCACGCTTTTCACAGAGAATCCACAAAATCGAATTCGTTTAAAAGCGATTGGCGGGGGCGGTGGCAAGGGCCAGAGGATTCTGAATTCCCCTAATATGTTTAAAGGCACCGCAGTCGAACAAATCGACCAGGCAGTTGCGCCTGTTCCGTCAATGCTCCTGGAAGTTCTCTCGGAAGTGAAGGCAACTGGTGTAGGCGACAATAAAAACGTTCTGGCGGAAGTCAACATCGAGACGGTTCGCCACGAAGAGATCCAGGTGGTTGGTAACGGCGACTGGTGCATCACCATGGGTGGGCGGGATTGTTCCGTTCAGATGAACGAACAAAAATTGCTGGAAGTTTCAGTGACGGTCGATGAGTTACAAGCCGCCATTGACGATGCCCTCGCCGCGGAGCTACCTGATGCCGCGCGAACATTACAGGCAGATCTCGATATCCTGAACGATCTCGAAAACGAGGCCGCTCGGTTCGGTTCTGCCGTCGGGTTAGACTCTGTCTCGACATTTGAGTGCATCGTCGAGCGTGATAATCATTACTTTATGGAGATGAACACCAGGGTGCAGGTAGAGCATCGTGTTACTGAACTTTGTTATGCACTGGAATTTACTAACCCCCTCGACAGCAAGAACGGTTTCAGCGTCCAGTCAATTGTCGAATTGATGGTGCTGCTCGCGGTTCACGGCAGCAGACTGCCTTGCCCTGTCCGGAAAATTCGTGAAAACGCATCTCTGGAAGTACGTCTGAATGCCACCGATGATGCGCTGAAACCTCACGCCGGTGGCATTATCAGTCACTGGTCCGACGCGGTCGAAGGAGAAATTCGGGATGACCAGGGTATTTGTCTGCGTAACCCGGACACTGACGTTTTTATGAAATACCATCTCGCCGGTGCCTACGATTCCAACATCGCATTGCTCATCACCACGGGTGCAAATCGGGGAGAATCCTACGGCAAAATGGCGGAGATTCTGCGGCAGACCAATCTTGGCGGTGAAAATCTCAGTACCAATCTCGAGTTTCACTACGGTCTCGTGAACTGGTTGATTGGCAATGGTGTGCAAGCTCGACCAGCGACCAATTTTTCCCAACCCTACCTTACCGCGGTCGGGCAGTTAAAGAAGCTGGCGAATAAGCTCAACATCGTTCAAGCCTACGAAGGACTGCAGGCACACTACCTTGCAATGGACTCCACACCTGCCTATCAAACGTCGGTCCTGGCAATCATGCAGCAAAAGAGCAGCTTGTTGGCCAGGGTGCTGCATACAATGCTGGCACAACCGCATTATCTTTCCGGGTGGCTCGCAACAAACAGACAACATTTCAGCATCACCAGTCACGGAATCATCTGGAAAACCAATCCCATCCAGGTAGTCGCAAATCTTTATCACTACCTGAATATGGACGACAGAACCAGCCAGCCAGCCCTTTATGCTATCTGGGATCACGACCAGCAGTTGCTGGAAACCGCACTTGCGTTTTATGCAACACTCGAGGAGAAGTCTGGATCCAATGAGTGGCAGGCCGTGCAGCAATTTATTGAGCATCCTGACCTGCACAAGTGTCTGGAAGTTAGTGCGGAGGAAGTGCGCGCTGCCCATGCGGGTTATCAACTGGGGATGGATATTTTGTCCATCCTGCCGTACATCGGCCATCAATCCGGATTCTTCGAGCTCAAGGTAAACCCTGATCTCTCGATCCACATCCCGGAGCGTTTAACAGATCCACAAGTGCAGCGCGAGAGCCAGATAATACTGTCGCCTCCTCCTGTTGCAGCAGACGACGAAATAAGAGCGCCCAGTGGCGGTATGTTCTACGCCAGAGAAGCGCCGGGCCGGGAACCCTTCGTCACACCCGGTCAACATTTTGATGCGGGTGATCCTCTCTTTATCGTCGAGGTCATGAAGATGTTTAATAAGGTCTACGCCACTTTCTCGGGCACGATCGACGAAGTCCTGGTGGAGTCTGATGCAAGTATTGTTAAAAAAGGCCAGGTTGTGTTCAAGGTGATCCCCGACGAAATCACTCTCCAGGATTCGGAAGCTGATAAAAAAATCGAGATCAGGACACAAACAGCGCAGTTTCTCGAATTTACTCAAGATACTTAATTCTGCGGAGCACCAAATGATCGTTGCACTCGACCACGTCGCCATTGCCGTCCCCGATCTGAAGAAAGCCATTGCGCGATTTCTTGAGGACTTTGGGCTGACATTTGAAGGCGTCGAAGATGTCGAACAGGCGGGTACGACAACGGCATTTTTTCCTGTAGACGGCACCAGTATCGAATTGGTGCATCCGTTACATGGGCAGGGACCGCTGGTGAAATACCTCGATAAGTATGGTCCCGGCATCCATCACCTGTGCTTTCGCTCTGATGACCTGGACGCGGACATCACAAACCTCAAGGCGAAGGGGTATCAATTCCTCTCTCCCGCACCGGAAATCGGGGCACACAATACCCGGGTGATTTTTATTCATCCGAGGTCTTGTGATGGCGTACTTATTGAGTTGAACGAACATCAGGAATCGCACAAATGACGAAACAAAACAATTCCCGGAATCAACTCAAGGACTGGGCAGCACTGGCTTCAAAAGCATTGAAAGGCGCCAGTGTAGAGACGCTTAACAAAGAAACACCTGAAAAAATCACCATCAAACCACTTTATACCCATGCTGATATCGAAGATCTTGAACACACCGATACCCTGCCGGGTATGAACCCGTTTATCCGTGGTCCGCAGGCGACCATGTACGCAGGCAGACCATGGACTATTCGCCAATATGCCGGGTTTTCAACGGCAGAGGAATCTAATGCGTTCTATCGACAGTTGCTTTCCGAAGGTGGTCAGGGTATCTCGGTCGCGTTCGATCTGGCCACCCATCGTGGCTACGACTCAGACCATGAGCGAGTAACTCACGACGTTGGCAAGGCTGGGGTGGCCATTGATTCCGTCGAGGATATGAAAATTCTATTCAACAATATTCCGCTCGACGAAATTTCTGTATCAATGACCATGAATGGCGCTGTGTTACCCATTCTGGCCGGTTATGTGATTGCCGCGGAGGAACAGGGTGTTTCCCAGGAAAAACTCGCCGGAACAATCCAAAATGACATCCTCAAGGAGTTCCTTGTACGCAACACTTATATTTATCCACCTGCGCCATCCATGCGCATCATTGGTGACATCATCTCCCACTGCACAACCCACATGCCACGTTTCAACACAGTCTCGATTTCCGGCTACCATATCCAGGAAGCAGGCGCCGATGCCGCGCTGGAACTCGCCTATACACTGGCCGATGGGAAGGAGTACATCAGGACTGCCCTGGCTGCAGGCCTGAAGATTGATGAGTTCGCACCCCGGCTATCGTTTTTCTGGGGAATCGGCATGAACTTTTATATGGAGATCGCCAAAATGCGGGCAGCAAGACTGCTCTGGTCTGAAATCGTTACGGAATTCGAGCCCCAGAACGAACGATCGAAAATGTTACGCACGCACTCTCAAACTTCAGGCTGGTCACTCACCGAGCAGGACCCTTATAACAACGTGATTCGAACGACAATCGAAGCCATGGCAGCCGTTTTCGGCGGCACCCAGTCACTGCACACCAATGCCCTGGATGAAGCGATCGCCCTACCTTCTGAGTTTGCTGCCCGTGTCGCAAGAAATACTCAGCTGGTGATTCAGGAAGAAACCGGGATTACGGATGTGATTGACCCCTGGGGTGGTAGCTACATGATGGAATCTCTGACCGCGTCCATGGTAGCCAGGGCACGGGAACTGATCGCTGAAATTGACGGCTACGGTGGCATGACCAAGGCCATT
>JAJFKA010000064.1:0-57500 GCA_021773555.1 Gammaproteobacteria bacterium
AGCATCTGCTGCATCATTCTTATTGGTTTTAACGTACGGGCGAACGTAG
Organism: Gammaproteobacteria bacterium; assembly: GCA_021773555.1. Taxonomy (GTDB): domain Bacteria; phylum Pseudomonadota; class Gammaproteobacteria; order Pseudomonadales; family Azotimanducaceae. The sequence continues at coordinate 50 of JAJFKA010000064.1, forward strand.
AGCGGATGGATTAACTTGACGGTATGTCCAAACTCGGAGAATTGCCTTGCCCAGTAATTGGAAGTTGCACAGGCTTCCAGGATGATCTCGCAAGGAGATTGTTGGGCAATGAACGGCAGTAGATCAGGCCGTTTTAGCCTGATGTTTTTGATGACTCCGCCGTGTGCGTCCGAGAGACAGAGTTGAAATATGTTCTTTGCCAAATCGATACCGATTCGAGTAGTGTTTGTCATTGGGCTCGCTCCTGTTTATTGTTTTGCGAAACTCAATCATGGCACGTTGATGCCGTAGGGAGCGGGTCCATCCCATCGGAGTAAAGTGCCGGAGTAAACCCCCTGGTCACGAGTCTTTCGGGGCGCGAGGGTCACCTGTTAATTCTTCAAACTGTAGCCTGTATTTCTCCGAACCGAGAATCAGTCCGTTGTGAGCTGATTTTCGCGACGACTTGCGCCCCGAGCGATTCGCCAATGAACTCTTAATCTCTCTATGTTGGTCTTACCAGGTGTACAATACGGTTGATGAGACGCACTGCCGAACCACTCACCGCATCGCTAAACCTCGTTAATCAACAAATAACGTTGACTGTGGTGGGTTTACTCCGGCACTTTACCCCGACCCCGCGCTACGACCCCGCGCTAACCCGCTCTCTTCATTAAAACAAAGCCCGCAACAAAACAGGCGCCGATCGGAATCAGCGTGGCGATAATCGGTGGGAAACCAAAAACCAGGCTTGCAGGAGATAAAAGATCCTGCACAAACTTGAAGGTGATGCCGATAATGAGGCCCGTGACCACGCGCATTCCCATGGTGGCTTCACGCAGCGGACCGAATACGAAGGAGATGGCAACGAAAACCAGCCCGACGGTTGCCAGTGGCTGAAAAAGCTTACCCCAGAAGCCCAGCTCAAATTTCCCGCTGTTCAGGCCCTCGCCGGTCATGTATCGAATTTTCTCACGCAGTTCACTGATGGACATTTTGTCCGGTTGAACCAGTATCTCGGTGCTCAGCAGTTCCGGCGTTAGCTTGGTGGTCCATTGAAAACTCGGGAATTCTGCGACGGTGCTGGCGGACTCCGAAAATTCAGTAACAATGACTTTCTCCAGCAACCAGTAGTTCGCACCCGGCGCAATCTCGTGGAATACCGCGCGGTCCGCATACAGGGTCTTGACTAGTTTGCGATCCAACTTCTCATTGAAATAAAAATGGCTGACGCCCTGCAGCACCCCATGTTGGCCGACCTCGTCAAAATGCATGTAAACGGGACCTTCCCGGTACCAGAATCCGAACCTGGGTGTGATTTCATTCTCATCAGAGATTGCCCGTTCACGATCTATTCGTGCCACCCGCTCAAAATCCGGCAGTACGTGTTCACCCACCAGCAATCCCACCGCGACCAGAACGAGTGCCGGTTTCATGGTGCTCCAGACAATTGACCAGGTCGATACTCCGGCTGCACGCATGACGATAAGTTCGCTATTGTTGGCGAGCAGGCCAAGACCGGCCAGGCAGCCGATCAAAGCCGAGTATGGAATGGTCTCGTAAAACATACGCGGTAAGCTGTAGAGCACAAACTTTCCAACCGCCACCATCGTATAGTTGTTGTCAATGTCCTGTATCTGTTCCAGAAACGTGAAGATCGTCAGCATGCCGACCAGACCCATCGCCGCCAGCACCATGGTTGTGGCAACCGTTTGTCCCAGATAGATATCCAGTCGTTTCATCTGGCGCCGCTCCCTCCGATGAGGTCCCGCAAGCGATTGATAAAGGGATCAAGCCAGAACAACGACACTGTGATCAAAGCGAAAATTACGTGTACCAGCCACAGCCCCACCTCAGGACTCAAATTCTGTCGTGCAAGACTGTTCCGGGCGCTGCTCAGCGCAATCACATAGAGGAAACACAATATCATCCCGGGGATGAGGCGAGAGAACCGACCCTGACGTGGGTTTACCTTGCTGAGCGGGATCGCCATGAGCGCGATGACAGGAATCATCAGGATCACGGAAATACGCCACTGAATTTCCGCCAGATCCTTGCTGTCCTGACTGCCAAGCAATTCGAGCGTTCCTTTCGCACTCCTTTGTGGTTCTCGCTTGGCGGCCACCTCCTTTTCGATCAGCTGCCCGTATTCCTCATACTGCACGACCTGATAGTCTTTTTCTCCCGGTTGGCCGCTATACCGGTAGCCATCTTTCAGCACCAGGAAACGATTGCCATTTTCATCCAGCTGGGTTTTCCCTGTTTCCGAAACCACCGTGATGACATCTTTTGGGCCGTAAAAATTGGTTTCCTTGTATTCATTAATGAAAACCCTGGAAAGTGCGCCTCGACCGCTGAAATCCTCTGCATAGGTGACTCGCTTGCCGGATCGCAGTGTCTGAAACCTGCCCGGGGCGAGGGTATCGAATTCCGTGAGGATTCGCTGCCCGGCGAACAATTCCTCAACACGGGTTTCTCCTGCAGGTTTCAGCCAGAGTGAGACCACACCGGTCAACACCATCACAAAGAGGCTGAGGCCCATGGTGATGCCGATCAGCCGCGACGGCCCCAGGCCACAGGCCTGAAGAACAACCATTTCACTGTCAACGTGAAATCGGCCGTAGACAAGCATGGTGGAGAGAAAGAAGCTGATGGGAATAATAAGCTCGAGAAACTTTGGCACCCGGTAGGTGATCAGCAGGAACAGGATATCCTTGCTGAAGCCGCCATTGGCTGCTTCATTCAGATAGCCGCTAAAGCGCCAGCCGAGTGAAATCACCAGCACGATACCAGTGACCGACAACAAAGTTACCAGGACTTCCCGGGAAAAATACCTGAATAGAATCAAATCGGATTTACCTGCACGATTAATACCATAGCACGGTGAGGCACGGCTCGACCCGGATTGCGGGAACGAATACACGCCCCGGGTGTGACCACTGGCGATAGAACAGTTATATTATCCCTCTCGCAAACGATTAAGTCCTCAGGAGTTCGCATGGAGTACGGCACAAAAGCCGGTGATCCCACCAAAACAAGAACCCAATGCGTTGTGATTGGTCTTTACGAAAACAATCATCTCACAGCCTCTGCCACCAGGATCGACAAAGCGAGCAAGGGACATATTCGCAAAATCCTCAAACGCGGTGATATCCAGGGCAAAGTCGGCCAGACACTACTGCTCCACGACGTTCCGAATATTAGCGCTCCCAGAGTGTTACTGGTAGGTCTGGGAAACGAGGAAACTGCCGATGCCTCACGGTTTGTTGCTGTTATCAGGGCAACCATTGCGCAACTGAAACAGATACCCGCAAAGCACTCGCTGGTTTGCCTGCTGGAGGCCAGTGCCGGCAACAAAGACCTTGCCTGGAAGACCGAGCGCAGCATTGAATACTTCGAGGCTGGTGTTTACAGCTTTGATGAAATGAAGGGCACCAATGGAGACGATTCGAAGTCCAGACCGAAAAACGAAAGTGTCGATTTCCAGCTTGAAGACAAGAATGATGCAGAGACTGTGAATCTGGCGATCGTCGCTGCGACCGCACTGACACTCGGCATTGCCGCCGCCAAGAATGTCGCCAACGCTCCTGCTAATATTTGTACCCCGACTTATCTCGCTGAAGCCGCCAAAAAGCTAGCCAAAGACTATTCCTCGATCACAACAACCGTGCTTGAAGAGAGCCACATGAAAAAGCTTGGCATGGGTGCTTTTCTGTCCGTCAGCCAGGGCAGCGATGAGCCAGCCAAGCTGATCATCATGCAGCACAAAGGTGCTGGTGCAAAAGACAAACCACATGTGATCGTCGGTAAGGGTATTACCTTTGATACTGGCGGTATCAGCCTGAAGCCCGGCGGCACGATGTATGAAATGATCTATGACATGTGTGGTGCCGCCAGCGTCTACGGCACCATGAAAGCCATTGCCGAGCAGAAGTTGCCGATGAATGTCGTCGGTGTTATCGCCGCTGCAGAAAATATGCCTTCGGGCAAGGCCAGCCGACCAGGTGATATCGTCAAGACCATGTCAGGCCAGACAGTCGAAATCCTGAATACCGATGCAGAAGGACGCCTGGTGCTCTGTGACGCGCTCACTTATATCGACAAATTCAATCCCGCGTCGGTCATTGATGTTGCAACCCTGACCGGCGCCTGCGTCGTGGCCCTGGGCACCCACGCTATTGGACTGTTCGCTAACGATGATACGGTTGCCAACCAGTTGCTGGCAGCCGGTGAAGATACTCATGATCGAGCCTGGAGAATGCCCATATGGGAGGAGTACCAGACCCAGATCAACAGTGCATTTGCCGACATGCAGAACATTGGCGGTCCGGCAGCCGGTAGTATTACTGCTGCCTGTTTTCTGGCGCGCTTTACAAAAAAATATCGCTGGGCTCACCTTGATATCGCCGGCACGGCCTATAAATGGGCCGGTACAAACAAAGGCGCGACCGGCCGACCGGTCACTTTGTTGACGCAATACCTCAATGACCGGGCACGTGAACCTGCAGCGTGACCCGACTAAATCGATCGAGAATCCCTGTATTTTATGACTAAAATTGACTTCTACCAGATTGATAGCGATGAGGCTCCGCTTTTATTTACCTGTCGTTTGATTGATAAAGCCTACCGGCAGGGCAGGCAAATCTATATCCACACAGACTCTGAGCACCAGTCGAAGGAACTCGATGAATTACTCTGGAGTTTCAGGACACACCGCTTCATCCCACACGGGCTGCAAGCTGAAGCTGATTCGGCGCCCATTAAAATAGGGCATGACCACGAACCCGAAGCGCATCAGGATGTACTGATTAACCTGTCCGGGACTGTGCCCGATTTTTTCAGCCGCTTCGAGCGGGTGGCGGAAATTGTCCCTAAAGGTGAACAGCATCGGGATAGCGCACGTGCCAACTATCGATTTTATAAGGCACGCGGCTACCACCTGGATTATCATGAAATGAAAACTGCGGTGAAACAGCAGCATGGATGACGAAGACAAGGCCTCTTCAAAACCGAAACACAAACAGATACCTCTCATCAACGAACTGGTTTTTGACGAGTCTTTGCCGCTGAAGGCACCGCCTCGACCAAGGTCCATGAGCACCGGTATCGCTAAAAAACAGACGGAGTCACGTGTTCACGGCCCGGAATATGATCCCGATACCCGAGACCTGTTTGGTTCCACCCTCAGCGAGGCAACGCAAAGTGCTGACGATTTCAGGACGGGGGCAGACCGGATCGTCAATGACCTGGTGGAAGAATATTCCATTGAAATCATCGACAGACTGCGCCAGGAACTGACTACCCAGCTACACTCGATACTGGATGACCTGGATGTTGGCGCTGCTGGAAACGACCCTGTCGAAGACAGCTGAGGCTGCGCTGCAGTGTGTGTCGCGCTTACGTGCCTGCCCCGTCTTTGCGTGTATAATCGCGCTTTTTTGTCTCAACTCCCTAATTCGAAATAGCATGCGATGAAGAAGTATCAAGCACAGGACATTGAACAGTTCTGGTATAAAAAATGGGAGGAAGCAGGTTATTTCGCTCCGACCGGCAACGGCACCCCCTTTTCCATCGCCATTCCGCCACCCAATGTGACAGGCACCCTGCACATGGGGCATGCTTTTCAGCACAGCCTTGTGGACTCCATGATTCGCTTCCATCGTATGAAAGGTGACAACACCTTGTGGCAGATGGGCACAGACCACGCGGGCATTGCAACCCAGCTGATTGTGACGGAACAACTCGCCGCCGAGGGCATCAAGCCAACTGATCTGGGTCGTGAAAAATTTCTGGAAAAAGTCTGGGACTGGAAAGAACACTCAGGCGGTACCATCTCGAAACAATTACGCAGGCTGGGAGCTTCTCTGCACTGGGATACGGAGCGCTTCACACTGGATGAAGGCCTTTCCCGGGCGGTCTTGGAAGTATTCGTGCGTCTGCATGAAGAAGGATTGATCTATCGCGGTAAACGCCTGGTGAACTGGGACCCGGTGTTAAAAAGCTCAATCTCCGACCTGGAAGTCGAATCAGAGGAAGAAAACGGGCACCTTTGGCACTTTCGTTACCCACTGACCGACAGCCCTGACGAGTTCCTGGTGGTTGCCACCACCAGGCCCGAAACCTTGTTAGGTGACTCCGCGGTGGCCGTGCATCCAGATGACGATCGCTACCGGGCGCTCGTGGGTAAAACAGTTCAACTGCCGCTGACCGGACGTACCATCCCGATCATTGCAGATCACTATGTGGACCCGGAATTTGGCTCAGGGTGTGTGAAAATCACCCCGGCGCACGATTTCAACGACTATGACGTCGGTAACCGGCACGACCTGGCGCTTACTAACATCTTCAATGACGACGCCAGCCTTAACGATGATGTCCCCGCTAAGTACCGCGGCATGGATCGATACGAGGCCAGAACTGCTGTGGTCAGTGATATCGAAGCGCTGGGTTTGCTTGATCAGATCGAAGATCACAAGCTGGTGATACCGCGAGGAGAAAGGTCAGGCGTACCGGTAGAGCCCTATCTCAGCGATCAATGGTTTGTGAAGGTCGGGCCGCTTGCGGACCCTGCAATAAAGGCAGTCGAAGACGGCGAGATCGAATTTATTCCGAAGCAGGCGGAGAATATTTACTTTGCCTGGATGCGGGACATCAAGGACTGGTGCATCAGCCGCCAACAATGGTGGGGACACCGGATTCCCGCCTGGTATGACAATGATGGCAATGTCTATGTTGGCAGAAGCGAGCAGGAAGCACGTGAACAGAACAAACTTGACCCGGATCTGACCCTCACACAGGACGAAGATGTCCTCGACACCTGGTTCTCCTCTGCATTGTGGACGTTCTCGACGCTGGGCTGGCCCGACGATACGGTTGAGCTGCGGACTTTTCATTCGACGGATTTGATGGTCACCGGATATGACATCATCAGCATCTGGGTTTCCAAGATGATTATGATGACCCTGAAATTTGTGGGTGAAGTACCTTTTAAGAAGGTTTACATACATGGTCTGATCACCGACGCCGAGGGACAGAAAATGTCCAAGTCCAAGGGTAACGGTCTTGACCCTATGGACATAATCGATGGCGTCTCCATCGATGAACTGGTACGAAAACGAACCGAGAACCTGATGCAGCCGAGGATGGCCAAACGTATCGAAAAGGCTACCCGCAAGGAATTTCCAGAGGGCATCAGGGCCTACGGAACCGACCCGCTGCGCTTCACGTTCTACTCCATTGCCTCCAGCGCGCGAACCATCCGCTTCGATATGAGTCGAGTCGAGGGCTATCGGAATTTTTGTAACAAACTATGGAATGCCGCGAACTTCGTGTTTATGAACACCGAAAACTTCGACCACGAGGCCGAACGCAAAACTTCTGTTGTGGATCGATGGATACTAACCGAGTTCCAGAAAACAACTGACGCGGTCAATCTGGCGATGGAAACCAATCGGTACGACCTGGCCGCAAAAGCCATATACGAATTTGTCTGGGACGAGTTCTGTGACTGGTACGTTGAACTGAGCAAACCATTACTCAGCTCAGAGACCGCGTCATCACAAATACAGGCAGGTACACGCTACACTTTGCTTAGCATGCTGGAGTCAATTCTGCGCCTTAGCCATCCATTCCTGCCATTCATCACAGAAGAAATCTGGCAGCAGCTTCCGGTCAGTATTCGGGGTAGCAACAGCACTATCATGCTGCAGCCCTATCCTGAGCGGAATGACCAACTGGTAGACGAAAATTCTCTGGCAGACGTCGCGTGGCTCAAGCAGGTCGTTACCGCAACACGCAATATTCGCGGCGAGATGGACATCTCACTGGCAAAACCGATTCCCGTACTTTTCCACCATACGGACGCCTCTGACCGCGTGCGTCTGGAAGAGAATCGCGACCTGCTGACTTTCCTGATCAACCCTGAAGAACTTAAGCTGACCGACGACAACGAAGTCCTGCCAATTTCTTCTACTTATCTTGTGGGCAATATGCAGGTGCTCGTGCCCATGGCGGGTTTGATCGATAAAGCAGCTGAACTGGCACGGCTGGACAAGGAAATCATCAGAAAAGAAAGAGAACGAGATCGTGCGGACGGCAAGATCAACAACCAGAACTTCGTCGCGAAGGCGCCAGCCGAAGTGGTCGAGAAAGAGAGAGAAAAAGTTGATGCGTTAGCTTCCGCCATCGAAAAACTCGTTGAACAGAAATCACGTATTGCGAGTCTCTAACCAGACTCCTCTGTCGGTCACCTGGTTTTAGCTGTATTGCACCGCAATAAAGCCTAAAAAAAACCTTTGGACACGTTTTATCCAGTATGTCTTAATGCTGTTACGTTCTCGGTTGTACACCGACCACGGGGCTGCAATAAAAAGAAGAGGTTATTGGTATGTCTGAGAGACAGTCCGGAACCGTCAAATGGTTCAACGACGCCAAGGGTTTTGGGTTTATCGAACGAGAAGAGGGAGAAGATGTCTTTGTTCACTTTCGTTCTATTCGAGGTGAAGGCTACCGCACCTTGAAACAGGGGGCTCGAGTTGAGTTCGATATTTCTGAGACTGACAAAGGCTTTCAAGCAGAAGACGTAGCCGAGATTTAGCGGCATTCACGTCACTTTCTTGTAAACCAGAAAAACCCGCCGACACAGCGGGTTTTTTTGGCTGCAGCACATTCAGCAAGAGCAGGTGTGATCGGTTACGCACTGATGGATAGTACTACCTTGCCTATCGTTTTATCCGACGCAACCAACGCGTGTGCGGCCTCAATCTCCTCGATCGGCATTACGGTGTCAACAATGGGTCTGATTTCTCCGCTCTCGATTTTTGGCCAGACAAGCGTTTGTAACTGACGCATTATCTCAGCCTTCTCGGCAAGTGGCCTTGCCCTTAACGTCGAGCCGATTACCCTCAGTCGCTTCATCATCATTATGCCCAGGTTGATCTCTGTCGTGGCACCGCCCATCAATCCAATCAGCACCAGGCGGCCATTCAATCCCAGCAGCTTCAGATTGTCTTCAAGATATGCTCCTCCGACAGGATCGAGGATTACATCAATACCGCTGTCTCCGGCGAAGTCGAGGGCTTTGGCAAGAAACGATCCGTCATGGCGATTGCTGCCGGTTTCTGCGCCAAGCTCGACGCAGGTATCCACCTTGGCCTCGCTGCCAGCCGTAACGAAACAGGGCGAACCAAAACTGCGACACAACTGGATAGCCGCGGTGCCGACACCGCTCGCACCTGCATGCAGTATTACTTTTTCACCAGGCTGTAATCCGGCCTCCATAAACAGGTTCAGCCAGGCAGTCGCGAATACCTCCGGCAAACAGGCGCCATGCACGAAAGAATTACCGCGGGGGATCGGTAACACGCTACCCTCATCCACTGCAGCGTACTGCGCATAACCCCCACCCGACAACAGCGCACAAACGCGATCACCAATTTTGAATTTTGAAGTGTCGCCTCCCAGGGCCGTGACTTCTCCGGAGCATTCCAGTCCCATGACCGGACTGGCTCCAGGTGGAGGTGGGTAAAATCCCTGACGCTGGGCGAGATCCGCCCGGTTGATGGCCGTCGCATGAATTTTAATCAGCACCTGTCCAGCAGTGCAAACCGGTGTTTCGAATTCCTGCCAATGGAGATTTTTCTTCTCGTCTATAATTACCGCTTTCATGCTGATCCTTGAGTTTACTCGTTAGTAGTGTGGAGGTGGTTCTTCATCACCTTCTAAACCTTTATCCATCATCTCAATTTGCTCCATGAGTACCCTTATCTGACGATTCATCTGCATAAGTTGCTGCTGTTGGCTCGCAAGCGCTTCGTCAAGCTTCTGGATAACATCATCTTGAAATGAAAGTCTGGATTCGAGATCGTTTATTCGTTCGTCCTGCAGTTCATTCATACCGATCCCTCCCTTTTTTTCAGTAGCGTAGTCGAACCTTGACACCCTTCTCGTGTAGCCACCGTTTTATACCGCTCACTGTGTATTCGCCAAAGTGAACCATTGACGCAATCAACGCCGCGTCGGCTTTACCTTCGGTCAATACCTCGTACAGATGTTCTGGTTTACCCGCGCCACCCGATGCAATAACGGGGATTGATACCGCCTCTGCAATGAGCCGAGTCAGAGTTAGCTCATATCCTTCACGGGTTCCGTCAGCATCAATGGAGTTCACCACGAGTTCACCCGCACCCAGCATCTCGCCCTTTAACGCCCACTCCAGTGCATCAAGGCCGGTTGCTGTACGACCACCGTTGATCACAACTTCATATCCGGATGGGAACTGCGGACACACCTGACGCTTGAGAATATCCATGGAAAGCACAGTATTTTGTGTACCAATTGAATGCGCGCACTCAGCAATGAGTTCCGGCTTTTGCACCGCCGCTGAGTTTACATTGATCTTTTCTGCACCTGCCCACAACAAGCGGCTCGCGTCATCTACGGTTCGAATTCCACCGCCAACTGAAAAGGGAATGTAGATCTGTTCAGCAACCTGGTTGACGACATCGAGCATGATGTCCCGTTTTTCACTGGATGCGGTGATGTCGTAAAATACGAGCTCATCCAGGCCATCATCGTAGTACTCCTTTGCTTTGGCGATCGGATCACCAATATCTCTGGTCTCCACAAACTTGACACTTTTTGCCAGCTTGCCGTCGCGAACATCCAGGCAGGCAATGATTCTTTTACTCAGCATGATCCGCCCTGCCACGTTACGAATTCCGACAGCAGCTTTAGACCAAATTCTCCGCTTTTTTCCAGATGAAACTGAGTCGCAAAAAAATTGTCCTTGCCGATGGCACTGGCGAATTCAACGCCGCCATAATCTGTCGTGCCGAATACTTCCGCCGGATTTCCAGGGCAGGCGTAGTAACTGTGTACAAAATAGAATTCATCACCACTTTGAACCTGTTTCAGCAGCGGATGATCGGCCACTAATGTCACCTGATTCCAGCCGATATGCGGCACCTTCATCAGCTTGTCTTTAGGGTCGAATCGTAAACATGCCCCCTCAATGAGGCCCAGGCATTGCTCATTACCTTCCTGCGTGTGCTCCAGTGCGATCTGCAGACCAAGACAGATTCCAAGCAGTGGATTCCCTTTGGCGTAAAACGCTTTCAGCGCCTCATCGAGACCTCTTTCACGCAATGTGCCCACCGCACTTGCGGCAGAGCCAACTCCGGGGAAAATCACCTTGTCTGCTGCGAGGACCTGTTCCGGGTCTGACGTAATTGTGGCGTCCAGGCCCACATGGCTGCAGGCACGCTGGACGCTGCGAACATTTCCAGCGTCATAATCAACAATCACCACCATGTTTTTTTGCAGTCCGGCGCACTTTAAGGAGCGCGCATTATAGGGGATTAATCGCGACCCGGCACTGCCATTACGCTAACACAGGGCTGTCGCTTCCAGCTCATAATCTGTATCATTCCTGTACTACAAAAGTCGGCTAATCGGGCATACGCATGCAAATCAATATCGATGAGAAATCCCCTAAAGCGGTTTTCCAGCAAATCGTTGACTCCATCCACTTCGCGATCAATACCGGGGATTTGAACCAGGGTGACAAGCTGCCCAGCATCCGCAAGCTCGCGCACGAAAACAAGATCGCCGCCAATACAGTTGCCAAGGCTTTCCGGCAACTCGAGTTCAAAGGCCTTATCAAGGCACGAGACCGCTCGGGATACCTGGTTTCCGGCAGCACCGCCGACCGGTATCAATCCCGCGGTGTCAGCACCGATAAAAACGAGGTTCATCGCGTCGTGGACCATCTGGATGCCGGGGTATTTCCAGGTGCTTTCTGTAAGATTACCGAGGATTTCCTGGGCGGAGACCCTGAAAACTGCAATGTTATCCATGCAGACGGCAGTGGCACGAAGTCTGTTATCGCTTACCTGCACTATAAGGAAACCGGAGACGCATCCGTGTTCAACGGAATCGCCCAGGACAGCATCGTGATGAACCTGGATGACCTGTTGTGCGTGGGCGTCAATGGTCGAATCCTGATTTCCAATACCATCAACCGCAATGCCCTGAATTGTCCGGGCGAAGTGGTGTCAGCATTAATTGAGGGGAGCGAAGAATTCATTGCCCAACTCCGCGATCATGGCGTCAAGATCTACTCCGGCGGCGGTGAAACAGCCGACGTCGGGGATTTAACCGGCAGCGTCGTGGTAGATTCCTGCGCTGTTTCAGTGATGAGGAAGAACGACGTTATCCGCAACGACATCACCGGTGACCTGGCTATCGTCGGACTGTCGTCAATCGGACAGGCAACTTATGAGGACAAGGAAAACAGTGGCATCGGCAGCAACGGGCTCACAAGTGCACGGCATGATCTGCTGGCACCCTACTATGGTGAAAAGTACCCGGAAAGCTTTGACGCCAATATCGATAACGAGCTTGTTTACTGTGGTCCCTACAAACTTCACGACAGCTTGCCCCGGTCAGCCCTGTCAGTGGGTGAGGCGCTGCTTAGCCCGACTCGAAGCTATGCGCCGGTCATCTATAAACTCCTTGAAGTGATGCCAGGGGAGGTCAGGGGCCTGATTCACTGTTCCGGTGGTGCACAGACTAAATGTCTCAAATTTGGCCGTGGGGTGCACTACGTCAAACATGACCTGTTCACACTCCCACCCGTCTTTTCTGCCATTCAGGCGGCCTCTGGTACAGCGTGGCAGGAGATGTACAAGGTATTCAACATGGGACATCGCATGGAAATTTATGTGCCGGGACCGCGGGTCCGCGAAGTAGTAGACATCGCCGGGAGCTTTGGTATCGCCGCGCGACAGATCGGATTTACCGAGGCCGCAACGGAAAACCACCTCAGTCTCAGCGGCGATGGTGGTGAGGTATTCGAATATCAGGCTTGAGGCGGATGCTGAATTTAAGCGCGAGATTGATGGTAGCCATCTTCGCGCATCAGTATTATCCTAAATGACCTGAAGCTTGCCTAATCAAATGGAATTCGTATGCCGGAACCAGAATTTGAAGAATGCCTAAAAATTCTCGTTGACAAGGAAGGATCTGACCTCTACTACAGTACCGGGGCACCGCCCAGTGCAAAATTTTACGGTACCTTGAATAAATTGTCCGACGTGCCGATGAAACCAGGTGAGGTCGCGCTGATCGCTGATAGTGTGATGACGGAGGAACAGTGCGCAACCTTCGCAAAAAGCCCCGAGATGAATCTGGCGATCTCTCGCAAGGGTCTGGGTCGCTTCCGTGTGAATATCTTCAAGCAGCGCAACGAAGTTTCCATGGTTATCCGTCGCCTGGGTGACTCCCTGCCCAACTACAAGGAGCTGGGTTTACCACCCGTTTTGCCAAAGCTGATTATGTCCAAACTGGGACTGGTCCTGTTTGTTGGCGGCACTGGCTCAGGTAAATCGACTTCCCTCGCTGCCCTGATCGACTATCGGAACCAGAAGTCCAAAGGGCATATCATTACCATTGAGGACCCGGTCGAATTTACCCACCCGCATAAAGGCTGCATTGTCAATCAGCGAGAAGTCGGAGCCGATACTGATTCCTGGGAGGATGCCCTGGCCAATACACTGCGGCAGGCACCGGATGTCATTCTGATCGGGGAAATTCGCCATCAGGAGACCATGGAACATGCGCTGGCATTCGCAGAAACCGGCCATCTATGCTTGTCCACACTACACGCTAACAACGCCAATCAGGCCATGGACCGAATCATCAACTTTTTCCCTGAGGAACGACACAGCCAGCTTCTTGCTGACCTCTCACTTAATATGCGGGGCATTGTCTCGCAGCGACTGATTCCGACAATTGATGGCAAGCGTTGTGCCGCCATTGAAATATTGTTAGGCACACCCAGGGCTGCAGACCTTATCGCCAAAGGTGCGGTTTCGGAACTCAAGGAACTGATGGAGAAGTCTGGTGAGCAGGGAATGCAAACTTTCGACATGGCGCTCTTTAAGTTATTCAAACAGGGCAAGATAACCCTGGAGGAAGCACTCAAGAATGCAGACTCCAAGAACAATTTGCGTTTGCGCATCACCCTGGACAGCAATCCCGCCGCCAAAAAGAAGAAGGAAGAGGAACTCGCTGCGAAAACTGCGGCAGCGGCAGCGGCAGGCGAGCCACCTCCTGAAGCAGAACCTGTCGTCGAAGAAGTACCGCAGGATAAGAGCTTGCAGGGTTTATCCCTGGTCTCGCTTGACGATGAGGAAACCTGACGCCTACCGGTTCAGTTGAGCTCGCCATTCGTCTCGAAATCTTCGGACAGGGCTTTAAAAAATGTCGCAACAACCGGCAAGGCATAGGTAGACTTCCTGGCTACGAACCTCACGGGACGACGAAGCCCAAGATCGCCGAGATTGATCAGCACGGAGTGATCGACATTCAGGGTTCTAGCCACACCGATAGGCACCAGCCCATGACCAAATCCGGCAATTGCCATTTGCGCAACGCTGAAAAAAGACTCCAGCGAAACCTCTCTGACGATTCTCAATCTCTGCACCTCATCTTTGAATGAACGCCAGGCCCCGGAATAATCTTCAATGGTGATAACACCGAGTTCACCCGATATTGGAAATTTCATTTTCTGACAGCCAGAGGGAATGATCACCATGGACTCCTGTGTTAACACTTCAGACTGCAGGTCCGTATCCAGTCTGTCCGAGCCAGTACAAACTCCCACCATGAACTCTCCGGAACGGATCCTGTCCAGCACTACCGGTGTTCGATAGGTATGAAAGACGAAGCTGACCTCAGGCATCTGTTGCTTGATCCGGTGGAAAACCGAAGGCCCCCATGACGACAAAATGGCATCCGAGACACCGATGATGATCTCACCTCGACCGCCAGTGACGTCATCAATGAACATGTCGCGGAGCTCCGACAGAATCGGGGAGATCTTGTCCACCAGTCGTTGCCCGTGCTGGGTCAGCTCTACCCGGCGTCCCTTTTTCTGCACCAGTTTTCGATCATAGTATTTTTCCAGCGTCGCTATCCTCTTACTCACCGCGGACTGGGAAACACGAAGATCGGTACTGGCCTCCATCATCGTACCGGCGCGGGACAGCGCAAGCAGGGTCTCAAGGTTCTCTATCATGGCTGGCACTTATTCCGTTTGGTGGAATATTCTATTCCAACTATTCTCTTTTCTCACCTATTGAATCCCCGAATAATCCAGCCCGCACACACTCTTCAAACCGCCACCCATTCATGGACCGCCCGCATGATCTACCTGATTCTGATCCTGGCAACACTGGCCACAAGTATTGTCTCAGGCGTGCTGAGCATGGCGGGCGGCATGATCCTCATGGGTGTATTCGGATTCTTACTGAGTGTACCGGCGGCAATGGTCCTTCATGGCGTCGCCCAGGCATTTTCAAACGGCTCAAGAGTCTGGCTGTATCGATCGCATATTCGCCTGGCGGTACTCCTGCCTTATACCTTTGGCGCCTTGCTTGTATTGGGGGTCTTCAGCGCAACCGTGTTCGTCCCTGACATCGGCCTGGTATTTATTCTTATTGGATCATTCCCGCTGATTACGCTGGTCCTGCCAAAGCGTATTAACCTGGACATGGAGAAGGCACCAATCGCTTTTTTATCCGGCATTGTCGTCACGGTCGCCCAGATGCTGGCAGGTGCCTCGGGCCCGGTGCTCGATATTTTCTACGTTCAGAGCAGTCTCACCCGACACGAAATTCTTGGCACCAAGGCAGTAACGCAAACCCTGGGGCATATCATCAAACTGGCTTATTACGCTGTGCTGCTCGGCGCTGCCGGTTCGGAACTGCCTGCCTGGATTTTCCTGGCTGTCGTAGGCGCGGCGCTCGCGGGAAACTGGATTGGCAAGTTTGTGATCGAACGTATTGATGACCGACAGTTCAAATCAGTCGGCCGATACGTCATTGTTGTGATCGGATTGGTTTACATAACCAAAGGGGTGGTTGAACTTTATGAGTGACTGTCCACTTAGGCCGCGATTTCCTCACTCATCAGCGGTTTAATCACAAACAACAGGTCGCCTTCGTTAACCTGTTGGCCTGAAGTCAGATTTATTCGGGTTATCTCATATTTCTGGGAAGACAAATACACCTCTCCCTGTTCACCGGAAAATGTATTGAGATTAACGGGGGTGAACATTTTCATTGCCTCAAGCTGGCATAACACATCATCGGTGGTGACAATATCACCAATGTTGACGTACTCAGGCTCTGAAGGAGACGGCGTCCGATAAAAAACGCCGGTGGAAGGAGAAAGCACCTTAAGCTCATCGCTGCCTTCAATTTTTAACATTTCAAGATCAAGATCCGTGCCAGCAGTGCCTGAGGCTTTTTCGATTTCATCAATCAGTTCCTGCGCATCAATGCGAGACAAAAAGTCCGGCAGATAGCCCGTGTCGTAGACTCCGCCCAGAAATTGTTCATCCTTCAGTATTCTCTTGATCAAACAGATATTGGTGCTAATACCGTGAATCGTGACGCTGTTTAGATAGTCGTACATTTTGTTGATGGTGTCCGCTCGATCCTTACCATGACAAATTATCTGCACGATCAGGCTGTCATAGAAGGGTGACACCACCTTGCCGGATGCGGCCATGGAAATCAGTCGAACATCCCGGGCCTCGGGCAACTCGCAATGAGTGATTTCACCTGGGGTAGGAACAAAAGAGACTTCGCCATCAGCATTCAATACCGCTTTTTCAGCATTGACCCGCACTTCAAGCGCATATCCTTTTTCCGGATACTTCAATTTCTTGATCGAAGCGCCGGAGGCAATTTCAAACTGCTGTCTGACGATATCAACGCCAGTCACCATTTCTGTCACCGGATGCTCGACCTGTAATCGGGTATTCATCTCCATAAAATAGACAGCGTCGTTAGGCACGTCGTATATGAACTCCACCGTACCTGCGCCCGTATAATCCACGGCGTCAGCGATACGTCTGGCGTATTCCAGAACCTGTTTCCTGAGTTTGGCGGGTAACATGGTCGAGCCCGACTCTTCCATGAGTTTCTGGTTGTTGCGTTGAACGCTACAATCCCGAAGACCGATTACGTGAGTTGAGCCTTCAACATCCCGGAGGATCTGCGCCTCAATGTGCCGCAGAGAAGTCACGTATTTTTCAATATAGAGGTCACCATTTCCAAATGCGCTTTTGGCGACCATGCTGACCTGATGGTAGAGGTTGTGAAGCTGTTCCGGCTTTGACACAGCCTGGATTCCTTTCCCACCACCACCATGAACGGCTTTTAACAACACCGGATAACCAATTTGATGGGCAATCTCGGCAGCCCGCTCAGCTGTTTCCACAATACCGTGACTCCCTGGAACAACCGGGACGTCGTTATTCATCGTGGTGTTAATAGCGTTGGACTTATTGCCCATGGTTTCCATGCTAACCACCCGCGGGCCAATAAAGTTGATACCGTGCTTACGTACCAGATTCGCAAAATTGGGATCCTCAGACAAAAAGCCAATGCCAGGGTGTAGAGAGTCGACTTTCTGAGCCTCAGCAATACTCAATACACTTAATGCATTCAGATAACTCTCATCTGAAGTATTGCCGCCCAGGGAGACCAGCGCATGTTTTGGATCATCGCGAATCAGGTCCGCCGGTACCGAATCCATATCCGGATCAGACTGGACCAGTACAACCTCATGACCGAACTCAATTGCCTTGCTGACCAGTTTCACCGCCGTGCAACCCCGGGCATGGATCAACACCCGCTTGATCGGTCTGATCAGATCTTTATCTGATGTCAGTTGTTGTATAACAATCGGTTCTGCCGCGGTCAGCGAACCAGACATTATTCTGTCAACTACCTCTTCGACAGACTCCGTCGGCAGTGGCAAGGCAGGGTCAACCGCACGCAATTCCGTGTCGAGGTCCGGCGAGAACGGATGTTTAACCAGGCCCCTCATCGCCCCGGGATTGAGGGACAGATAGTTGCTCAACAGACAAGTGTACGGGAGGTTTCTCTCAACGACCGCCTGACCGGCAAAAGGCATGCTGGTGCCACTGAAATAATAAGACTGCACCAATGGATGGGTAACGAAACTTGCCTGTGCTCCCCCGGTACAGTCACCAAATCCGAAGATTATAATAGGCAAGTCGTTGTCGCGGACGAAGCGGGTAATCCGGTCATTGACCACGGCCATGGTAAATAGTGCTGCAGCACCTTCCTTTGTTTGCATGCCGCCGGAAGATATGAAGCAGATGACCGGCAGTCGTTGCACCGCACACTCAACCAGTAAATTACAGATACGGGCACAATCCGAATTGTCGATGCTCCCTGCCTGGAAAGCGACGTTCGACATGACCAGGCCCGCTTTATAGCAACCTTTCTCTGTCGTGAAATCACCAATGCCTGTGACGAGGCCGTGTGGACGAATGTTATTTTTTAACGCCGATTCTATTGACGGGCGGAAAGTCGGGAAGGAAACAGGGTTCGCTGACATGAGCGTCGCACTGGTCTCTTGAAAATTCGCGACATATCGACTCAGCAATACCTCAAAGGTCGTGCGCCTGGATCGCTTTTCCAGGCTAAGAACTTCGTTAAAAAGCAGATCACGATAAGCAATCGTCAGCCGGTTCCAAAAATCTTTCCGCCGGCCAATTCGAACGGGCTCAATTTTACCGACGAAGCGTCTGTTGGATCGCCGGGACGCATAATACTCAGGTAACAATTTCTCGAAGAAAAAACTCACCACCACGAACAAGGTGTCCGACTTGTCCTTATGGACAATTCTCATCCACTCCTCGACAGATTTCAAAAATGAGGCACAACCGGAATAGGCGGAAATCACTTCCATCCAGCGTGCAAACCGGTCACGAATTTCTGATTCAGAAGATCCGGCAAAAACCGGCATCTCGCAAGCTACCCCAACTGCATCGCTAAGCAGCTTTTCAATGAACTCAACCGGTAGCGTCCTCGACTCTTGTGCCTGTCGCGCCACTGCCACCAGGTCCGCAACCAGATTATCGTAAACCAGTGAGAACATAATCAGATTCTGACATTCGCTGACAAATGCACTTCTGACGTCTTCATCAAGAATTACATGCAGAATCGTTCTATCTTTCTCGTCAATGGATTTCACCGCAGAAGTCTTTTGTTCTAACTGAGACCACAGGGAATCTTCAAGCAGACGCCGATTAAGCGGAATGACACTGGTGTCCTCTGATCTGGTTTCAATCAACGCGATTGATTCCGCTGAAAGACTGACATCTGAAAAACGCTGTTGTTCATAGAGCGACCCTGCCTCGATGATCAGATTCAGTTCAGAAACTAACTGACTGCGCAGGAACTCTGGATTCTTCTCATTGATGTAGGTTTTATCAAACAGCTTGCGGCCCTCAAAGCTGAACAGGTCCTTGAGATAGGAGATGTCCGGCGTTTCGGTGACCGACATGGTGATTAACAATTCCTTGATTTCCTTAATGTCTCCAGTTGAAAGCAGATAGGAATTCGATTGTTGGTCACTGAGATGCTGAACCACTGCTGTCAGATTATCGCTGGAACTACCTTTCCAACGGTTGTACAAATGCAATCCTGCAACCAGGCACAGCTCTTTCCTGGCGTTTTCATAATTTTTGCCCGGCTCACCAAAAAGTAATTGTGCGAATCGACCACGTTGATTGCCTAGTGCAGAACGTTTATCGGTGAAGTTTTTCCAGCTCTTGTTAAGGACATCATCGTAGAGAACCTTGTCCGGATCCTGTAACCAGCCCAGGAATGCCGCGCGACGCTCTCGATGAATGCGTTGCGCCAGTTCGCCCTCAGGTATCTCACTTTTCGCCAGACGACCATACTGAGTGGTCGTTGTCGCCTTGATCCGGCGTCGAAGCCCGAGGTAGCGAAGGTAACGAAAGGCAACGCCAAAAACGTTGGGGTACTCAGTCGGTGATGTTCGAAGTTTCAGCGTAGAACTGGCATGCATCGCCGCCATCGTTTCGGACGGGTTCAGATATCGATTTATGTTGCGCAGGTAATGGTCAATGATCTCGGGATGGTCGGCTACAAACGTCTTGGTGCTGGTCTCGATCGACTCGATTGCCGAAACGATTACGTTATAAAGATTCTCAATCTTGTCATCTTCACCCGGATCATAATCAACGATGCCGTCGATGTTTCCCTGTTTGTAGAGTTCGAACGAAGAGACTCCCACATATTTCGCGCATTCCTGCCATGAGAGATTATAGCGTCGCACCAGATTCGCCAGACTGCGCGGATGGATCGTGTTGAAAACTCCGGTACGCAGGCAAAGCAGCATGTTGCTGGAAGCCAGCGGAATAGCACCACCGGAATACCCCTGCCCGATAATAATGCCGAGGGTAGGCACATCTACATTGCAGAGTTCGGCGATCAATCTTGAAATGGAATGTGCCTGATTGTTAGCGTTAGCGTCCTCGTAGGGATCGGCACCTGGCGTATCCATAAACGTAACGATGGGCAGTGATCGAATTGCAAACTCGCTGGCGATGCGTGCCGCCGCCTCATGGTGTCTGGGACCCCACACGCCGCTTGCGTGGGCACGGTCCTGGGTAATAAAGCCGATGTTACGGAGCGTGCCATTGAAGTTCATCAAAAGCTCACACGCATAGAAGGGACCGTCAGTCACCTCACGGCTTACCGGCACATCGAGTGCCTTGATAATCTCACGAGCGCCCGGCCTGCCCGACTCTTCAGTCGGCGCAACTGTCGCCTCGATGTAGGCATCCACCTCCATGTTGTGCAGTTGTTCTAACCTGAACTCAATTTGCCGTTCTGTCAGCAAACCTTTAACAACAGCAGCCGGTTCTTTTCGCGGAAACAGTGAAAAGTCTTTCGCGAGGCTTTCCGCGTTGACATATAACTGGTCCACAGACCCTGTTTTTTGACCCATAACTTTTTCTTACCCACTAATGACAAAGGCCTTTATCCGGCGACATCATCATTCTCTGCGCTGAGCTCAGCCCTGCATTAACGGCTCACTTCCAGCCTGTTTATCAACTTCGAAATCACCACTCGGCCGACCTCTTGACTGGATTCCTCAATGCGCACCTTCCAGGCCTTGTTTCATGCGTCCTCACGAACATTATCCACGTAATCAGAGGGTTCCCTAGGGTACTCTAATCAATCCCTGCTTTCAATGAACGTGATTTCATAAGACGCCCATAACCAACTGATTTTATTGAACTTAAATTCGAAAATTAGACTGCCCCCAGGGGAATCAGTCCTATTCTGGACTGCCACTCGCGTGGTCCGGTCACATGCACAGATTCGCCACGGCAATCCACGGCAACCGTGACCGGCATATCTTCGACGACAAATTCATGTATGGCCTCCATGCCCAGGTCCTCAAATGCGACGATTCTTGATTTCCTGATCGCTTTGGACACCAGAAATGCTGCGCCACCGACGGCCATGAGGTAGACCGCCTGGTGTTGTTTAATTGCTGCTATCGCAACGGGTCCCCGTTCCGCCTTGCCAATCATGCCCAACAGTCCCGTTTTCTCCAGCATCATCTCGGTAAAGCTGTCCATTCGAGTGGCCGTGGTTGGACCCGCGGGACCGACTACCTCATCACCGACCGGGTCGACCGGACCCACGTAATAAATAAACCTGCCTTTGAGGTCAACGCCTTCGGGAAGCGACTCCCCACGATCGAACAAATCTCGGATTCTTTTATGGGCGGCATCCCGGCCCGTGAGCATTTTTCCAGACAGGAGCAGGGTTTCGCCCGGTTGCCACGCAAGCATATCCTGTGCGGTTACCTTATCCAGATTAACCCGTCGGGAACCCGCACCTGCTTCCCAGACAATCGCAGGCCATGATTCAAGATCGGGAACGCTAAGCTCTGCCGGTCCGCGGCCATCGAGAACGAAATGCGCATGTCGTGTTGCCGCGCAATTTGGAATCATCGCGACAGGCAGGTTCGCCGCATGGGTCGGATAATCTGCAATCTTGACATCAAGCACAGTCGTCAGGCCGCCGAGGCCCTGTGCGCCGATACCCAGGGCGTTCACTTTTTCAAAAATTTCGAGGCGAAGCTCTTCTGTCCGGGTCTGCGCACCCCGACTGACAAGCTCGTGTATGTCGATGGGATCCATGAGCGATCGTTTGGCCATAAGCATGGCTTTTTCGGAAGTCCCACCAATGCCGATACCGAGCATACCGGGCGGGCACCAGCCGGCACCCATGGTCGGCACAGTCTTCAGTACCCAATCTACGATACTATCCGCCGGGTTGAGCATGGCGAATTTGGATTTTGCTTCGGAACCGCCTCCCTTGGCAGCAACGTGTACCTCGACTTTATCCCCCAACACCAGTTCCACATGGATCACAGCGGGGGTATTGTCCCGGGTATTGACCCGTTTACCCGCCGGGTCTGACAGCACCGAAGCCCTCAATACGTTCTCAGGCATAAGGTATGCGCGCCTGACTCCCTCATTGACCATATCTTCCAGGGAGCAATCCGTTTCAAACTGTACATCCATGCCGACCGACACGAACACGTTAACGATTCCAGTATCCTGACAGATAGGCCGCTTGCCTTCGGCACACATCCTGGAGTTAATCAAAATCTGCGCCATGGCATCCTTCGCGGCTTTGGATTCCTCCCGCTCGTATGCTTCACTGATAGCTTTGATAAAATCTGGTGGATGATAGTAGGAAATGTATTGCAGGGAATCCTGTATGCTCTGGATCAGGTCATCCTTTTTTACGCGAGTCATTGACACTGCCCATGCTTCATTAACAGAGCATTATTGTATCAAGCTAACCAGGCATATGTGAGTTGAGAGTGGCAGCAACGCCGGGAATTTAAGAATACATAAAGCGGAGCAATGACTCGGCGACACAGACGGGTTTGTCTGAACCTTCAAGTTCCACGGTTACTTCCCTTTTCACCTGAATGGTATTCGGCCCCTTCAGTTCTGCGCCAACCAGTCTGTGTCGGGCACGAACTTTCGAATTGACCGGTACCGGTGCGGGAAACCGGACCTTGTCCAGGCCATAGTTCACGCCCATGTAAACACCTTCAAGGGCCTGGGGCTTTTTCGGTGGAATACTCCCGCCCAGATGCACGATCAATGACAGGGTCAGGAAGCCATGCGCGATGGTTACCTTGTAAGGTGACAACTCGGCTGATTTTTCAGGATCAATATGAATAAACTGGTGGTCCATAGTGGCATCGGCAAACAGGTTAATTCGCTCCTGGTCAATCTCAAACCAATCACCAACGCCTTCTTCTTCGCCAAGATAGGATTCAAAAATCGCGAGTGCAGATTCAGCTTTTGTAGACATGATTTCTCCCTTTAAATCTTTCGTGTTTCAGTTTCCCGACAAAGCAGCATACCATAGACCCACACAGTTATCGGAAGTACGCAATTGTTCTCCCCTCTGCGAATCACCCTGATCCTGACCGCGGTCGGCCTGTTCCTTCTTGCCTGGATCGCGACCATTCCAAATCCGGTATTGACTCAATTCCAGACCTTCAAGGTGACGCCTGGAAAAGTACAGCAGCCTTACTATCGTGAGCAATTCACATCCGCCGCCGAAACGGAAAAGGCACACGCGGCGAGTATCCATCGACAAGGTGAGGATTTGGTCGCGCTCTGGTACGGAGGCAGCAAGGAAGGGGCTGATGATGTGCAGATATTCCAGTCCCGTTATCACGCTGGTCAATGGGGCCAGGCCGTGGCGATCCTCAGTCGTGAAAGTGTCGCCAGGGATTTACGGCGACATATTCGCAAGATTGGAAATCCGGTCGCCTTCGAACACCCGAACGGCAATATCTGGCTATTTTTTGTCAGCGTTTCTGTCGGTGGCTGGGCGGGCAGTTCGATCAATCTTGTGCAGTCCACGGATCAGGGCAGGTCCTGGGGAAGGGTAAGAAAAATAGTTAGCTCACCATTTATAAACCTGAGCACACTCGTCCGAAACCAGCCTGTGATGTTCAACGACGGCAGCATCGCCCTGCCTGTCTACCATGAATTTCTCGCCAAATTCAGTGAACTGCTTCGCTTTGACGAACATGCTCGCGTGCTGGGTAAAATTCGTCTCCCCGGAAGCCGTGATGCACTGCAACCTGTCATCGTGCCAATCGATCAGCTCCATGGGACCGCCATGATGCGCTACGCAGGACCACCGCCTCGAAGGGTAATGCAGTCTACAACCCTCGATGGAGGAAACTCCTGGACCCCGGCAAGCAAGACATCCCTGTCGAATCCTAACTCTGCCGTTACCGCTATAGAGATCGGTAGCGGTGACCTCATCGCCGTGATCAACAACTCCGTTATGGGGAGATCAAATCTGGACGTGGTATACAAGCGTGAGGGCGGAGACTGGCGTGTCCTGCATACCCTCGATTCTGAAAACGTGAGTCCGGCAAGCCATGAATTCGAATTTTCCTATCCTTCGATCGTCACAGACCATGCTGGTAACTACCATTTGCTATACAGCTGGAATGACCAGAATATCAAGCATGTCACTTTTAATCGGGACTGGCTCTGGGAAAAAATTGGTGAGCACCAGGACGATCGACGATCATGATCGCTTCAATGACGATCCCTGCTTTGATGACCATAATCGGGTCGGTGCTTATCTTTACGCTGAGCGCCTTTGCGCTTGTTAATCGCTGGCTGAAACCTGGGCTACAGCGCACAGCACTCGCTGCTGCATTGGCGGTCGTGGCGCTGTTGCCGCTGGGTGAAACCGGCAACGCCTTTTTCCTCGCGGGTGTTACCGGAGGGCTTAGCCTCACATCAATCATGCTGGCGGTGGTGTATATGACCCGACGCTGCCTGCCGCAATCTTCCTTAGCCGATAGCTCCCTTGATTTTAGCGCCTTGTACCTTTTACTCAGCGTTATCGGGGTCGCGTTGTATCCGGCGACGCTGGGCTCTGCGGACTGGGATATCTATGGGCACGGTTATTACCCAATCATTCTCGGACCACTTCTGCTGGGTCTGACAATCTCTGGCATCTATCTCGGCGGTTACTGGTTTTCAGCCATCCTTTCCGGGGTGTTTCTGGGCTTTGCGTTCGGCGTGCTGGAATCGGACAACCTTTTCGATTATCTGCTTGATCCGTTTGTTACGGTGTTCTGCCTGACAAGGGTACGAGGTGCGTGGGGACTCCTGCGCGGCCGCCTGGATCGGCACGTGATCGAAGCAATTCTGTTTTCGACAGGATCAGCACTTTTGCTGTTCGCCGTTTACCTTTCCCAGGTCAACCCTGACGCGTTTCGCTATCAGTTCGTTGCAGAAGATGGGCTCATCGAATCAGTGACGGCACTTTCGTTGTTCGCGGTCATGCTCATCAGTGGCCGGCGTCTCATCCACTTGCGAAAACACCGGGCTGCCTTATTTCTTGGTATGACCGGCTTTCTCGCCCTGGCAGGGCTCTTTGGCGCTGGCGAGGAGATTTCATGGGGACAACGCATTTTTGGCTGGCAAACGCCGGAATACTTTCTTGAGAACAACAAACAGGAAGAAACCGGCTTGCACAATCTCGTCGTCGAGGTTGATGGTAAAAAAGTTAATCTCAATAAGGTCATCTTCGGCACGGGTCTGGCGCTGGCGCTGATCGTATACCTGTTCATCATGACCCCATTGTATCGCCGCCAATATGCCAATCAGGGTCCTTTTGTGAGGCTGATTGATCAGTTCGCCATTCCCATGCCTCGGAATGTTCATATCATCGGCTATCTGGTGGTGATCGCGACCGTCGAGTTATTGATCGACTCTTCGAAGCGGGGTGAAATGACCGAGTTTGCAGGCGCCATCGTGTTCCTCCTGAATGTGGCCTTCCCGTACAACTCGCGGATATTTGAGGACGTTGATTTAAGCGCAAGGGTTCCATAGCATTAGATATCTGAGCAGCTCGAGCACAGCCATGGAGAAAACAACCGAACAACCGGCACGCAGGTTTGATGTGATGTCCATTTTCGTGGGTACCGGATTAGTGGCGGCCCTGGTCGTGCCGTGGTATGGCCTCACTTACGGCTACGATACCTTGCTATGGGCGCTGTTTATCATTTTTATGTTCTGGAATGGACTATCCATTACGGCAGGCTACCACCGGCTTTGGGCACATAAGTCCTACCAGGCACATTTCATCGTGCGCCTGGTTTTTGCACTCGGCGGCGCGCTGGCGTTACAGAATTCGATAAAAGTCTGGTGCTCAAACCACCGCAACCATCACCGTTATGTTGACGACGAACTTCGTGATCCCTACGCACCCGTTAAGGGTCTGTGGTTTTCGCATATTGGCTGGATGCTGCGCGATTATGATGCCTCAAAGTTAACAGAGGCGAACATCACCGACCTGACTGCCGATCCCCTGGTCGCTTTCCAGCACAAATATTACTGGTTGTTGGCGTTCACCCTGAATGTCCTCGCGCCCCTGGGATTGGGAGCGCTGGCCGGTGATGCAATTGGTGGCCTGCTGCTGCTAGGCTTTCTTCGCCTGGTCATCTGTCACCACACGACATTTTTTATTAACTCCCTGGCCCATTACTGGGGTGATCAACCTTATTCGGATGAAAACAGTGCGCGGGACAATGCCTATGTCGCCTGGTTAACCTATGGCGAGGGATATCACAATTTTCACCATACATTCCAGTGGGACTATCGTAACGGGCTGCGCTGGTATCAGTTCGATCCTACCAAGTGGTTGATCGGCAGTTTGTCGCTGCTCAGGCTTACCTATGCGTTAAAACGGGTGGCACCGGAGAAGATCGAGGCATCCATCGTGCAGATGCAGCTCAAACAAGCAACGACCAGAATTCTCAAGTTCCGGGATCTTAACGCTGACGAAATGTTGTCTCGCCTTGATCAGGAATATGACAAGCTGCTGGTCACCCTCAATGCCTGGGCATCGTGCCGACACGAATGGCTGGAACTGAAAAAAGCCAATATGACCCACAAGTGGCAGCACAACGAAGTCCGACTGAAGCTGCGGCAACTCGAAGCGAGCCTGGAACTACAACGTTTTCGCTGGCAGATGTTTACCCAGCAATTCGCCTGAAACCGTTCCCGGTCCCAGCCGCAGATAGACAACCAGAAAAAATTCTCAAGGAAAACGAACATGACCGACAACTCAGTCTATATCGCCGCAGGTGCACGCACGCCTATGGGGGCGCTCCAGGGTTGTCTCGCAGAAATGACCGCCGTCGACCTCGGCAGTACGGTGATCCGGGAAGCCATCAGGCGTGCCGGTCTCACGGGCGACGACATTGACGAAATTATTCTTGGCTGCGTTTTACCCAGCGGACTGCGTCAGGGACCAGCGCGCCAGGCTGCGATCAATGCGGGAATTCCCGTTAGTGCTGGTGCCACAACCATCAACAAGCTCTGCGGGTCTGGGATGAAAGCGACGATGCTCGGCCACGACCTGATAAAGGCAGGTACCAACGAAATTATGGTCTGCGGTGGTATGGAAAGCATGACTAATTCACCCTACCTGCTACCTAAAGCCAGGGGGGGTATGCGAATGGGACACGGTGAGGTGCTGGACTCAATGTTCACCGACGGACTCGAGGATGCCAGTACCGGCAGGCTGATGGGATCTTTCGCCCAGGAAGTTGCTGATCAATACCAGATAACACGCGAGGATATGGATAGTTTCGCTATTCAATCGCTGAATCGCGCGAAATCGGCAATCGAGAGCGGCGCGCTGACGGCTGAGACAGCAACCGTGACCGTCAAGACCCGCAAAGGCGAACATGTGGTCAGCGAAGATGAACAACCCGGTAATGCGAACATTCTCAAAATTCCAACGCTCAAGCCCGCATTCAAGAGCGACGGCACCGTAACGGCGGCTAATTCGAGTTCCATTTCCGACGGTGCATCGGCTCTGGTGCTGAGCGGCGAGGCCGCTGTCAGCTCCCGCGGACTAACGCCAATGGCACGCATTGTTGCCCATACCACTCACTCTATGCATCCATCCGAGTTCACCCTTGCGCCGATCGGAGCAATTAACAAGCTGCTCGCAAAAACTCGCTGGAGCACGGCCGATGTTGATCTGTTTGAAATTAACGAAGCGTTCGCCATGGTAACGATGTTGGCAACTCGTGAACTGGGTCTCGATCCTGAAAAAGTGAATATTCATGGCGGCGCCTGCGCTCAGGGACATCCGATTGGCTCCACGGGTTCGCGCATCATCGTTACATTGATGTACGCCCTCGAACGCCTGGGTAAAAAGCGTGGCATTGCATCCTTGTGTATTGGTGGTGGAGAAGCCACTGCAATCGCAATCGAATTACTATAGAAGCATACGATACAATTTTTTGCTGTACCCCGCGCTCGTGCACGCCCTGTAATACGGTGTTATTTCGCAGCGCTGGTAGATTTACCGCATAACAACCACGTACAATTACGCTACATTGTTTAGGAGCTACACGCTTTGTCACGCCTGCCTGTTATCGTTGGCTTCGGTGGAGTTAATCCCGCCGGACGTAGCTCAGGGCATCATGGATTTCGACGCCTGGTATCGGACAAACTGAGCCGTGAAAAGGCGGAAAGAACATACCGGGCCCTCGCGGCGTTGATGCAGTGTGAGAACGACTGCAACTACATCAACCAACACACCCTGATAAGAAGACTCGAAAGAAATCTGTTCGATGCAAACGCTATCCGCCTGAATAAAACAGCAGAGCTAACCGCCGCTGCCAATGGTCCGATTTCGTTTAACATCAGGAAGAGTCAACTACCCGCCGATTTACCTCCCGGCTGGCTCGTGGAGGACTCCTTTTCCGAACGCGTGACCGTGACGGTCTCAGACCTGCATAATCTTGACGTCCTGTTTCCCGACACACGCGTCTCACGGGTACATTCCGCAGGGCAGTTGCCAACCGGATTTGATCCTGAGAAGTTGTATCAGAGCAGAAATCATCCACGCGGATTGCAACTGACCGTCTACGGCGCATCCGATGCCATTAATTCCCTGGGTATTGACTGGCAGCTCGTCCGGGATCTTGTGCCTGCAGACCAGATATCGGTCTACGCAAGTAGCGCCATGGGTCAGTTAGATACCAATGGGTCGGGCGGTATGTTGCAGGCCGGTCTCGTGGGTAAACGTGTGAGTTCGAAGAACTGTGCGCTCGGGCTAGCCGAGATGACCGCCGATTTTGTCAATGCCTATATTCTCGGTAGTGTCGGCAGCACAGGTGCAAATATCGGAGCCTGTGCCACATTTCTCTACAATCTGCGCCAGGGCATCGAAGACATACGCTCCGGAAAATTTCGCGCGGTTCTGGTGGGATCGAGCGAAGCGCCGCTGACTCCGGACATCATTGAAGGTTACCGGACCATGGGCGCCCTCGCCGAGGATGAGGCATTGAAGAAACTTGACGGGATGGGAAGTGGTGAAGCTGACTATCGACGTGCGTGTAGGCCGTTCGCTGAAAACTGCGGCTTTACGCTCTCTGAAGGATCACAGTTTCTTATCCTGTTTGACGACGAACTGGCGCTTGAACTCGGCGCGAACATTTATGGCAGCGTCGCGGATGTGTTTATTAACGCCGATGGTTTCAAAAAATCGATCCCCGGTCCGGGCATTGGGAACTACGTCACTGTCGGCAAGGCCATGGGGGTCGTTCGCTCGATTCTGGGTGAAACCGCATTACGACAGCGAACTTATATGCAGGCGCACGGAACCGGAACACCACAAAACAGGGTTACCGAGTCGCATATCTTTAACGAAATGGCCAGGAACTTTGGCATATCAAAATGGCCGGTCGCTGCGATCAAATCCTATGTTGGCCATTCCCTGGCTTGTGCGGCGGGTGATCAGATTATGGCATCGCTGGGAACCTGGAACGATGGGCTCATTCCGGGAATCACCACGATCGACAAGATCGCCGACGACGTCCATTCAAGCCATCTCGATTTTCTGCTTGCGCACAAGGAAGTTGACCCGGAATCCATTGATGCAACATTCATCAACTCCAAGGGCTTTGGCGGCAACAACGCGACCGCAGCGCTGCTCGGTCCCCATGTCACAAAACGCATGCTCGCAAAGCGTCATGGCAAACAAAAGATGCAGGACCATGCGGGTCGAAATGAACCTGTGCAACAGGCCACCCTCGACTACGACGATGCGGTTATCGGTGGTAAGAACTCATTGATCTACAAATTTGGCGAGGGTGTCGTTGACGGAGCAGACCTGGACCTGTCTCCTGAGCGGATTCGAATTCCAGGACACGTCCAGGACGTGAGCCTGATTATCCCCAATCCCTACGACGACATGACCTGATCAACTGATCTCACGGGTTGCCCTGAAGGTTACATCTGGCCAGCGCTCTTCAGTCAGGGCGAGGTTGACCCTGGTTGGCGCCAGATAAGTCAGGTGACCGCCACCATCCAGCGCAAGATTACTTTCGTTTTTTCGCGTGAAATCTGCAAGCATCTTCTGATCATCGCAACTTACCCATCTGGCGGTACTCACATTGACCGACTCGTACCCGCAATCAACCTTGTATTCATCCTGAAGTCGAAATACCACAACATCAAACTGCAACACCCCAACCGCTCCGAGCACCAGATCATTGTTCACCAGCGGCATAAATACCTGGGTCGCACCTTCTTCAGATAGTTGGGTCAAACCCTGACGAAGCTGTTTGCTCTTCAAAGGGTCTTTTAGACGAACTCGCCTGAACATCTCGGGCGCAAAATGTGGAATCCCCAGGAACTTGAAATCCTTGTTAGATGTAAATGTATCACCTATCTGAATGGTCCCATGATTGTGCAAACCTATAATGTCACCAGACCATGCGTTGTCTGCCTGTGAGCGCTCACCAGCAAGAAACGTAACAGCGTCGCTAACGCGTATGTCCTTACCCAATCGGACGTGACGCATCTTCATACCCTGATCGTAGTGACCCGAACAAACTCGCATGAAGGCAATCCGATCCCGGTGCTTCGGATCCATGTTCGCCTGAATTTTAAATACGAAGCCGGAAAAGTCCGTGTCCTGGGAATCGACTATCTCACCGTTTGTTTCCCGGGGCTGGGGCGAAGGAGCAAACTCCACAAAGCCATCAAGCATTTCCTTGACGCCAAAATTGCGTAGTGCAGTACCAAAGTATACCGGCGTAAGGCGACCGGCCAGATAGTCTTCCAGATCAAACTCATGGCTGGCACCCCGAACCAGGTCAATTTCACCGCGCAGTTCCGCCAGGATATCGGCACCAATCGCCTGCACCGCGGCATCACTATCAATACCCTTGATGACCTTTGTTTCCGCAATGCTTTCACCTTTACCGGATAAAAACAGGTGAATCTCGTCATCGTAAAGGTGGTAGATGCCTTTGAACCTGGGCCCCATGCCAATGGGCCAGGTAACCGGTGCACAGTTAATTTTCAGCACGTCCTCCACTTCATCGAGCACGTCAATCGGATCACGAACCTCCCGGTCCATCTTATTAATGAAGGTGATAATCGGTGTATCCCGCAGCCTGCAAACCTCCATCAATTTGATGGTTCGGTCCTCGACACCCTTGGCGCCATCTATCACCATCAGCACCGAGTCAACCGCGGTCAGTGTTCGATAGGTGTCTTCTGAAAAATCTTCGTGGCCAGGTGTGTCCAGTAAATTGACGATGCGGCCCTGATAGGGAAACTGCATGACGGATGTCGTCACGGAGATGCCTCGTTGCTTTTCCAACTCCATCCAGTCAGAAGTCGCATAGCGATCGGATTTTTTCGATTTGACGGTGCCCGCCAGCTGAATTGCTTTACCGTATAACAGGAGCTTCTCAGTAATGGTGGTTTTACCGGCGTCCGGATGCGAGATAATCGCAAAGGTGCGACGTTTGTCGATTTCCTTCTGGGTCATGGCAGGACTTAGGCGTTATTTGGGGGAGTGGCTCAAAAAGCAGGGCATTATAGCGGGGCCAGCCTGCAGATGAAATGAAGATGCAAAATATCATGGAGGTTGAATGCAGGTTCAATTCAGCTCCCATAGAACTTGCGCCCTTCCTTGCGTTCAGTTTTCTGGATTATCCGGCACAAATTCCTTGCCCAAAACCAGGGCATCTTCCCGACCCAAGAAAGCCGGGTAATAATCCTGGCGAACACCGATCTCGTTGAAACCCAGCGTCTCGTATAGTTTGCAGGCGACGATATTCGAGGGTCGCACCTCGAGAAATATTCGCCTGGCCTGGTTCTGTCTGGCACGCAACAGAATATGCGTCACCAGGTGCCTGCCGAACCCATTGCCCTGGCAGTCCGGATGTATACAGACGTTCAGCAGGTGCGATTCTCCCGCCGCAATGGACAAAATCCCGTGGCCGATGACCCTCTCCAAATAGACGACAACCCAGCATTCGTAACCTGATTTCATGCAATCTTTGAAAACACCTTCGCTCCAGGGATGCGTATAGCCACGGCGCTCGTTGATCAGCACGGTCGGGATATCGTCAAGCTGCATCAATCGGAATTCGTGCTCTGGCGCGTTCACGGTTTCGAAATAGCGCTCTGCAGGTGCCTCCACAGCGCTTTCTTACTTGCCGGTGCAGCGCAAACCTCAGAAACTGCCGCTGTTAAGAGGATTCGCCTGCCTTCAACGTAAGCCATATGACCCTCCTTTAGACCAGCCATTTCAGGTAAATGCGCAATTTCTCGCGCCCCGAAAATAATCAGGATACCCGGAAGTGCATTTATCCGGTGGCGCAAGATTTCCGCCGCGCTCTGGTCACCATCCTTCGTCGGCCACTTCAGGTTACTGAACACTGCTTGAGTCCGGCTACCATTGAATGCGAGGGCAACATCATCGCAGAACTGCCGTGCTTCCGGACTGATGACTTCATCATCTGGGTCCAGCGTCACGCACATGGCTATAGTGCGATAATTCAGGAAGCTTAAGTGGAATGCCGGGTCATGGTTAGTCACCTGTTGCGGAACTGGCGATGGTGCCACACTGCGCACCCGCCAGACTTCAATACCCATTTCTTTTAAATATGCTGCTTTCACTGGCCCACGACAATTGTGTATTTAGTCTTTATTGGCATGCCAAGGAGTCACTCGGCGCGTTTACCTGACGGCATATTAACAACTTTTTTCGTCGCCCACCGTGCCGGTGACAAGTTGAAGCTATCGTCATTCCGAATCCCGGGGTTTCTGACCATAGTCCTGCCAGGGTTCGTCCCGTTCACGCACCACCTCTCGAAATCCCTTGTCGGAGAAAGACTCCATCCACTGGTAGGCTTCTTCGGTGTGACGCGTTACTCCGTCAAAAAAGGTGCCCAACATTTGCGAGGTGCGCAGACCCATATTTTCGAATGCCTGGTTGATCAGCATCTTGTTCAATGCCAGCTGGTTCATCGGGATATTGGTGAATCTTCTTGCCTCGGCTTCTATGGTCTCTGCCAGGTCTGCAGGATCAACGACAGCTGAGACAAGTCCTATACGGTAGGCGGTCGCGGCGTCGATCGCGCGACCCGTCAGCAAAAATTGCTTTGCATGCTCGAGCCCCAGACGATACACCCACATCATCGTCGTGGGTGTGCCGTAAATTCTGCTGGGTGCATACCCGATATGGGCATCCGATGCCATGTAGAGCAGATCACAACACAAAACCAGATCCGTTGCCCCGCCAATGGCCCAGCCTTTTATCTCTCCAAGGACGGGTTTCGGACACTCCCAGATGCTCATAAACCGACGAACATTATTACCCATAAATCCGAAATCCCGCACCGGGTCCCAGGCACCCGGCCGCCGTTTGATATCTGGCGATGGACCATAGGGATTATGAAACGACTCGTCTCGCTGGGTAAGATCGTATCCGGCAGTGAAGGTATCACCGACGCCTCGCAACACGATCGCTGAGACAGCCTTCGAACGTGTCGCCTCCTCAATGCCATCTGCAACCCCTGCAACCACACTTTCGGTCAGGGTATTCTTCTTTTCCGGTCGGTTGATTGCGATGATCGCAATACCGTCTTTTTCCTCATACAGCACATTGTCAGTCTGATTGTTCATGATTGCCTCAAAAGTTCATGTTGCGGATGATAAGGTCGCCGCGCGGCCCAAAAACAGAAAGAACCCATAAACGCGCCAATGGCCAGAACGGTAAACCCAATTTCGTAGTTGCCGTAGATGTCTGCCATATAACCAGCAAAGATCGGTCCCGTCGACATCCCCAGCATGACGATCAGTGATGAGAATCCCATTATTGTGCCGAACGATGAAGGCCCAAAATAATCAGCCCTTAACGCCACCATTAAGGGTCCGCGAACTCCCCAGGCCAGCCCGTGCAGAACTGCAAAGGCAACCACCATGGCAGTGCTCGAGGCGAATGCGACCATCACGAGTCCTGCCGTGTGCGCAGACATACAGGCGATACACAGATAACGTTTGTTAAATCGATCGCCGAGGTAACCACCGGCAATCTGTCCCGCCATCTGAAAGGCTGTCATCAGTGCAACCACTAATCCTGCTTGTGGCAAGCTATAGCCGAGGCCCTCTGTCAGGTGTGGCACCAGGTGCACCATTACCGCAGAGACTGTTAACAAGGCGCAGGCGTGACCAATGCTGATCAGCCAGAATGCGCGGGTCCGCATGGCCTGCCGTGCAGTAAAATCCTGCTCCGCATCGAAAAAGTTCTTATCAACCCGTGCAGTTTCATCACTTACACCGTCCGCGACCTCACCCGCTTCATCTGGTCGATGCTTTACAAGCTGCACCAGGGGAAGCCCAACGCACAATACCATCAAGCCCGAGATAAATGCGGTGGTCCTCCATCCGAAAGCTTCCAGGCAGAGAATAACGATCGGTACCGCCAGCCCGCCGAAGGAATATCCGATCTGGGAAAGCGCGACAGCTTTTGCGCGATGACGTGAAAACCAGTTAACCAGCGACACCATGACCGTGGCGAAACCACCCAGACTGGAACCAACCGCGATTAACGCAAAGGTGAGGTAGAAAGTGAGCAGAGTTTCAATCTGACTGAAAAGAATGAATCCGATCCCGAACAGGAGTATGCCGATACGCAGAATAATCCGCGGTCCAAATCGATCAACCAGCCATCCCTGAAGTGGACCTAGTATTCCGCTCTCAATCCGGGTCAGTGCAAAAGCCCCGGCCACCAGGGTTTTGCTCCAGCCAAATTCTTCCTGCAACAGCACCACGTACGCACCATAGGATTGCATCCACAACAAACCCGATAACATCTGGATGCCACCGGCTGCCCCGACGATATACCAACCATAGAATATATAGCCACGCGGCCGAAAGACGCGATCCAGAGACTGTAACTGCTGCTTCATCACTCGCCGATGATACGCAAGTTCAACCGCCAATAGGCACTTTTATTAACTGAGCTTGCGCGACCCGATTGCGTACCGCCGGATGAGACCAAATACGCTGATACCGAACCAGGCCAGCTCAATCAGGAAGGCAGAGAGGTTAAACTCGTTTATCAACGAAACCAGAATCAATGCCGCACCCGCTCCGTTAACGAGCGTGTAAGTCAGACCCCTGACATCTATCCGGTCCAACTGAACGGCCAGATACATCAACAGAATCAGCACCACGCCAACGTTGCCTACCAGATCATGCCACTGATAACCGATCATGCTGCCAACCTTCATTTTTTTACCTGGTGACTGGATTATAGGCAGAGACTCGTAGCAGGGATACCAGGGCATCGGGAGTGCTATGCTGTGAATTCCATCCGAACCAAGGCGGTATGAAATGCTGAAGATCGCAGAACGCTGGTATTCGCGGAAAAAAATCAGCGATGACATTACACTGATTTTCGAGCCACACGTTCATCCGTTCCTGCGGTGTAACATCTGGCATATAAAAGGTCGCGAACGCGATCTGCTGATCGATACTGGATTGGGCGTCGCGTCCCTAAAATCTGCAATTGAAGATCTGATCGATAAACCGCTGACCGCAGTCGCCACCCACATTCATTACGATCATGTGGGGTGCCTGCATGAGTTCGAACACAAGGTAATGCACCGGATTGAAGCACCAAGAATGCCTGACTACCGGGAGCACTGCCCTCTAAAAATTTCTGAGTTTCCGTCTGCGTTCCACGATATGTTGCGAATTGACAGCGACGGCAAATATCTGATCTCAGCTCGACCAGATGAAGCTTTTCTAATTGATGACTATTCTGTCACAGGCACAACGGCGACGCTTGAAGTTGACGAAGGCGATGTCCTTGACCTGGGCGACCGACACTTTGAGATTCTGCATCTTCCGGGTCACTCCCCCGGCAGCCTGGGCTTATACGAGGCCCGCACTGGCATCTTTTTTTCAGGGGATGCTCTGTACGACGGCCTGTTGCTGGATGAGCTCGAGGACTCAGATATCGCGGACTATATCGGCACAATGAAACGTTTGCGGGAACTCAAGGTGTCTGCAGTCCACGGTGGCCATGAACCCAGCTTCGGACAAGCACGCATGGTTGAGCTGATCGATGCTTATCTCGCCTGGCGGGATATCTGAACTGCTATGTAAGGACGAATCCCTGCACAGGCTGTGGTGCACGGGTGAACCAGGCGATCACTAAATAGGTCATGTTGATATGATTCAGGTACATGGTTAAGCTCCGGGTTGCTCCCATAAATCGAAAAAATTAATACCTGAAGGCACTACCATGATGAAATTGATCCCGGCCTGCTTGTTTTTATTTCCCTTACTCGGCAGTTGCACCACTGCCCTTGAGAATTCCCAACAAGCCAGGATGGCGAACAATGACGTGGTATGCATCAAAGAGAAAAAGACAGGATCCAATCGGCCAACAACCCGTTGCCACGCAAAATCCAGCTCCGTCATCGAACAACAAAAGACCGAGCACGACATGCGCACCATGCAATCTCAAACCTACTAGCCGTGACGTAGGCAATCCGTCAGGGGACATCGAGACGTTCTTTTCAAGCAGTTAAACAGTTCCAGCAACCACATTCGGACACTCTCCAGCCATGTTAAACAAACTCGATGACTACCCGATACACCAGACACCAGAGCCGATTGCGCATCCTGCTACCAGCGATCGGAATGTCTACGATCGTACCTGGTACAACGGTTATGCCCCGGATGGGTCCTATTATTTTGGTATTGGCATGGCTGTTTACCCCCATCGCGGTATCCTCGACTGCGCCTTCAGCGTGGTCCAGCCAGGGATGAGGCAACACTGTTTTTATGGATCACGAAGAGCGCCTGCAGAGCGCACTGAAATGAACGTAGGTCCTTTCCGTATGGAGATTATTGAACCCATGCGAAAAACCAGGGTGATACTCGATGACAACGAGAGCGGCATCAGTTGTGACCTGACCTTTTCAGCCCGCACCGCATCAATTCAGGAAGCCAGGCAAATACTCCTGTCCGGGACTCGCCGCGCCATGGACGCTACCCGATTTGATCAATTTGGGCGATGGCAAGGTGTCATCAACCACCCCGACGGTGAAATCAAAGTCGATGATTCTTTCTGTCATGGCACCAAAGACCGGTCGTGGGGGGTTCGCGGTGTAGGCGAATCCGAGACCGGCGGCGCACCCGTACATCCGAGAGGGATTTGTTTCGTCTGGGCTCCGTTATTCTGGGAAGACCACATTTCTCACGCCATCTTTTTTGACGGTGAGCGAGGGGAACCACTGGTTCGTGAGGGGCTGGAAGCGCCTTTGTACAAATCAGTATCGGACATCCCGGGAGTTGAAGACGGCCTGGTGGATCGGAAACTGACTGCGAGGCACAGGATTAAATATCACCCCGGTACACGGCTGGCTGCAAGCGCAGAGATTGACCTGGTGAATCTCGATGAAGGTATCAGAACAATCCAGCTCGAACCCATACTCAAGTTCATGATGAAGGGTCTCGGATATGGACACCCAGAGTGGAAACAAGGCATGTGGAAAGGCGAACTCGAGACCGGTCATGAGTCTTTCGATCCGCGACAGTTAGACCACCTGTCTCCGGAGAATATCCACGTCCAGCAAGTCGTTAAAGCAACGGATGGCGAGCGTGAAGGTGTTGGTGTGCTGGAGCAGATTGTTGTTGGACCCTACGCACCCGGAGGCTTTAAATCGTTGTTCGACGGATACAAGGAGGACTGAGACTCGTTTTTAACGCACTGATCTCATTCAGCATATCGTCCGGCACATTCTGAACCAGCCACAGTCAACTGGTGTTCCTCTTGATATCCCTGAATGGCCCGGTATCCGAGCGCAACTCCTTGGGCATGCCGAGCACACGTTCTGCAATAATATTTCTCTGGATTTCATCGGTGCCACCAGCGATGGATATTGCTGGTACAGATATCAGGGTTTCCGCGATGATACCCTGCGCTGCAGAATCCGGTCCACTGAGCATCGCATCAGCACCGGTGATCATGGTGTGAACATGCGCGGCCTGGCGTGCAATCACACTGGCTGCCAGTTTCCCGATGGATCCTGCCGGGATGATTTCATTGGTTCCGGCCCTCCGTTTTTGTTCAGCCGCGGCCGAGGCTAACCTTGCGCCTTTCGACATGGATATGAGTCTGGCAATTTCCTGCCTGACCTGCGGATCTTTGATTGCCCCTGTCTCAATTGCACGCGGTACCACAAGATCGACTCTCCCCTGTCGTTGGGGATACCAGGTGTAAGGTTCATTGGCAACCGCAAGCTCGGCTTCGTATTCGTCGTAAACCCGACCAACTTTTGCGCCCTTAATCTCTCCCGCGGATCGACTCAGCGCAAAACCACGCCGTTCAAACGACAAGGTCGTTGCCGCCACCGCCCAACCGTTCCCCTGGCCACCAATCAGATCTTCGCTGGGTACCTCAGCATCCGTCATGAACACTTCGTTAAAGGACGCGTGCCCGTTCATCTGCCGGAGCGGCCTTACCTCAACACCCGGCTGGCGCATGTTGATGAGGAAATAGCTCAGCCCCTGGTGTTTAGGCAAATCCCAGTCGGTTCGAGCGAGCAGTATTCCGTAGTCCGCATGATGCGCGCTGGTGGTCCATACTTTTTGCCCATTGACAATCCACCGACCATCGATCAACTCCGCCTTGGTACTCGCACCTGCCAGATCTGAGCCGCTTCCCGGTTCACTGAATAGCTGACACCAGGCTTCCTTACCGGTCAGAATGGGCCGCAGGTAACGTTTCTTCTGGGTGTCTGAACCCTGGGCGAGTATGGTCTCGGCGGCAAGCCTTCGTGGCCCTGCATGCGCCGCACCTACCGCCCCTTTTTCTGTGAACACATCCGACACGAGTGCAGCCTGCTCCTGGGTAAAACCACGACCGAAGAATTCTTCCGGCCAGTGTGGTGCCGCCCAGCCGCCATCAACAAGGATGTCTCGCCATTCAACCAAAGACATATCCGCCGACCAGTTATCATCCAGCCAGCTACCCACCGCTTTCCTGATTTCATCATTGTTCATTAGTATTGGCCTCCATGATTGTCATCATACGTTCACGATGCAGATGCGGGGTCCCCATGAATACTTCCGAACTCTTGGCGCGTTTGAACCAGAGATGGGTATCATTTTCCCAGGTAAATCCGATCCCGCCGCGAAGCTGGATACCCGCTCGCGCAGCATTCATGTAGGTATCACTGGCCATGGCTTTCACCATGCTGGCAATATAGGGCTCACCTTCACCAGCATCCAGACAACGTGCGGCATGATGTGTTGCGGCCCTGGCAAACTCAACTTCCATCAACAGGTCTGCACAGCGGTGTTTCAATGCCTGAAACGATCCGATTGGCCGTCCAAACTGAACTCGCATTTTGGTGTATTCAACCGTTGAATCGAGCAGGTATTGCGCACCACCGATCATTTCGTGAGCAAGTGCAACACAAATCTGATCCCAGGCCTGATTCAGGGAGACCATGCTCACCTCACCGATCTTTTCTGCTTTTACCTCAGCAAAACGCACGCTTGACAGTTTCCTGGTCGGATCAAGTACCTCACGTTTTTCAATCACGACACCTTCGGCTGACGAATCGACCAGATAGAGACCTAGATCTTCACCGGTGCTGGCGATCACCACCAGTACATCGGCGATATGCGCATCAACCACAAGGCTCGCGATTCCGGAAAGGATATCGTCGACCGCCGAAATGGCATGGCCGACTCGATCTGGACTGTTGAGGTCATCCAACACCAGCGTTGCGATCGTCTCTCCTCTGGCAATGGCAGGCAGGAGCTTTTCTTTTTGAGGTTCAAATGCTGCAGCCATGAGCGCGTATCCCGCCATGACTGAAGAGGCAAAAAATGGGCCGCAGTACAAGTATCGACCCATCTCTTCGGCCGCGATCCCCAATTCGACGGGTCCGAAGCCAAATCCGCCGTAGCTTTCGGGAATATGTGCACCTGCCAGGCCCAGTTCCCCGGACAATTGCTGCCATACCGCAGGATCAAAACCCTGCTCTGTCGCCATGAGTTGCCGGACTGCACTGGTCGGCGACTTGTCACGAAGAAATCGCGAGACGATTTCCCGGAATTGCTGCTGGTCTTCGGTAAATTCTGTTTGCATATTCCTACCTTTACATCGTGGTCACGAACACTAGAGACGATGACTATGCCCTATTCAGCACGTTAGTTGAAAGTCTCACATTTACAACCGATTCGCACGTTCCAGCCAGCGGTACAGCGTTTTTTGCATACGCCAGACCTTTGCCTCCAGGTATAACGTTTCAGCCATATAGCTTTGCGGATTTACCAGATTACGAATTCGGAGGCTGCAGTCCAGGTTCTTACAGGCGACATTACCGAGAAGATGACGCCCACGACTACCCTTAACCGTCAGCGTAAACATAGCCGTTTCATCCATTCGATGCACGTGATGGCATAAGCTGCACATCTGATAGCGAAGGGCATCACTGCTTCGTTTCGATCGTCCCAGCACGACGCCCCTGAGATCTCCCGTTAGCGGCGATACCAGCAGCATATAACCGATATGACCGGAGGGATGCACCCAACCCAGGTAGTCGTGCGCCGACCAGTCAATCCTGGCCATATCCGGTACTACCAGATCACCAGCACCGTCAAATGCATCAGCTATTTGATTTTTTGTTAACGGATCCATAGCAGGATTCTATCGCGTCCCGCTCCCGGCGTCAGACGCCGACGATGGACACGCTGGTACGATACAAAATCAGTACACCCATCACTAACAGGACCACACCGAAACCTTGTTTAAGGCGACCTTGCGAGAGTCTTGGCGCTATAGCGCCGCCTAATACACAACCTGCAATTCCCATCAGCGAGAACAAGCCTACGATGACCGGGTCTATGGCCGAGAATGACAACAGCTCCACGTATTTAACAAATCCCACCGCGGACTTCATTGCAATGATGATCAAGGAGGTTGCGATCGCGCAATGCATGGTCAAACCACCCATCAACACCAGCGCCGGGACAATCAGGAATCCACCACCCACGCCCACAAAGCCGGTCAGCGCACCGACAAAAAGACCTTCGATGACCACCCACAGCGGCCGGGGTTTAAACGCCGTTCCGGGCCGTTCTTCGGCCACCGGCACAAGTAGTGCCGATCTGATCATGAACCACGCGGCTATGAGCATCACCAGTGCGAAGATCATCAATTGAACCTCCCCCGATACCAGCACGCTTGCCCACGCACCCACATAGGTACCGCAAATACCGGGGATGCCGAACAAACCCACCATGCGCCAGTCCGGGATTTTATCCCGGACGTAGGGAACAGAGCCGAACAGGGATATCAGACCGACGATAGCCAGAGACGAGGCGATGGCGATCTTCTCGTCCTGTCCCAGAATGTACACCAGGACCGGCACAGTCAGTATTGACCCGCCGGAACCCAGTAAACCCAGGGATAATCCCACAACCAGCGCTGCCGGGAACAACAGCCAGTTCATCGTGGCGCCGTTGTTGGCTGACTTCGCCGTAATTTCGGACATTTTTGGTATGGGAGGTAGATCAGAAACCTTGCTTATTCACTTTTGATATATTTTTATACCATAGTGTTATATATATGCCAACCTGTGACGGTTACAAACGGAATCTGTCAATCTGGATATCGTCTTCGCCGAGGTCTGCATAGTTATCGTCAACACGGCCCTTGATGTATTCCTTCCAGGTAAATTCACGATATACCGCGGGATCGTTGCTTAATTCAGGGATTGGTTTGAGCACAGCGTCACGTCCAGGATTAAAGAAAAAAGGTGTGCTGAACCGGTTAACGGCGGTCATGGGCACAACGCGATGCACCGCTGCCCGATAGTGATCATTGCTCCAGACCTGCATGGCATCACCCAGGTTCGCCACTACCGTGTTCGACGCTGGTGGTACATCAATCCATCCCTCGGCGCGCGATAAGGTCTGTAATCCACCGGTCATATCCTGAACCAGCAAGGTCAAAATGCCCGGGTCGGTATGATGATGCAGCGCCATGTCTCCCGGGTCGACCACATCCTGACGCTCATTCTCCTGTAGTGGATCATTCACGGGATAGTGGTTCAAACGTACCGTACTGGTCCTCGCGTCACCAACCGGCAGACCGGTGAGGTCCTCCCGGCCGCGCACCAGTGCCCGATAAACAAGGTCCAGAGTGCGGGCCGCGGACGATGTTGCGGCGCTGAAAAAGCTGGTCATCGCCTCCCTGAACTGGACGTCTGATTCCGGCCATTGGTTCAGGTCATCACCGGCACCCAGGTCTCGAGGACGCATGTAGTCAAATACTTCTTTGAGGTCTCGTTTACGTTTCGTCAACTCTCGATCATAGTAGCCCAGTGGTAACGAATCGGTTCTTAAGATGCGCCGCTTGTACTCACGGGGCTGACCGAAAAACCGCGCGGAACAGAGCCACATTTCATTGATGGCTTCATCCATGCCATGGTCTTTCAACAGGAAAAAACCATGATCCCGACACGCGGAATCAAGCTGCTCCAGTTCGCGTGGACCGGTATCTGCAAGACTAATCAGGGGAACACTTACCATTTCATATTGCCAACGTGTTAAAAACCCTACACTAACGCGACAACGCGCAAAGGTCATCTCCCATTCGGACCGCAGAGCGCCTTTTTGCGACACTGGATTACTGTTAGAAACCTCAGTTTTCGCCCCCATCCACCATTCGCAACCGTCCAGAAACTAAGGTAACCTCAATCAGATCGCTGTCTCCGAGCAGCCCACAAAACTCCAATAAAAAATCAAAGGACCTCAATCATGAAGCGTGCACTGGTAACCGGAACAAGTAGCGGGATCGGCTTTGACCTCTGCCTTCACCTGGCCAGGAATGGCTACCAGGTCATCGCAGGTATGCGCAACCTGACAAAGGCTGCCCCGCTGCAGGAAGCCGCCGCCGCGGAATCGCTGGATATCACCGTTGTTCCCCTCGATGTATGTGACCCCGCCTCCGTTTCGAGCGCGATTAGCGCGGCGGCCGAGACCGGGTTTATCGATGTGCTGGTTAACAACGCCGGGATCGGCGGAGCCTCACCGCTGGAGCTAACACCGGATGACGAACATAAACAGATGTTTGAAACCAACTACTTTGGTGCAGTTCGTTGCATCCAGGCCGTATTACCCGCCATGCGCGAAAAACAGTCTGGCTGTATCGTCAATATCACATCCGCCGTGGGACTACAGGCGACACCCAACCAGATTGCTTACTCCGCGTCTAAATGGGCACTCGAATGTCTGGGAGAAGCGCTGGCGCATGAGATCTACCGGTTCGGCGTGCGGGTTGTCAACGTTGAGCCTGGCGTCATCATGACGAACATCTTCGAGAATTCAGCGGGACAGACCCGCTACGATAAAACTTCACCCTACCAACCAATTATGAGAAGAAATGGCAAAGTGTTTGCCGCCGGTTTCAAGCGTGCGGTGCCTCCGTCACTGGTCTCGGAAAAAATACTGGAGGCTATCACTACCGACCAATATCGACTTCGTTGGCCTGTTGGTGAGGATGCAGAGGGGCTCATGGTTTCGCGACACAACGTGCCGACCGAGGAATGGATCGAAATGGGCGCAAATCTCAGCGACAACGAGTACAACAGCAAATTTAAGCAGCACTTTGGTATCGACCTGGGATGAAATCTCCGTACTTTCCTGCGCCCCTGTCACTTAACTAACCTCACTTCCTGAAATGGCCAAACTCTATTTTTATTACTCATCAATGAATGCAGGTAAAACGACGTCGCTCCTGCAATCCAGCTACAACTATCAGGAACGCGGCATGCAAACCTGTATCCTGACACCCGCCATTGATGATCGTTACACTCGCGGGACAGTGACTTCACGGATCGGACTGGAAGCGGCGGCACGCAGTTTTGAAAAGGATGATGATCTGTTGGAGTTAGTCAAGATCGTACATGAAGAAACTCCGCTTGGCTGCGTCATGGTCGATGAGGCACAGTTTCTTAGCAGGCACCAGGTCCGCCAGCTTGGCCGGATCTGTGATGATCTCGATATCCCGGTTCTTGCCTATGGTTTACGAACAGACTTTATGGGAGAGCCCTTCGCCGGTAGTAAATATCTGCTGGCCTGGGCGGATAATCTCAAGGAAATCAAGGCAATCTGTCACTGCGGACGCAAGGCGACCATGGTGTTGCGAGTTGATCACGAGGGCACTGCAATCCGTTCTGGTGAGCAGGTTGTTATTGGCGGCAACGATCAATACGTATCGGTATGCAGAAAACATTTCTACTCACCTGTTTGATCCAGGCGCCAGACGACAGGTGGCTTTCCCGTCAGGACCACCAGTCAAGTTTTTGAACGTTACAGCGTTCGACACCCGATCGTGTTGTGACGTCCTCGAATTTTCTCTTTTCGCCGGGTAACAAAGGGTTTTCATCGCCGACGGCATAGATCTCCCCCCGGCCTATGATATTACCTTCACCATCTTTCCACAGTGATTGCAGTGTGACGTGTGCAAG
Organism: Gammaproteobacteria bacterium; assembly: GCA_021773555.1. Classification (GTDB taxonomy): domain Bacteria; phylum Pseudomonadota; class Gammaproteobacteria; order Pseudomonadales; family Azotimanducaceae. The sequence goes on from JAJFKA010000064.1 coordinate 44,852, forward strand.
CGAAACCGTCCCGGTATTCTGCACATAACCCTCTATCCTGGTCATTTCCCCGACCTTTCCGCAATCGGTCATCACGGCCCGGAGGCTTGGTTGCCGTTTAGGCGAAACCTCCTCCACGGCGCTGGAATTGGTGACCTGCACCTCAACATCCGGCCAGTGCTCACGGAAAATAAGCGCACCTACCAACACGATCACCATTAAAACAATGAGTATCGTCAGTGATTTATCAGACATTAATCTATTCCGATGACAGTCTGTTAGCATCCACCTATTACCAGCCTTTATCAATGATCGAAGTCGTCAGGCGGTAAAATAATGGTGTACCATCGGGTAACAACCCTGCTGTACATTCGGCACACTTTTTTCCAAACGCTAAGGCCCGATCAACCATGATAGACAAACTCGCACAATTGAAAACCATGTCTCATGTGGTTGCAGACACCGGTGACATCGAGGCTATGAAGTTGTACAAACCCATCGACGCCACAACGAATCCCTCGTTATTGCTGAAGGCCGCAGCAATGCCGCAATACGCACAGTTAATCGGCGATTCTCGTGAGCACGCCGAACGCCTGGGAGGCTCGGAACAGGAAATGCGCGACAATTGCTGCGATCGACTCGCGGTGCTGGTGGGCAGGGAAATTCTTACTATTATTCCCGGCAGGGTTTCCACTGAAGTTGATGCACGGTTATCTTTTGATACCGAGGCTATGATTGATCGAGCTAAAAACCTGATCGATCAGTACACCTCAATGGACATTGATAAAAGTCGCGTATTGATCAAGCTCGCATCCACCTGGGAAGGTATTAGTGCGGCAAGAATTCTGGAACGAGAAAATATCAACTGCAACCTGACATTGCTTTTTTCGTTCGAACAGGCGCTTGCCTGCGCGGATGCCGGTGTCTTTCTGGTATCGCCGTTTGTCGGTCGAATTCTCGATTGGTGGAAAAAAGAAACTGGCCATGATTTTGATGCCGACAGCGATCCTGGTGTGAAATCAGTGCAACGGATATTCAATTACTACAAATCGCACCGGTATGAAACTGTTGTCATGGGCGCCAGTTTTCGCAACACCGGGGAAATCGAGGCGCTCGCGGGTTGCGACCGATTGACCATAAGTCCGGCATTGCTCGAAGCGCTAAGCCAGGATAACGACAAGCTTGCCCAGGTGTTATTCAAGGACAAACCACAGTCGAGCGCGGACGTCAGGGTCAACGGAGAAGCGGGATTCCGCTGGGCACTAAATGAAGACGCCATGGCAACCGAAAAACTTGCTGAGGGAATTCGGCTATTCACCGCTGATACACAAAAACTGGAAGTACAATTGATCGCATGAGTAACTGGCGCGACATCGCAGGCGCAACTTTTGAACCCGAGAAGCATCCGGCAACAGGTGCCCGCGGTATGGTCGTGACGAACAACCCATTAGGCTCCGCTGCGGGCGTTGCAATGCTGGCGGCCGGAGGCAATGCGATCGATGCCGCCATCGCTTCACTGTTTGCACTAACGGTTGTTGAGCCGATGATGGTTGGGATTTTTGGTGCGGGCATGTCGACTATTCGCCTCGCTAATGGTGAGCATCATTTCATCAATAACTACACGGTTGCACCCGCAGCGGCAACACCAGATATGTTCAGGACCCTCTCTGACCAGTGGCCGGATTACCAGAAGGTCGCCGGTGACAAAAACGAAATAGGTGTGCTCGCAACTGGCGTGCCGGGCTCTCTGTGCGGATGGGTTGAAACACTTGAGGCTTACGGCACGCTAGGCCTGACTGATGTTATGCAACCAGCTATTCGTTACGCCCAGCGAGGATTCAAGGCAACTCGCTATCTGTGTGAGATCATTAACAAATTCAAGCACGAAATCGGGCAATTCCCGGAGACTGCAAAAACCTGGACACCAGGCGGTATGCCACTGTCACCCGGTGATCTGGTGATCCAGCGAGACTACGGCGAAACGCTGATTGCCATCGCCCGCAATGGGCCTCAGGAATTGTACGACGGACCATTGGGTCAACAGGCAATCGAATATATACAAAACGCAGGGGGCATCATCACGATGGCAGACCTGCGTGGCTACAAGACAACGTCCGCTGATGTCATTCGGGGCAGCTACCGGGGCTTCGACATTATCGGTCCTCCCCCGCCCACAGCTGGCGGCGTCCATGTGATCGAGATGCTGAATATGCTCGAGTCATTTGATGTGGCCGGATTAGGCTTCGCAACGACTGACGGGGCTCATCTGCTGGCAGAGGTGATCAAAACAGGATTCGAAGATCGACGTCGGTACATGGGCGATCCTGCCTTTGTCGATATTCCCGTCGAGATGCTGATTGATAAGGCATACGCGGCCCGGCGTCGCATGGAAATCAGTATGACCTCCGCACGCCACACCACCACCGGGCATATAGCCGATTCTGACAGCACAACGCACCTTGCCGCCGCCGACTCAGATGGAAATATCATTAGCGCAACCCACACGATTCACAGTGCCTTCGGTTCAAAGGCGACCGTGCCTGGTACGGGCATGTTGCTGAACAACACCATGAACATTTTTGATCCGCACCCCGGCACCGCAAACTCAATCGCACCAGGCAAACGAGTCACCAGCAGCATGTCGCCGATTATTGTGGAAAAAAATGGCCATCCCTGCTTCTGTGTGGGTCTGGTGGGCGGTACCCGGATTTTCCCATCGGCATTACAGGCGATCGTCAATATTATCGACCACAATATGACGGCCCAGGAGGCGGTCGAGGCACCTCGACTTTGGACTCTGGGGGAGGATCTGGAACTGGAACCTGGATTTAGCGCCTCAGTTCAGGATGGCCTCGCGGAACGAGGACATCGGGTGACACCCGTGCCAATTATCGGCGCCGGGATGGGGATGATACAGTTTGGGTCTGAAGCCATGATCGGCGCCTCCTGTTGGAGAGCCGACGGTACGCCCATCGGCCTCGGGGGCGGAATGGCAAGGTCTGGGATCCGCTTTAACGTCTGACGTCTGACGGCTCACTCTGATCCACCCTTAGCCAATACGGCTGGCAATCGACCACGGTTCCGTTGATCTGTGCCTCATCAATCGCGAAGCAGGTAACCGCCGCAACGAGCCCGTCATTCAATGTTGTTGAAGCTGGCTTTCCCTCATTCATCAATCCGGCGAGTTCCAGGGCGAGCACCGCGTCACCACCGCCATGGATGCCTTCGAGCGTCGTTTCATACTGATCCGTTCGGATACCAAAGCCGATTTTCTTTACTTCAACTACACCCTTGACCAGATCGGCACGAAGCGTTCCCCGGGTACCACAAATATACATACGACGCTCTGGCAACGCCGTGTTTGAATTAAGGTGCAGCGTCGCTCGAACCTGGTTTTCATACTCGATAATCACAACCTGATTGTCGAGAATATCCTTATCCGATGTGAACGGATCAACGCTTCGCCCGTCCCTCCAGGTCATATATCCTTGCCTGCCGCTCCGCGTTTTCCCCACTCTGGCAAGCGCTTCCTGATTCTCTGGCAGAAAGAAATTGTTACCGCCGAACGACGCAACACGCCTCGCCCTGCTCCCCACCATCCAGTTCGCAAGATCAATATCGTGGCAACACTTCTCAAGTAAGTGACTACCTGCGTTTTCCGTATATCGTCGCCAGTCACCCATGATAAAACCGCCGTGATTAAAATCCAGGGTTTCATTAAATTCGAAGCTGACAATCTCACCGATTTCACCAGAATCCAGCCGCTCTTTTATATTTCGGTAATGCGGCGAGTAGCGAAGATTAAAACCAATCACAAAGTGCCGTCCAGACCGTTGCGCCGCGTCCCGCATGCCCAGGCATTCATCCAGAGTCATGGCCAGGGGCTTCTGACAGAAAACGTGCTTCCCTGCTGCGAATGCTGCAATGGTTTGTTCGGCATGGAACTTGTTCCAGGAAGCAATCATCACCCATTCAACATCCTCACATTCAAGCAAAGATTCGAGCGAATCTTTCTCGACAAATTCATCTCCAAAAATTTTTCTCGATTCAACGATGGCATAAGGATCAGGATCATAGATCGCACGAATGGTTGTTGCCGGACTTGCCTCCACGAGCATCTTTGCCACCGCCCGACCCATATTTCCAGAACCTACCAGACCGACTCCAGGTGTCATGGCGTTACCACTAATTTAACTCTCGCTATCATGCTGTCCACGGCTAAACTGCCAACCGAAATTCGTACCTGATATTAACATCCACGAATCTCAGCAGATAGTCACGCGTCAGCTATCTGGGTAGCGTGTGTTTTTTTAAGGCGGTTATAGGGTGGCGAGATTTTGACAGGCTGAATTAACCATTTCATTTAAGTCACTTACTGAGCGCTGGGACTGATATCGCTCAATGCCGGAACGAATCTGGGAAGACTTGATCGCCGACAGCCAGTCGACCAGGTCCTCGGCGTGTTGCTCACCTATTGTGACCAGCGCGCGATGATAATATTTCTTCAGATTCGTCTCTTTGATATCCCCGGCAACCTCCAACAGATTTTGCAGTTGATGTTTGTTCTCAACCTTTCGCCCGTAGCACAAGAGTTCGTCACTCAGTGAACGGTTGCTGGCCTCTATTGCCTGATAGGATTCGACGACATAGTCGAGAAAAACCTCGCTCTGTTGCGTACTAAATTTCATATGCGTCTGAATATCCCGAATCGCGGTCCCGGTATCTACCCTTTCGTTCAGGGACGTCAGCAACTCCAGATAAGAAAGATGATTTGACGCAGGCTCGATCTGGCTGACTTCATCGACGCCTTTAACAACCTCACGGGCCTCTGCATTCTTGTAGACCACGACCGCAATGCACAAGGTACCCCATTTCAAAAAGCTTCCAATCTTCATCTCTACCACTCCTTTTTCACCGCAACCGGGCGACATGGCAAGCAGAGTACGGCATTGGATTTTGTGGAAGAGTGAAGTCGGTCACAGTATCGGGATGTGACGGACCTGCTGTCGGTAGCGCCGGACAAGCGGTGCAGAACAGACGCGATATCAGGTCAAAAACGTAACGGTATGGGTCGCCAGGTATCGACTATCCGGCCATCGGCAACCACCAGGATATCCTCAAATTGAAAGATAGCATCACTCTGGTGGGGCTGAAAAAAGACAAAGTCGCCAATATCGATCGCGGTATCCGAGTTGCTGTAGTAGAGCGATTGATTCGGCAGCAGGTTCTCGTTTGCCGGATCTGCACGCGAGCTGATTTCAACGCCCGGGGGCCAGACAATTTTAGCAGCCCAACCGCCGCCATACAGATAATTGCAAACATCCATGGAAGGCTGCTTTCGACTGGGAACCGGGCGCTGAAATTGCTTTATCACCGGCGCAGCAATGAATAGCCCGGGTTGATGGTTACCGAGGTTGTTGAATCTCGATGGTTTTAACAACGCAGAACCAGTGGCGATATCATCCACAGGATGCATCCCGTCGCGCTGGTACAGTTGCCAGGTTTGACTGCCGCCACTATTGAATGTCAGTGCGCCGTCCTCTGCTAATCCGGACTCCTGGGCGATTTTTCGAAATTCCGCGTAGCGGTCCATCGTGGCATTGAAGGCCTGGTCCGCGCCCTCGGGCATGTAAGGGATATGTGCGTCATATCCCATCAAACCGGAAAATGTCAGGTTACCGTCATAGGTACTCAACAATTTGAGCACCGCTTTGAGCTCATCAGGATCGTCAATTCCGCCTCGTCCCAGGCCCACGTCAATCTCAACATTAATTCGAAGATTGACCCTTAGTGTTCTGGCGAATTCACCATGCGCCACGAGCGAACGCTGTGTGTCCACAAGCCACTGAACTGACTCACACGCATGAAACCGTTGGTCCATGGATAGCTTTGAGAACAACTCCGCCACGGCTTCGATTAACATGGGTTTGCCAAACAATATATCGACGTCAGGAAACTCAGTCAGCAACCAGTGAACAAACGGCGTATGAAATGCCATGATTCGATTCGAGTCGGATCGTTGTAGTACGTACCTGATCAACTCACCACTCGGCAGAGACTTGGTCACGAGTCGAAACCGCTGGGGTCCCAACCCCGCTTTAATCAGATCGATATTGTGGTCAAGATGGTCTCTATCAATGACCATTCGAGGACGGCCGACCCCTGCGGCTTTGAGCAACCCGGCCATCTGAAGAAAATAATCAGCGGTGCTTTCGGTATCCATGCACGCTCCCTGGAGGGTCTAATCGCCGCGAATTTCAGGTGACCCTCCGGGGCAGCGTCAGCCCAATATCGCGAACCACTTCCGCAACCCGCGACCCCTCCCCTGAAAAGGGTGAATTTTTTGCTTGACACAGGGTACCGTTTATTCGGCTTCGTCCACCAGAAGCGAGCTTGCAAATCAGACAGCTACAACTCAGACAAAAAAGTCGACAATTCCTGATTAAACAGTTCCGGAACTTCGAAGTAACTGCTATGCCCGGCATCACCCAGATTAACAAACCGGGCGCCAGGTACGGTGGCAGCCAGTGCTTCGATGTAAGCGGCAGGAAACAATAAGTCCTTGTTCGCGGAAACAAAAAGCGTTGGTATATCGTAATCCTTCAGCGTTTCGGTATCGACGCCCAGATGTGCCTCCCCTATTTTTTTCGGGATCAACGCTGGATCAATATTATTAAACCCACTTATTTGCCCATAAAGCACCGCACCTGCCAGGTTCTTTTCCGGGTAGTCCGACGCCAGCGCAGCACTACCGAATGTTGGCGATGGACGGCTGACCATCTCTGCGACCACCCTGGGGTCATTGACGGCACTGGAATGGAAGAAAACACCGGGGGTATGGCTCATCACCAGCCCATCGACCCGCTCGGGCTTTTGCAGCGCCATCTGACTCCCGGTCCAGCCGCCCATGGACTGACACACAAATACTGCCGATTCAACGCCTGCATCGTCCATGATCGCAGAGACATCGTCAGGGAATAAGGCTGGATCAAATTGTGACTCCGGACACGGCGAACGCGCAAAGTAGCGATGATCAAACGTTATCACCCTGTAATGCTGACTAAATTCAGCCAATTGCTGATACCAGATCGCCGCATTACCACCCATACCATGGGCAAATACCAGGGTCCGGGAGCCAGCCCCATGGCTTTCGTAGTAGATGTTAACTGCATGGCTAACTACATTAGGCACGTCTGCCCTCGCTCACCCTTTATTGAAATCACATAACCTGTTCATTTGCATGAACCTGAATAAATTGCTCGAGCTGTTGCTGCTGGGAGGGAGAAAGATTCTCAAAATGAATACCGCAGCGCCGATTGGTATCGACCTCGACATCAAACACACTGGTGTAGGCAAGCTGATCTACCCGGAAGCCGTCTTCTGCAACGATCGACAGTTGAGCGGCAATCTCCGGCGCAGTTTCACCTGCTTCATAGCCGACAGAGAGCCCGGAAAAGCTGACATCCAGTAACCTGCCATGCTCATTGGGGTTCGATTCAAATATCACGAACGCTCCCGTGGACGGCACAAAACGCTTGTCACGACGTCGATCGATCGCGGGCTCATCAAGCACGGCGCGAACGCTCCTGGCGATATCCTTGAGTTTCGCGGGTTTCATTATGAAATCACGAATCCCGATTTGCTGTGTCTTTAACTGATCGATGGCCTCGTTGTAACCCGAACAGAGTATGACCGGAATATTCGCCCGAATCGCGACGAACCGTTCCGCTAACATCTCACCGGTGAGCTCAGGCATCGTCATATCGCTGATCAACAGGTCAAAGTCGCCTGGTGCATCGCGAAACGCGTTCAGTGCCGCAACACTGCTGGTAAATGCAGACACCTGATAACCTAACTGTGAGAGTAGCTTGTCCATGACATCAGCTACCATTTCTTCATCATCGACGAGCATTATTCGTTCGTTTCCGCGTTGCATCCTTTCACCCGGTTGTTTCTCCAATGTGGTGACCTCTCCCTCTGACAAGGGTAAGAAAACCTGAAATTCCGTTTTCACATTTGGCTCGCTGGTTACTCTTATTTCTCCGCCATGGTTTTTCACGATGCCATGGACGACGGCGAGCCCCATCCCGGTACCTCTGCCAATTTCCTTGGTTGTGAAATAAGGATCAAAAATGCGACCAATTGTATCCTGATCGATTCCGGTACCTGTATCAGATACACACAATCTCAGGAAAGCACCGGCTTCAAAACCCGGATCTGACGAAGTGTAGTCCGCAACACTATCGACCCTCACCTCAAGAATCCCGCCGCCGCCTGACATTGCATGGGCCGAGTTCGTACAGAGATTAATGACAATCTGATGAATTTGAGTGGCATCGCCTTTTATATAGAACGAAGACTCTGTCAGGTTATGACGGATCATGATGTTGCTGGGAATAGATGCACGCATCAACGCGAGACATTCAGTGATCAGCGAATTCAGTTCCAGCGCCTCCCAGCTTGAATCAGTCCTTCGGCTAAATGACAGCAGCTGATTAATCAGATCCTTCGCCCGCATGCTCGCTATGCGCACTTTATTCAGATTTTCGCTTGCAGGAGCATCCGGCGCGATCAGGGATCGAGCGAGTTCCGTATTACCCAGTATGATCGCAAGAATGTTGTTGAAATCATGTGCTACGCCACCCGCCAGGGCCCCAATCGCCTCCATTTTTTGTGCCTGGTGTAGTTGTCTCTCGAGACTCCGGTTTTCAGTTTCAATCCGGTGGTGTGCGAACTTGATATTTCGCCGCTCCAGTGAATTTCGTATCCTTACAAGCAACTCGTCCGGGTCACAAGGTTTACGAACATAATCATCAGCCCCGGCGCGCAAAGCTTCGACCGCGGTATCCACGGCTGTGTCACCGGTAACAATAATGAATATCGTATTGAGGTCCGCTCGGTCCAGTGCATCAAGGAGCTGAAATCCGCTCATTCCAGGCATCATCACATCCAACAACACGAGGTCATACATACCGGAATTTATATGCGCGACTGCTGCAGGTGCATCGTCGGTGATCGTTACGTTTTTATAACCACCGATGTTAAGAACAGCAGCCGTACTTTCTGCCATGCGTGGCTCATCGTCTACGATGAGTATTCTTGGGGAGTCGTCCTTTACCATAGCCAAGATTCCTGCAAACGTTAAAGGTCTTTAAAATTGAGACATTCTAGCACCTAAAATCCTTTTTTCGGTAACACGGGGTCAGGTCTAGCTTTTTAAGGATGATCCTATTCTGGTATCACCGAAAAGAGCAGGAATAGTCGGATATTTTCACCGTTTTCCTGACTGTTCCACCGGAATCAAAATCTGAAAACTACTGCCGATACCCGATCCTGCTGATCTACAACTGATCATGCCTGACATCTCATCAAGCAGCTGGCGGACAATGCCCAACCCCAGCCCTCGACCCCTGCCTTTTGAAGAAACCTCATCATTGAACAAATCCAGCCTTTGTTGCTGTGACATCCCCGGACCATTATCACTAATCACTATCTCCAGGTACGGCTTACCGTTCAAATTAATTGCGCCTTCTGTGGTAATCCGTATCAGCGCGGTATCGGTCTGACCAACCGCTTCGACCGCGTTCTTGAGAACATTAAGGACGACCTGCTTAATGGCGTCTTCCGCGAGTTCAATTTCAGGTATCTGCTCATCAAATTCTGTTTCAAAGTGGATTTCAGGAACACCTGACCTAACCAGCAATACAATTCCTTCCAGCATTTTGTTTAGACAGACAACCCGATACGACAGGGTCGGCTCACTGCCAATCTCTGCATATTTCTCGATGATGTTGCTGATCCGCTTCAGCTCTTCGCTCATGGTTTTGAGCTCACTTTTCACCACCGAGTCATCGCCCAGTTTAAGGCCCAGCGTCCAGAGAAAATTTTGCATAATCGCGAGCGGATTACGAACCTCGTGAGTAATTTCCCGTGCTTTTTTGCGAACCTGATCAACGGTAAGGATCAAATCAGACCGGCCAGAGAGTTCCCGGGTTCGAGCGAAGCTATCAAGCGCTGCATCTGCCATAGCCCCAAGCAGGATGCCATGGCTGGACAAATCAACGGGGCCAATTGATAACGCCAGCACCCCTGCCTGCTTGCCAAGCGGCAGACATAACATGTGGCTGTCACCAAGACTCGCAAACAATTGTTGTTCGACTATCAACTCAAGTTCCGTCCCGGCGACTCTCACGATTCGCTCGTGCCTGAAACATTCGGCTACGACACTGTTGCCTGCATTAATGTTGATGGTTAACGCCGACCCCTCCAGCGCCGTGACAAGTTCAGAGCCAGCAACGTTGAAATGGCAAATTGCTCTTGATCCCAGCAGAAATCTCGCCATCTGCGTGAGTAAATCCTGCAGTGGAACTGTGCCGATGCTTTTCATCAGCGCCCGATAGAAGGCAGCGCCCATGGTGGCTTCAGAAAGTGTCGTTGAACTGCTCTGTCGGCCCAGTGTTGATACATTGCCTATCAGGTTCATGATGCGCTTATATTCCAGCGTCGCATCGTCAATCACCTCGTCAATCCGGGGCTCAGCAATATTCAGCAATCCACAAATGCTTTCGAGCTTTTCGGCAGCGATTGATTCCTTGCGCGAAATTTGATCAATGAGGTAACCGGCAACGGCATTGATACGCACGACCAGATAAGTTCCCTGCAGTTCATCAAGGGAATTCCCCTGGTACCGAACCGCATCACAGACCGCATTTGAACAGCCCAGTGTTGACAGGTAGCTGGCAGCCTGTTCATCAACATCAGTACCCTCGAACGAAAGCCAGGCATCAACTTCAGAAACCAGACCGACTAACCGAATTTCCGTGGCAGCGTCGGCACCCGTTTTTTTTGCGAGGCTGGCCGCGAGTAGACTGCGTTTTAAAGCACGACGCCATGCCGCATCACTGTTTTCTGTTTTGACGGCCACCGACTGCGTTGCCTTGCTGGCCGCGGCGAGGGCCATCGCCTGCATCATCGGTAAAGGAAATACACTGTGCCAGTTGCTGAAGTCTGCGAGACGTACGGATGAGGCTGAGATAAATGAGAGGAGCAACGCCGGATCAAGTTCGATAGCCGCAATCACTTCCGATGTCGTAACACCAGGTTGCAGGCTGAGACTCAACAAACGTTGGAGGGTCCGAGACATCGCAGGAATGGTCACTCCCGCTTCGGGTTCAAATCGGCGCAATGCCTCACTATACATAGAGGGATTCTACTCACCCGTTCACCGCGGGACAACCGGCACAGCAGCTTTATTATGCAACACCTTTGTCATCCAGGCCACAGGCCCAGACTGATCAGAAATCCGCAGATCCCGGGTTAGCTATCCAGGTACCGAAGCAGGTCGCAGACCCGGCCACAACGAACAGCTGGACCACTGTATCGTCGAAAAGCCAGGCACCAACTGTCAGTGGGACTCGATTTGAGCCGTACCCAAATCCTTCCCAAACCGTTTCCGCAATCGAAGATAGAAGTCCACACCAGCACCGGCGGAGAAAAGACTGACCAGCGCTAATTTTAAGGTCGGATCATTCAGATCAAAGACAAAATGCGCTAAACCAACAACCGCCGTGGCGAAGAAACTTCCGGCTATTATCGCGATCGTTTTCATCGCGTTCATATTCATAGGACTCTCCTGTTCCATCAAGCTGTGCCGGAAATTAACTATCAGTGTCTTCAAGCGCCGATTGCGCAGCCGAACCCACCGCCGTACCGGCGATCAGACCTGCCGGACTGAATCCAGTCGCACCGTAGACAAACCCTGCAATCCCGGCATTTACAAATCCCGAGCCTGAGAGCACACCATTTATCCCGCCGCCAAGCGAATAAAGTCCCATCGCGCTGGTTGCCCCGGCAACTCCCATGCCCAGGTTGGCTAGAAATCCGCCACTGACTGACTCAATTTCATTTACCGTTAACTCTCTCATCTGTACATCCTCTAATCAATTAAGTGAGATCTGAAGTTATCGGTAGCAGGTTGGCGTATCTATCCTTAACCACTGAACAATCTGTGAGTATTTGACCAGAATTTCAAGACTGCATTTTCTCAAGCATCGCTTTCATCTGCGCGTGCATGACATTGACAGCCTGCAGCGGCCGGATCATCACCTTGAATTCGGTTATCTTGCCTTCATCGTTGCAGGTAATGATGTCAACACCATTGACATACTTGCCCTCGACCTCTGATTCAAATTCCAGCACCGCGTGATTGCCGCTCATAACTTCTTTCCGGTACCGAAACTTACCTGCCTGGGTACCGGAAGGTGCACCTTCGCCATCCACATTGAAGGTATTCCCAGCGGCGGTCAGGTAGAGACTGGTCAGCGCTTTGCCTTTCTGTGCGGAGAAAACGATGGGTGAGTAAAACACCACATCCTCGGCCAGCAGTTCATCAAGTCCACCAGGAAGCTGTCCATTCAGGTGGAGATGCCATTTTTTCATTACCTGTTCGATCATGCGGGTACCCCGTTCTCAGTTCTGTTGTGCAAGCAAACCAGACGGGTCAGTCCACGTCCATAGAAAATGCCTGACAATGACTAGGCGTCCCCGACGGATGGCCGCCCCCCTACTTCACATGGTTCCCATGTAAGAGTGGAATAGTAGGGCCTATAAACAAAAAAGCCCCTGCTTGCGCAGAGGCTTATTTGTTTAAATGCCTGACAATGTCCTACTC
>JAJFKA010000065.1 GCA_021773555.1 Gammaproteobacteria bacterium
CATCGGCTCAAGATCCTTGACTGTCAGGCCGCGGCGTTCCATCTCAAATTTGATCGCTTCGACCGGGTCCGGTAATTCCATGGGATAGTGCTTGGCTTCGTAGGCCTCAACGAGCGTAGTGAGCACATCCAGTCTTTCACCATCGGGGGAATCGAGTTCTGCATCCATCAGTGATTCAATGTCCCGTAGAACTGCTCGATAGTCTGCTTTGGTTCTAATCGGTTTGATATCCATGGTTCGAGTCTCTTGCCAAATAGTTTGTGCATCAATTTCGTCGTAGTGCTTGTGGGTGCCAATAAAACGGACATAGACCACTGCGTAGTCATAGTTGATCCACACCACCAACCGGTACTTGTTGCCTGCAATGTTGAACACTACGCGCCCGTCTTTGAGAATGCTCGCATTGCCAAAATCCTGCTTCACCTCGGTGGGGGCTGCCCAATCTGCTTTCAGTGTATGTCGGTACCAGGCCAACGTAGGATCTTTCACATCCATGTATCGAGGATTTTCTGCCCAGAATGCTTTGAGTGTTGACAAGGCAATGATTCTCATCTGGCAATTTTAGTCCCATTTTGGGACTATTGTCCAGTGGGGGGTTAGGACGAATAACCACCCTTTTTCCACTTTAAGAAAAGGAACTCAATGAGGTCGGAGTAAAGTGCCGGAATAACCGTTGCGGCACGGCCTTTACCGATATCACACACGACTTGTACCGCCATTTAACTCGCCCTGGAGCTTCACGAAACTTGAGGTGAAAGTAACATTCTAAGATCATCCAGCGTGACGTCGAAGCGCTCGCTCACATCGATGTTCTGGTAGAGGCCATCGGCTAAAATCTGTTTGCGCGCCTGCATCGCGACAATCTTTTCTTCCAGCGTGTTCTCGGTGATAAGTTTGTAAACAAAAACCGGTTTGTCCTGACCAATTCGGTGGGTTCGGTCTGTCGCCTGGTTCTCCGTGGCCGGATTCCACCACGGGTCGTAGTGGATCACCGTATCTGCTTCGGTCAGGTTCAATCCAACCCCGCCTGCCTTGAGGCTGATCAGAAACAAATCGACTTCACCGGTCCGAAACGAGTCGATTGCGCGATCACGGTGCCGCGTTTGGCCGGTGAGTTTTGTGTATCCGATGTTCAGGGCATCCAGTTCACTTGCAATCAGCCCAAGCATTTGGGTGAACTGTGAAAACACCAGAATTCGTCTTCCCTCAGCCAACAATTCAGCCAGCATCTCCATCAGCAACTGGAGTTTGGCTGAGTCTTTGACACGTCGGGCTCCTTCCAGTTTCAACAAGCGAGGGTCACAGCAAGTCTGCCGGAGCTTCAGTAAAGCATCCAGAATCGTGATGTGGCTGCGGGCAAATCCTCTTGCTGCAACCGCCTCCTGCACCCGTTTTTCCATTGACAGTCGAATACTTTCATAGAGCGCAGCCTGCGCTGGTTCGAAAGTGACGGTTCGGATCATTTCTGTTTTCGGCGGTAGCTCCGCGATGACATCCTGCTTGCGGCGTCGCAACATGAATGGCGCAAGTCGATTCGAAAGTTGTTGGTGCCGCCCTTCATCTGCATGCTGTTCGATCGGGGTTCTGAAGCGCCGCGTGAACGTCGCCTTATCGCTCAGGTATCCTGGCATCAGGAAGTCAAACAAGGCCCACAGCTCGCCGAGGTGATTTTCCATTGGTGTCCCGGACAGGCACAGGCGGTGACGGGCATCGATCAGTCTCACCAGTTGCGACACCTGGGCTCGCGGATTCTTGATTATCTGCGCCTCATCCAGGATCACATAATGGTACTGATGACGCATCAACACTCCCTGATCTCGAACGACCAGTGGATAGGTACTGAGAACAATATCGCAATCGTTTATCTTTTCGAAAAAAGCGTGTCGCCGTAAACCCTGAAGCTTCAGCACGCGGAGGTCAGGTGTAAAACGTGCGGCCTCGTTCATCCACGTACTCATGAGACTGGTGGGTGCAATGATCAGACAAGGTCGATCAAGTCGTCCTGACGATTTCTCGATCTGAAGATGAATCAAAGTCTGAACGGTTTTACCAAGCCCCATATCGTCCGCCAGGATACCGTTGAATCCATAGGTGCGCAGGAACTGGAGCCAATCGACGCCCTGGTGTTGGTACTCTCTGAGGTCGACGTTCGTACCCGCAGGAATGTCGACGCGTTCAAGACCGCTGAAATTTTTTAGCCGGGCACCAATTTGGCGTATATTTTCACCACCTTGCCATACAATTCGATTCCCGAGGCTCTCATCAAGTTCGGCAACACGCAGCGCATCGTAGTAGGCAAACCTGGGTTTTAATATGGGTGCGGCTCCCGTATTCTCAAACAACTCGTGCAGGATTTCACAGACCGGTCCCAGTTGGTCCATCGGAAGCTGCAGGTAGCGGCCGTCTTGCATCTGCATCGATACAACCTCAGGTAATTCTTCGATGTCATATTCCTGCAACAACTGCGTTATGAGCGGCAACAACTTCACTCGTTGCTCACCAACGCTCAGATCGAAACCCAACTCGAACCAGTCGTTTTTACTCGCTATTTCAACCTGCCAGTCTGTTGCCTCCACAAACTCAAGGGAGAATGTGTCATCAAATTTTACCTGCCAGCCTTCGTCAACTAACAATGGTACAACTTCAGATAAAAACCGGCGCCAGATTTCAAGCGACGCCAGAGCAGAAGACATCTCCGGTTTCCAGTTCAGAAACCCATCATCTTGTAAGTGTGAGGTCAGTCCGCAGTTAGCAAGTTCTTCTATACACGATTGCTCATGCAACAGATCACGGACAAGCGAGACCATTTCGCCTCCCTGCGAAAGAATCTGCGTTGGTAGCGCCGGGAACACCGGAGGGGTCCACTCACCATACTCAAAGTGCAACAATGCAACGTGTTTCGATTGCGACGCGTTATCGACCACATCACTTTGCAATGTCAAACAGGGTGTCGGCACAAGATTTTCGATCTTCGTCAGCTCGAAGGCCTGCGGAGGGGGTACCCTGGAATCAGGAAATGCCAAAATCAGATCTTTGCTGAATTTTTCAACCTGTTCTGCAGGAATTGCAGGCGCATTAAGCAGGAGATGCCATTCATTGACGTTAAATGAATCTTCTGCGATCGCACCGACGCAGTTTGCCGCTTTATCGAGAAACAGGGGCGGACTGACATCCAGCGGAACCGCAGCTGGTTCAGTCGACACCTTCAATCGATAATTACCGTCGTCATCAGCGAGCCAGGAAACGTCGGCGGCGCGTGCAGCACCCAACGTCATTGGCGGGTTTGCTGTTTCAAGCCAAAAACACCGGCCCGTGCCAACCATTTCGCGCAAACAAATCGAACCCAGCTCACCGCTAATTTTGTAGGAGAATGAACCACCACCATAACTGTGTTCAACTGATCCAAGTAATGATGCAATCCGCTTGTCTGTCGATGTCGCCAGGAAGTTGTAAAAATAACGGAGATCCGTATTCAAACGGCGACCTTTTGTAGGCCGCCCGTTTTTATTCAGCTTGCACTCGACCAGGCGCACCGACAGTTGCCCCGGCTGATCAATATCATCAAGTAAATACGCCAGAAATTCGGGCGAGCGGATAACCTGATCACCTTCGGGCTGATTGGCGATGACTAGATTGTCCAGCCAGATGCTGGCAGCAATGCCTGGGTCAGAGTCGTTCAGACCAGCCGATGCAGCCGGCTTGAACGCCTGATATGCCAGACAGGTTGCTACTGCGTGTTTACAGTTATATCTAACCGGGCAAGAACAGTCGCCGACAATGTCGGTGTGGTATTTACCCGCAGTCTCTACGCTAACTTCGACCGAATAGACGTAGCCGCTACCCTTGACGTTGGACCGCAAAATGACAAAGTCCTCATCAATGACTTCGATAGAAAGGTCAGCAACACGATTCTCGCGGTAATAGGCTTCACCTCGGGCGAAGGTTGCGTTCTCGAACGACTCGGATATTTCTCTCGTGGTAATCAACGCCATTGCACAGCAGTATACACCTGTGGATTCGAGTCATTCAGGCTTGGTGGCGGTGAGCGGCTCTGTGGCCCCGAGTACGCGGAGGTTAAAGATCCCGGGCTGGCGTGGCATCGACATACTTTGAGTAATCGCGTGTATGGAATACTGAACCACAAATGTTCTCTTACGTCGAGGATGGACTGCGACCTTGGGGCGTAAATACAGGCATTCGAATAGACGGAGATTTCGATTAGAGAAGCGTACACTATCAAGTCAGATCCCGCAGGAGAATTAGCGATGAGCACCCTGTCAAGACGAAGCTTTGTCAATGCGTTATCAATTGCAGCTGTCGCTGCCCCTGCTATCGGCTCGAACCTTTGCTATGCGAAAGTCGCGACACCATTACCCGATGCCTTTGAGAGCAATCTTGAAGTGAAACCTCTCACCTTTGACCCCGCCAAACTCGATGGGTTGTCTGAACGACTGATGACTTCGCATTGGAAAAACAATTACGGTGGTTCAGTAAAAGCATTAAATACCACGAAGAAAAAGCTTCAGGCTGCCCTGGCGGATCCACAGTTTCCGGCCTTCCTTTACAACAACCTCAAAAGAGAGCACCTGATGCGGACTGGGTCCGTTGTTCTGCACGAATACTATTTTGACAACATTTCGCCCCCGACCAGACGAGATACCGAATTCGATCGCCATCTGGCAAGTGCATTTGGTAGTGTAAGAAACTGGGATCAGGAGTTTCGAAGAATTGGAGCCGGGCTCGGCGGTGGCTCTGGCTGGGTGATGCTGGCATGGAATGCGCACACCCGGACTCTCGAGAACTACTGGATGGCGGATCACATGCACGCACCTGCCGCAGCCGTGCCTATCGTGGTCATGGATATGTACGAACATTCCTACCACATGGATTATGGTGCAGCCACCGCTCTGTATATAGACGCATTTATGCGCAACCTCAACTGGGCTGTTGTCGCGGAACGATTGAACAGCGTATTACCGATGGCATGAGTCCGTTAAAGAATCGTATCAACAGGTGTTTTTAAGTTGCACACCTTCATCTGTTTGCCTGGCCTCCCGGTGGTTCATTAGCGCGTTTAGTTCACTATTTTCCGGCAGTATGAAAAAAGTCACTCTGATACGGCATCGCGAGGCACGCAAGCAGTTTATTGGTTATCGAAGGTCACCAACCGCTCTGCGGGATCCAGGACTCGCGCAAATCGAGTTGATACGGAATGCAATTGGCCATTCACAGGGTGAAATTGAATCCAGCAAACAGATATCGGCCAATGGCGCTGACGGGATACGAACTCTCCCCGGTGTCGGCTTGGCATCGCCAAGGTTGTTGATGCCGACGTAGATAGTCGCGCGCTGATTGAACGTGTACCTGCCATACACATCGTGAGTCAGCCCTCGATCAAACTTCAGGTATTGTCCGGCAACGATGTTGGGGTTCGCTGAAATAGTGGGGTCGGGGTAAAGTGCCGGAGTAAACCTATCGCGGTCAACACCATTGTTGGTAATCGATGGAGTCTAGCTATGCAGCGAGTGAATCCGCAATGATCTCTCAGTGTTAACACCGCATCAACTGTATCGTCCACCAAATCAGAGAGAGTAAAAGCGTATTGGGGAAGCCGCATGTCGTCGCGAAAATCTGTAACTGTACCAACAACTGATTGATTCTCGGTTCGGAGAAATTCAGGCGACACACCCACCCCGAAAGACAAGTGACCGGGGTTTACTCCGGCACTTTACCCCGACCCTCTAATTTCATTTATCCAAGGCTTGCTTTTGCATGATGCAGATAACGGTAGGTCACAATGTCATCCAGCAGAGCAAAAACTCCCTCACCGGACCTGCGCGCACAGACTGAAAACTGATCGTTTGAATCAAGATTCAGTCCAGCCTTCTGGAAAATATGCGCAAGGCAATAGCGAATTAGCCACAGGTCCAGGATAGCGATGCCTGCTTTTATCTGTTCGATAGCTTCACCTATGTCTCCTTCCAGGTACTGAGCGATCCCTACCGTCATTTTTGCGTAGGCTCTACTCCGCTTGTCCACCCGAGACTTTAACAGCTTACCCACCTGGCCAATTGGGCCAGACTCGCACCTTAAAATCAGGATACTTGCCGACGCGAGAGTTTCCGTTGAATCGCACAGCGACAATGCATGTTCCAGGTGGTTAACGTAATTGTTGTCGCCGGAAAAAAATAACACTTCTGCTTTCATCAGAATTTTTCTTGCAGACTGCTCGAAATTTTCAAGAACAGTATCAGACTCGATCCCTTTTTCCAGATAACGCAGAGCGTTCGGCCAATCTTGCATCGCCATCGTCAGGTCTGCAGCAGCGGTGTCGGAATAGGTATTTTGAATGTCACTCGCCAATAGCTTGTCAAGACCCGCAAGCGGTCCCTCGATGATTGATGTGACCAGGACAGGTATAAGATGACGCACCAGCGCTGCGTCATCTGAATCTACAGAGCGATCATAAAAGCCAAGTGCTGCTTCGAAATCACCGGAATATAATGCAAATAGAGCGGCGTTCTCCAGTCTCCCTGCACCAAAAGGGTACAACTGCAGGTCGCGTGAGCTCAATTCACAAGCCGCAGAGAAATCGAGCTGCTGAAATTTGCAGATCGCCAGATTGTTCATCGCTGAGCGGTCCAGCGGAGATAATTTGATCACCTCCTGAAATTCCAGACCTGCCTGCTCCGCATCTTCGGTTACCATGAAATGGTACATCGCACGAAAGTAATGTCGGTCGCGAGGACAGTCTTTTTCGAGTAACCCAATCGCTTCGGTCATGTTCGATTTAGATTCTTCCAGTTGCCCTAGATACCTGCAGGCAAGAGAAAAGCCGCCTCTTGCTCGGGAAAATTCAGGGTCCAGTTCTATGGATTTACCGAAGTTTTCTTTTACCTTGTCCCATCGACGAGCCTTTTCTTCTATATGACCCAAATTCATATAGTAAAGTGATTCAAGGTTTCTATCAGAAAGGAAACTGAGCATTTTCTCGGGAAAGGTTATCGCTGCTCCCTGAAGCGACTTGGCGCTCTGGATTAACAGATCGCCGATACGCATTATTAGATCATCTCTGGATGACTTATCTGATCTAAATGCTTCAACTGTTCTGGTTTTGGCGTTTTCTATATTCAGCGTGAGTCGGAATGCCGTGCCCTCGGGTTCAACGGCTAGCCGAACAAGTCCATCAAGTCCTTCGTTGCGAACAACCGTGCCAGAATCCTGGCTCATATCTCCAGGGTAGACAAAGGCATCCTCGAGAAAACCCAGTCCAAGTTTTAATCCTTCATAGAGTGCTGGACCGATGACGCGATCATTGATGGATTCATCCTCAACGTTATCGAGGAGCCACGATACCTGAGTGGAGAAGGGTAACGACGAATTTTGGTCTTGATCGAGTTTGGTTCTGATCGTTGGAAAAAGAGTCGCCAATGGTGGCGCAGAGTCTTTCTCAGCGTTCTTCCACTCAACAAGCGAGATTGCTTGCTTCTGTCGAAACAGTAGCGGAGGTTTAACATCATCAAGCAACACTGGAACTAGAATGTTTCGCTGCAACCCTTCTGCCGCTTCCGCGCGGACCCAATCTGAATCTACAGAAGTGGCGGACCAGATAACAACGATACAAAGCGTGTCATCAATCGCTTTTTCGATCGTCTTATCAAAGCTTGAACCGACCTCAATGTCACGATCCCACCAAACAGTCCAGCCCTGGGATTCGAGTTCGGCGACGATGACTCTCACGTAGTCACGATCTTCTGATGAATAAGAGACAAACAAATCAGCCATGAAACACTTCTGTTGGTACTTTTGTTGTTACTACGCGACAAGCATACCAGTGTACATTACATTTGCTATGACAGAGTGCTATGGCAGAGGATCACTCAAGCGTAGCACTGCTCGATTTGACCCAAACTCTCTTCCATGCCAATTCTTGGCAGGGGCCGGAAGCCGGGTTAGTAAATGTTACGACTTTGTAAATTTTACTCCGACCCGAATGGCACTTACTTAAGGATAAGTCTTTGATTGATAAATAGAAAATGGTCGACCAGCCGGTTAAGCTTCAAGCTTCGAAACAATTCCACTCTCCCGGAGATCGACCATGGCCTATGTTAGTTGTCCGCGTCTGAAGGTTCAACAAAGTTCTTTTCGGAAACTCGCTACAAACCATGCTGATAGTCATAGTATTTTCAACATACTGACTTCAGATAGATTGCTCAATCAAATTGAGTCCTTGCTGCCTGGCCATCGAGAGCGGATTTTCCCGCCGACAGAAACGCTTTCGATGTTCGTGGCGCAAGTGCTCAGTCAGGATCGGTCTTGTCAGAATATTGTTAACCAGGCCATCACGAAGTC
>JAJFKA010000066.1 GCA_021773555.1 Gammaproteobacteria bacterium
CTGGAAGCGGACCCCGGCGCTAACCTGATTCGGTTGCTGCTGGCCAATGGTATCGAGATTGAGCATGCCTGCGAGATGGCTTGCGCCTGCACCACCTGCCATGTGGTGGTGCGCGAGGGATTTGATTCCCTTGCGGAGTCCGATGAGACCGAGGATGACCTGCTGGACAAAGCCTGGGGCCTGGAGCCGGATTCCAGGCTCAGTTGCCAGGTCACCGTCGGTGACGAGGATATGGTCATCGAAATCCCGAAATATACGATCAACCAGGTATCTGAAATTCACTAGCGTAACGATCACGGCGCGCAGCTGGCGCAGGAGAAGGTCATGAGATGGACGGATGTGAATGACATTGCTATCGAACTGGATGAGACGCATCCTGATGTCGATCCCCTGACGGTGCGCTTCACGGATCTGATGCAATGGGTGCTGGATCTGCCGGAATTCGATGACGACCCGGATCGCTGCGGCGAGCGCATCCTTGAGGCCATTCAGATGGCCTGGATCGAGGAGAAGCAATAGCGCGATCGCGCAATCAGCGACCTCAGTTGCCCGGGGGCCGCGAATAGTCGGTGTTTTCTTACATTCGGCCCTGAAAGCCGCGTATAATACGCGCCAATTTTTTAATTCATTTTTTGTGCTGGAGTAAGTGTTAATGGCGACTGAAAGAACGTTTTCTATCATCAAACCGGATGCGGTAGGCAAGAACGTGATAGGTGAAATATATTCCCGGTTTGAAGCAGCTGGATTACGTATCGTGGCATCAAGGATGGAACATCTGTCCGAGGCAAAAGCGAAGGGATTCTATGCGGAGCACGAAGGCAAAGGCTTTTTTGATGACCTGGTTGGTTTTATGACCTCAGGACCCGTGGTCTTACAGGTGCTTGAAGGCGAAGGTGCCATTGCCCTGAATCGCAACCTGATGGGCGCCACCAATCCGAAAGAAGCCGATGCCGGAACGATTCGCGCGGACTTCGCGGAATCCATCGATGCCAACGCGGTGCATGGCTCGGACTCACCAGAATCTGCCGCCCGGGAAATTGCCTACTTCTTCAGCAATGAGCAGATCTGTCCAAGATGAGTGAACTGGTGTCACCAGCGCCTTTGCAAGCCGCGGATTCTGATGAACCCGTCAGCAAACTTGATCTGCTGGGTTTTACCCGGACGCAGTTTGAAGCGTTGCTTGAGGCCAATGGCGAACAGCGCTGGCGGGCACCACAAATCATGAAGTGGCTGCATCATCGTTATGTTGATGATTTTGAAGCCATGACCGATATCAGCAAGGCCTTCCGGCTGAAGCTGGCGGAGGTTGCGGAAATACATGAACCGGAAATTATCTCCGAACATAAATCCATTGACGGCACCCGCAAGTGGCTGATGAAGGCGCGTTCCGGCAGTGCCTTTGAGACAGTTTTTATTCCCGAGGGTCCGCGCGGCACCTTGTGTGTTTCATCCCAGGTTGGCTGCGTGCTGGATTGCAGTTTCTGCTCCACCGGCAAGCAGGGCTTTAACAGCAACCTGAGTGCGGGCGAGATTGTTGGCCAGGTGCGCATTGCCCAGCGAATTCTCTCGACCGAATATCCGGACCGGAGAAGGGCGGTGACTAACGTTGTGATGATGGGCATGGGTGAACCGTTGCTCAATCTCGATAATGTGTTGCCGGCCGTTGAAATCATGATGGATGATCTGGGTTACGGCATCTCAAAACGCAAGGTCACCATTTCGACCGCCGGGGTTGTGCCTGGTATCGAGCGGTTGTGCGAAACCACGGATGCTTCGCTGGCGATCTCCCTGCATGCACCCAATGACGAACTGCGCAATCAACTGGTGCCGCTCAACCGGAAATACCCGATTGCCGAATTGCTCGCCGTGTGCAGAAAATACGCGAAAAACCTGGGCGATAAGCGCACCGTCACCGTGGAGTACACGTTAATCGATGGCATCAATGACCATCTTGAGCACGCCGATCAGTTGATCGTCTTGCTTCGTGATTTCCCTTGCAAGATCAACCTGATTCCTTTCAACCCGTTCCCCGGTTCCGGCTATAAAACACCGAAACCGCAGCGGGTCAGGGCTTTTCAGGAAAAACTCGTCGCAGCGGAATACGCAACGATGGTTCGTACCACCCGTGGGCAGGATATTCAGGCTGCCTGTGGTCAACTTGTTGGCGAAGTTGCCGACAAGACTCGTCGTCAGGAAAAATATCAGCGTATCGCCGCTGGAGTTGTAGCATGAGTTATTTAAAGTCAGTCCCCACACTTGTTCTGTTAGCATTGCTGACCGGCTGTGTCACCGAAACGACGGGTCCGGTGAAAAAAGATGTCAACCCGCAGGAAGTCGTTGAGAAGCTTATTAACCTCGGTAACGGCTACCTTCAGCAGCAGGACTTTGGCAGGGCCAAGGAAAACCTGCGTAAGGCGCTGCGGATTGACCCGAATTCAGCATTGGCGCATGCGTCATTTGGATTTCTGTTTCAGCTTGAGGGTGACCCGATACTGGCCGAGGATCACTTTAAGCACGCGATCCGCATAGACCCGAATCTGTCCATCGCGAGAAACAACTACGGCGCATTCCTGTTTGGGCGTGGTCGCTACGCAGACGCCATTACCCATCTGAAGGTTGCGGCGGACGACCGGTTTTACGCCCGACGACCTCAGGTATTCGAGAACCTGGGAGTTGCCTATCTGCGCCTTGACAAACCTGTGGAAGCGGAGGATGCGTTTATCCGTGCCATCGAACTCAATCCCTCCCAGGGCCGGGCGCTGCTTGAGCTGGGCAATGTTCGCTTTGAACAGCAACGGTTCGTCGAGGCAAAGCGGCTGTACGACAGACACAGTTCGGTATCCCAGCAATCCTCACGCAGCCTGTGGTTGTGTATTCGGCTTGCCCGGAAATTTAATGAAAATGACAAGCTGGCAAGTTGCGAGCTGTTGTTGAAAAACATCTTCCCGACATCGGAAGAATTCAAACTTTTTGAAGAGTCAAAGTGATGGATTCAAACCAATGAGCGAAGTTGAAGTTGAAGATAGTGTGGAATCAAAGCAGCCGTCCGGTCCCACGGTCTCGGTTC
The DNA here is from genome assembly GCA_021773555.1 of Gammaproteobacteria bacterium. GTDB lineage: Bacteria > Pseudomonadota > Gammaproteobacteria > Pseudomonadales > Azotimanducaceae. The sequence continues at coordinate 3,068 of JAJFKA010000066.1, forward strand.
TGCTGGTAAGTGCCCGTGAAAAATGTGGGCTCAGCCAGAAAGAAGTGGCCGATGAATTATTCCTGACGACGTCTTTCATCAAATACATCGATGATGGTGAGTTTGAGAAAATACCAAAACCAGCCTTCATCAAAGGGTATCTGCGCACCTATTCGCGAACAGTGGGCCTGGATGGCAACGAGATAGTTGCCCTGTACCAGCAGGCCCTGCAGGCAGCCGAGGATCAGGTGCGGATTCGTGACGTGACTGAGGAAACCGTCGGTAGTGCCAAGTTAACCGGCCCTGTCGTGCAGACCGGGCTGATCGGTCTGGTGGGTGTTGTCATTGTGATTGGCCTCGTCTGGTGGATAGCCTCAAGTGGCGATGACGATGAAGCGCCTCTGGAAACCGTGGTACCCGAACAGGCATTGCCTCGCACCAGCAATCGGGAAGCAACCCCGGTTCCCGAAGATTTCGGCTATATCCGTCAACAAGGCGTCCAGGTCAGCGAAGACACCGACTCGAACGAGGGTGGTGATGCAACTTCTGCTGCCGGTGTAATCCTGGCGCAACCTGGCGCTGAATTGACAACGGAGCCCCCGCGAACCGAGGCCTTGTCCACCCCGGAAGCGTCTGCCGATGACGAAGCAGTGCTGGAAGGCAGCGATGAACCGGGCGATCAATCCGGGACAACCTCCGCAATCGCCGCCACCGGTAGCCTGGACAATGATTCAATTCCGGTAGGAGCGAGGCGAAAAGTCAGCATCGAGCGAAACAGCGACGGCGGTTTGACCTATATTACCCTGGACGCTGGTGGCCCGGATGAGATTGAAATGAGTTTCTCGGATGAGTGCTGGCTGGAAATCGAAGATGGTGAAGGTGATTCTATCTACGGGGACCTGAACAAGGATGGCGATGTGCTGCTCGTGTACGGTATTGCACCCTTCAGCATCCTGCTCGGCAGGGCGACTGGCGTCGATATGAAGTTTAATGGTGAACGCATTGATCTCGCCAGTGTCACAACTCAGGACAGAACGGCTAAAGTAAGACTGGACAGATAAGACCGTAGAGATAAGTGCGCACCGACAAGACCGTATAGACAAGCCGAGGCAGATGCGCCTGGCGGCAGAGAAATAACATGAGACAGGAATCGAATATAAAACGTAGAAAATCCCGCCAGATCATGGTGGGTAATGTCCCTGTGGGCGGTGATGCGCCGATTGCGGTGCAGAGCATGACCAACACGGAGACCACCGATGTGGCCGCAACCGTGGCGCAAATACGGCGCCTTGAAAAAGTCGGCGCGGATATCGTGCGGGTATCGGTTCCCAGCCTTGATGCCGCGGAGGCGTTCGGCCAGATCCGCGCCCAGGTTGATGTACCGCTGATTTCTGATATCCACTTTGACCACAAGATCGCCCTGCGGGTCGCAGAACTGGGCGTGGATTGCCTGCGCATCAATCCGGGTAACATCGGCAGCAAAGAGAAGGTTCGCGAGGTCGTAAACGCCTGCAAGGATAAGGGCATTCCGATTCGCATCGGTGTCAATGCGGGCTCGCTGGGCAAGGAACTGATGAGGAAATATGCAGAGCCGAATGCGACGGCCATGGTGGAATCCGCCATGCGCAACATCGAGATGCTGGATGCGCTGGATTTTCAAAATTACAAACTGAGTCTGAAGGCCTCCGACATCTTTATGACCATCGAGGCCTATCGTGCCATTGCGCCGCAGATCGACCAGCCCCTGCACCTTGGCATCACCGAAGCCGGGGGCTTGCGTTCCGGTACCGTTAAAAGCGCCGCGGGCCTCGGCCTGCTGCTGATGGAAGGCATTGGCGATACAATTCGGATCTCGTTGGCGGCCGATCCGGTCGAAGAAATCAAGGTCGGTTTCGACCTTTTAAAGAGCTTGCACCTCCGCAGCAAGGGTATAAACTTCGTCGCCTGCCCGAGTTGCTCCAGGCAGAATTTCGATGTCATCAGCACCGTGAACGAACTGGAACGGCGCGTGGAGGACATTACGACGCCGCTCGACGTGGCTATCATCGGTTGCATTGTGAATGGACCGGGTGAGGCAAAGGAAGCGGAGTTGGGCTTGACCGGAGCATCGCCGAATAATCTCATTTACTCCGAGGGTGTGCCCGACCATAAGGTCGATAATGCACAACTGCTCGACGAGCTTGAAAGAATGATCCGTGCAAAGGTTCTGGCCAAACAGCAGGCTGAGACAGAAAAGGAACAGTTAATTGCCAGAAGTTCCTGAGCTTATTGTTGCAGCGCTGGCCCTGATTATAAAAACCTAAAAAACAGTTAATGAGTTTGACGTGAAGATACAGGCCGTTCGGGGCATGCAGGATTTGTTACCCCGACAAAAAGAAATATTTCGATTTATCGAGGATACAGTCAGGGACGTGCTTGGCAGCTACGGCTATCAGGAAGTCGGTCTGCCGGTTATTGAATCAACGAACCTGTTCAAACGGCTCGTGGGTGAAGATACCGATATTGTCGAAAAGGAAATGTATACCTTCGATGATCGCAATCAGGAGAGCCTGACTTTGCGACCGGAAGGCACCGCGGGTTGTGTTCGAATGGCGCAGGAAAACGGCCTGACCTACAACCAGGTTCAGCGGCTCTGGTATGCAGGTCCCATGTTCCGGTATGAGCGACCGCAGAAGGGTCGCTATCGGCAGTTCGAACAAATCGGTGCAGAGTGTTTTGGTATGCCCGGTCCGGATATTGATGCCGAACTGATGTTACTGACCCATCGTATCTTTACCGCCCTGGGGGTCGCTGGCGATCTGGGGCTCGAAATTAATTCACTCGGCGGCGCCGAATCCCGGGTAGCTTATCGGGCAGCGTTGACGTCGTACTTATCGGGCGTCGCCACTGAACTGGATGAGGACAGCCTGCGCCGGCTGGAGACGAATCCACTGCGTATATTTGACAGCAAGGTCGCCAGGACCCAGTCGGCCCTTGAAGGCGCGCCCTTGTTGCAGGATTTCCTTGACGATGAATCCATTGCCCATTTTGATGGGCTGCGCCGCACGCTGGACAGCCGGCAGGTGCCGTATCGTGTTAATCCGCGTATCGTGCGGGGTCTCGATTATTACAATCGCACTGTATTTGAGTGGGTAACGGATACTCTCGGCGCCCAGGGCACGGTCTGCGGTGGTGGCCGCTATGATGGCCTGGTAGAACAGATTGGCGGCAAACCGACTCCCGGTGTGGGGTTCGCGCTTGGCCTGGATCGAATTGCGCTCATGCTTGAGGACAAATTTGAGTCGCGTCATCAGGCGGATGTCTACATCGCCTCTGCCGGTGATAAAGCCCGGGCCTATGCGCTTGATGTGGCAGAAGGTGTTCGCGATGGTTTTGCCTCGCTTCGCGTCATCGTTGATTGCGGTGCGGGCAAGTTTAAGGCGCAGTTGAAGAAAGCAGATGCCAGCGGTGCCAGCCTTGCGCTGATCATTGGCGAAGATGAAGTTGCCGGTGGTCAGGTCACGATTAAACATCTGCGTGAAGACCGGGAACAACAATCGATTAACACAGACGAGCTTGGACAATTCCTGGCTGATTATTTATCTAAGGAGTGAGCGGTGGCGGCTGATATATCAGAAGAAGAACAGGTCGAGGCACTGAAGACGTGGTTCCAGCAGAATGGGGTTTCCCTGATCGTTGGCATCATCCTTTCCCTGGGCGCGGTGTTTGGTTATCGCGCCTGGGAAAACGATGTGCGTGAAACCGCAGAAACCGCGTCTGCAATTTATGAGGACCTTGTTAAGGCAGTGCAGATCACCTCCATCGAGGGCATCTCGGAGGAAATGAAAAGCACCGGCCGGTCGCTGGCAGAAACCCTGAAGACCAGGCACGAAGGCTCGGCTTACGCGTCCTTCGCGGCGTTGCAGATGGCCCGTGTCGCGGTGGATTCAGGTAATTACGAGCGCGCGGTTGATGAGCTTAACTGGGTGCTGGCGCATGACCCGGATGAATCTTTTGAAATCATCACCAGAATCCGCCTAGCAAAGGTACTCAGTGCTCAGCAGAAGCATGAAGAGGCATTGCAGACCCTTTCAGGAAAGTTTGATCTGGCGTCACATCGAGCCAGTTGGGAAGAGGCGCGGGGCGACGTGTTCTACGCCATGGGTAAAACTGAAGAAGCTCGGCAGGCCTATCAGATGGCGGTTAACAGTCTTGGAAACCCTGACGCCAAGCCCTATCTGACGATGAAACTCGCTGACCTGACGACGTCATCAGGGGTTGTCCTTGATGACAGTGAAATGCAGGGGACTGCGCTTAAAGACGGAACAGACGGTGAAGATGGTGAAGGTGACGAGGAATGAGATTCATGATCAGGCTGCCGTTAGTGGCGCTGCTGCTCATGAGCATCGCGAGTTGTAGCTGGTTCAGCAAGGAAGATGAAGAGGTCATCAAGCCGGCGAAACTGCAGAAAATCAATACTGAAGTCACGCTCAAGAGTGTCTGGAGCACGAAGCCCGGTAAGGGCGCTGATGATAAAGCCATCAAGCTCATTCCGGCGCTGGCAGGCTCTCGCGTATTCGCGGCGTCAGCAGACGGGGTAGTCGTGGCACTTCAGGCTGACATCGGCCGTAAAATCTGGTCACAAAAAGTGAAAGAATTTTACTCCAAGGCAGAAGCACGCAATGCCTTCGCCAAAGATGTGGATGTCATTACCGGCGGCGTTGGCGTTGGCGGTGACATCGTTGTAGTGGGTACTGCCGCGGGTGAACTGGTCGCGATGAATCAGAGCGATGGCAGTCTTGCCTGGCGCACCAAAACGTCAAGCGAAGTGCTGGCACCTCCCCAGGTGAACGGGGATATGGTGGTTGCACACACCATTGACGGCAAGGTTGCCGCCTACAATGTACTGGATGGTGAGCGCAAGTGGTTGTATTCAACCTCGGTGCCGAGCCTTACGCTGCGGGGCACGTCGACTCCCATTATTACGCCCGAATTTGTAGTGGCAGGATTCGCTAACGGGCGATTCGCACTGCTTGACCGGGAACGCGGGATCGCCGGGGCTGATGAACGAATCGCTGCGGCCACGGGCCGATCTGATCTCGAACGCCTGATTGACATCGACGGCAACATGATCGTTAACGGCAACCGTATCTATGTCGTCAGTTTCCAGGGTCGCCTGGTGTCAGTTGACCTGTCCTCGGGCAGGACCATCTGGAGCAAAGAGGCGTCCAGTATCGTGGGCCTCGGTGAAGGCTTCGGCAATATCTATATCGCCTACGCGGACAGCAGACTTGGTGGTTTTGATGCGGACAGTGGCCGTGGTGTCTGGGAAATAGATGCATTGACTCATCGTGATATCACCACACCGGTCGCTTCCGGCAGCTATGTTGTGGTGGGTGATTTTGAAGGTTACCTGCACGTGATCGCGCAATCGGATGGCCGTTTCGTTGGCCGACGCAAGGTAGATGGTGACGGCATCCTCTCGGCTATTGTGGTTGATGGTAATCGGTTGTACGTGCAGGGTAACAGTGGTCGCCTGTCTGTTTTTGACATTCAGTAGGCTTATCTATGTTCCCGGTCATTGCCCTGGTTGGTCGACCTAACGTCGGTAAATCCACGCTGTTCAATCGCCTGACCCGCACCCGGGATGCCCTGGTTGCCAGTTTCTCCGGACTCACCCGTGACCGACAGTATGGTCGAGGCGCAACCGGAAATTTTGATTATCTGGTGGTCGATACCGGCGGGCTGACCGACGCGGAAGAAGGTATCGAGGGCCCCATGGCCGACCAGGTCCGGCAGGCCATTGCGGAAGCTGACCTGGTACTCTTTATCGTCGATATCAAAGATGGTCGGGTGACCGGTGATGAATCTATCGTTGATTTTCTGCGTCATGAGGGTGTTGCCACCCTGCTCGTGGCCAACAAAATTGACGGACAGAATCCTGATTATGCCAACGCCGAGTTTTCAGCGCTTGGTCTGGGGGACCCCATCTGTATTTCCGCCAGCAATGGCCATGGCATTACCCAGCTGATCAATGATCATGTGGCAACACATGAGGCTATTTTTATCGATCGCGAACGCCAGGAAATGACAGAACCCGGCATTAAGATGGCAGTGGTCGGGCGACCTAATGTTGGCAAATCCACCCTGGTGAATCGGCTGCTGGGCGAAGATCGGGTGGTGGTATTCGATGAAGCCGGCACCACCCGGGACAGTATCTATATTCCGTACGAGCGGGATGGCAAGCAGTACACCATTATCGACACGGCCGGCGTACGCCGACGCGGCAAGGTCAGAGAAACCGTCGAGAAGTTCTCAATTATCAAAACCCTCGCAGCCATCAGCGATGCCAATGTCGTGATCCTGATGATCGACGCACGTGAAGGCATTGTCGATCAGGACCTGCACCTGCTCAGCCACATCCTCGATGCCGGACGCGCGCTGGTGTTTGCGGTTAACAAGTGGGATGGCACTGATCTTGAGCAGAAGAATTTTATCAAACGCGAGCTGGAACGCCGGCTGATTTTTATCAATTTCGCGAAAACCCACTTTATCTCTGCGCTGCATGGCTCTGGCGTCGGCAACCTGTACCAGTCGATTGAACGTGCCTATGAATCAGCCACCCGCAAGCTGCAAACGCCGGAGCTGAACGATATCCTGGAGCGCGCGATTTTTGAACACCAGCCGCCGCTGGTCAATGGCCGCAGGATTAAGCTGCGCTATGCCCATGTGGGCGGCAATAACCCGCCGATTATTGTTATCCATGGTAACCAGACAGAAAACGTTCCGGATTCCTACAAACGTTACCTGCAACATCAGTTTACCAAAGCCCTGAAACTCGAAGGCACACCGATCCGCTTTGAATTCAAAACCGGTGACAATCCGTTCAAGGGGCGAAAAAACAAACTGAACAAGCGGCAGGTAGATAGCAAGCGCCGGCTGATGAAGTTTGTTAAGAAGAAAGAGAAGAAGAGCGATAACAAAAAGCGTCGCTAACTATTTTAATTTGTCTCAACCGACAGAAACAGATTGGGGTCCACCCTTGCGTTGTTCAGGCTAACACTCCAGTGCAGGTGCGGACCTGTTACCCGGCCAGTCTGGCCAACTGCACCGAGCAGATCCCCTCGCGCTACCAGGTCACCCTCACTGACGTTGATGCGGCTCATATGACAATACATGGTCACCAGACCCTGGCCATGGTCGAGCAGCACGGTATTCCCGTTAAAAAAATAATTCCCGGTCGCAACCACTCGACCATCAGCCGGTGCGCTGATCCTGGCGCCTTCGTCTGCTGCGATATCCAGGCCACTATGCGGGCTTCTTGGCTGATCGTTGAGAATCCGGCGCAGGCCAAAGGGACTTGAGATCGGACCGCTGGCCGGCAGGGTGAAATCCGTGGCGACCGGCTGGTCCACATTAAACGCTGTGAACACGGCGTCCATTTCCGCACGTTCCTTGTTAATACGCGGCATATCATTGGTCAGTGGATTTACTTTGCGTTTGTTGGTGATGGTGAGTCGCTGGGTCTCATAATCCTTTGCCTCGACCATGAACGGATAGTTTTGTTTCCGGGCTTTAAGCTTGTAGCTGCCGGGTCTGCTGGCGAGCGGGATGCCGACAATGGCGAAGTATTTATCGCCTTCCCCGACAACCATGACGGGCTTACCCTTAAAAGTGATGCCTGAACTTTCCTCCACTGGAACAACCGCCACCCCGCCCGGGACAGCGTGATGCTTTGGTAACGCCGACGCACCGGCAGCCATCAACAGACTGCAGATCAGTGTTGCGCAGATCATTAACACAAGCGTTTTACTCAAGCGGCTGAATCCTTCTTTGTTGAAACTAGAGTGGTTGAAATTACCGTGGCCTGCAACTCACCCTTGCCAAGCCGCGCGTTAATGGTTTCGCCCACATCGGTTGCTTCCGCCTGGGTCAGGATCTCTCCCGCACTGTTTGTGACGATGGCATAACCGCGACTGAGCGTTGCCAGTGGCGACAGGGCATTGAGCTTTGCAGCGAGATTTTCGAATCGCGATAGCCGCGTCGCGGCGAGCGCGCCCTCTTGCCTGACCAGTTGCCGGTGAAGCTGTGTGGTCTGCGCCGTCAATGCACTGATGCGTGCGGCCGGACTGACCAGGCCTCGGGATAACAACTGCAAGGTGGTGTTGTGTCGTTCCAGGTTGCGCCGGGCAGCGGCGATCAGGCGACTGGCACGATCCTGCACATTGATCGCGCCGAGGTGATAACGAAACGCATTGGTCAGGCGAATTTCTTGGTCATCGAGGCGTTGATGCAGATCCTGGAGTCGCTGCCGTGGATGCCGCAGGCGTTTGCTGATATGCGCGAGGTTGTTCTGTCGATGCGCAATACCCGAGTGCATCAGCTCAAGCAGACTGCGGTTGATACGGTCCAGATTAAGCAACCACTCGGCACCATTCGGGGTAATCAACTCCGCGGCCGCAGAAGGGGTTGGTGCACGCAGGTCGGCAACGAAATCTGCAATCGACACGTCTGATTCGTGTCCCACGGCACAAACCACGGGTATCTCGCTGTTGGCGACGGCGCGGGCTACCTGTTCCGTATTAAAGGACCAGAGGTCTTCCAGTGAGCCGCCGCCGCGAGTCAGCAGAATGACATCGAAGTCACCTTGCTGGTTTGCCAGTTCAAGGGCGTTAACAATTTGACCGATGGACTGTTCGCCCTGAACCTGCACGGGCAGGATCGAGATATTGATGGCCGGAAAGCGGCGCTGCATCACGGTGAGCACATCGTGGATCGCGGCCCCTGTGGCGGAGGTAATGATGGCCACATGACCGGGCATGGCAGGGATCGGTTTCTTCCGGTCAACATCGAACAGGCCTTCGGCCTGAAGCCTTGCCTTGAGCTGTTCATAGGCCCGGCGCAGGGCACCGTCCCCGGCTTCCTCCATATGTTCCGCGATCAGTTGATATTCACCGCGGCCTTCATACAGGCTGACCTTGCCACGAATGACCACCTGCAAGCCGTTTTTGGGACTGAAGCGGATGTGCTGGTTTCGGTTACGGAACATGGCACAGCGTAATTGTGACTGCGCGTCTTTTAAGGTGAGGTACCAGTGGCCCGATGAGGGATTGGCAAAATTGGAAATTTCCCCCTCCACATAAACCATGGGAAACTCGCCCTCGAGCAGACGCCGCGCAGACCGGTTCAGATCAGAGACAGAAACGATCTGCCGATTGGTGCCAATGGCTGTGTCCATGCCCCACAGTTTAATGGAATAAATGGGGTCGGGGTAAGGGT
>JAJFKA010000067.1 GCA_021773555.1 Gammaproteobacteria bacterium
GATGGCGGTACTGGTCCCGTTACTTTTCCTTGGCGGGTTTGTCGGCAAACTCTTTGGTCCACTCGCCTTGACAGTGCTGTTCGCGCTTGGTGCTTCGTTTGTGGTGTCGGTCACGATGATCCCTTTGCTCGCGGCGCTGTGGTTGTTACCGGCAGGGAACAAAACTAAACAACCAGGGTGGCAATCTGCATTCCAGGGAGGCTTGGATAAATTACGCCAACAATACCTCCAACTGCTGCACTGGGGCATCCAACATCCGTGGCGACTGCTCAGTATCGCGGCTTTGTTACTTGTCGCCAGCGCTCAGGTGATGGCATGGATAGGCAGTGAAATGCTACCGAAATTTGACTCGGGAAGCTTTGACGTATCGATCGATATGACGCCGGGAACGCCGTTGGAAATCACGCAAGAAGCCGTAGCCCTCGCAGAAAAACGGCTGCTCGCTGAGCCATCGGTCACAGATGTCAGCAGCCAGATCGGCTACGAGGCTGGCGGTCATTTTCTTGGTTCACGCGGCGCGATGTCCACCAGCCAGGCGCAAATCACAGTTACCCTGACCGCACGCACGGAGCGCGATCGAACCATCTGGGACGTGATGTCGGACGTTCGCAGGACGTTACTCAATCATCCTGGTGTGGTCCTGGCAATCACGCGAGAAAAGGGAGGCACGGCACGCTCGACAACGGCCGCACCGATCGATATTCGCTTGAGCGGGCTCGACCCCGAGGTTCTGGACCGACTGGCACGAGAGGTTCTCATGCGTATCTCCACCATTCCCGGACTCGTTAATCCGTACGCCAATTGGTTGGTCGATACTCCGGAAGTGCATGTCAATGTGGATCACGTTCGCGCCGCAGAACTCGGCCTCACCGGACAGCAGGTGGCCGACGCCGTATACCTCGCCATGGAAGGCAGCGCGGTTACGCCGTACCGCCAACCCTACGATCGCGACCTGGATGTATTCGTCCGTTACATCGAGGGTGATCGACTAAATCTGCAAGCGTTGGAAAATATCATGCTACCCACGCTGCACGGTATCTCAGTGCCCGTACGCGAAGTTGCCAAAGTGGAGTGGCGTACAGGTCCGCGCATCGTAACGCGCGAGGATTACCGACAGACCCTGGATGTGCTCGGATTCACCCGCGACCGGCCCTTATCGCAAGTGATCAGCGACGTTCGTTCGTCAGTCGATGAGTTGGCATTGCCGGTGGGCTACGAGTTCAGTATCACCGGAGAACAAACAGACTTCGAGACCGCACGCTCACGTATGCTTCGAGCGCTCGCGTTCGGCATCTTCGCTGTTTACCTGGTGCTGGTTGCGCAATTTCGTTCCTTCAGCCACCCCGCAACCATCATGGTGGCAATACCGCTGCAGTTTGTGGGAGTCAGTCTCGCGTTGTTGGTGGCCGGTAAGTATTTGTCCATGCCTGCACTGCTTGGCATCATCCTGCTAACCGGCACCGTCGTAAACAATAGCATCGTGCTGATCGACTACATGTTGCAACAACTGCGGGGCGGCGCGGAGCTTCAAGCGGCCGTTATGGAGTCAGTGGCCGTGCGGTTTCGTCCCATCATGATGACAGCACTATCGGACGTTGCCGGCATGTTGCCCCTCGCCCTGGAACTCGCGGTCGGCGCCGAACGCTTCTCGCCGATCGCGACCGTGGTCATCGGCGGCATCCTCGCAGCGACTCTGTTGACGCTGGTCGTCATCCCGGTGTTGTTTCATCTAATTGGGGTAGTACAGCTACGTCGGCGTGGTGCAGATGCATTCTTGCAGGATGAGGCCCTGTTGATAGGGCTTCGCCAACCATGATCGTGTGTGATTAAAGGAGGTTACAACAATGGGTAAGAAAAATTTGAGCGCGGGATTTCTGTTCATGGCCGGCTTCATGGTCTACGGATTCGTTCTGATCTATCTGCGAGACTTCGCCCCGGGAAAAGCGGATTGGATTGCGGCTTACGCAATCGGTGAGCACTTCGAAGCGCGCCTCGCGCATGTGCATGGAAATCTGTTTGGCTTTTTGAATATCCTCATCGGTTATCTGCTATTGAAATTGCCAATCCGCGACCGCACAGCGCGCACGATTTCATGGCTGGCTTTGGCTGGCATGCTGATGCCGCTGGGCATTCTGTCGGAACTGTGGTTCGGACTACCACCGGTTCTGGTGATCATCGGAGGCGTGAGTATGGTGGCGGCAGTTTCGATGTTCGGTCTCGCCATCATGCGGAATCCGGGCTCCACCGAATACAAGAGTGCCGAGGAACCTTTCTCGGAATGAAGGCTGGTTGGCGCGTCATGCGACATATGATGCGTGGAAAGCACAAAATTGACGGATACGTAGTTTCCACAGTGCCTTCGTAGTCCTATTTTTGATAGCTATGCAGTCGCTTATTAATTCAATGAACAGTGAGGTAAAACCGATGCAGTCGACAGTCTGGAGATATATCCTGCGGGTCGCGGCAGTTGCCGCCATCTTGTTTGGGCTTATGACGATCCGCGAGGGTGGTGCGGTGCTGTTTGTTGACGGTACGGATCGAGCTGCTGCAGGAGACTACGTGCCATTCGTATTGTGGTTCAACTTTCTGGCCGGCTTTGCCTACGTCGTTGCCGGTCTTGGGCTCTGGTTTCGACGGCGATGGGCTGCTCGCCTGGCTCTCGGTATTGTGGTCGCGACATTAATCGTGTTCGCGGGTCTCGGTTGGCATGTCGCCGGTGATGGCGCATTCGAAACTCGTACCCTGGTGGCGATGACCGCGCGCAGCACCATTTGGCTCCTAATCGCTGCGATTAGTTGGCAGGCGTTAAAGCAATGATCAACAACACAACTCGTCGCGTCCATCTCGAAACACCGAGGATTCTCCTGTCTAAGAAGAAGTGTTGATACCCGGTGGCGTGCGCTGTTCTCAAGCGATCTGGCTTCCTTGGAAGCAGGCTTCCCTGCCGCACACCAGCTCAGGCTGGCAGTTACGCTACAGGCTGTTATAATAGTACATTATTGTACTGTATAATGAACCCAGCGATCAGCTTACTCATGTATTAAGATGATTGACCGAACCCAAGTACAAAAGGACAGGGCGAAAATTTGCGGTGGCGCCCGGTATGCCTCATGACCAGAGAACCGAAAACCGGACAATTACAAAAAACAAGGGACCGAATCCTGGCTGCGGCGGCAGAGATCATCTCCGATCACGGGTATCGATCACTGACCATTGATCAGATTGTCAAGCACAGCGGGGTTGCTCGCTCAACAATCTATCGACACTGGACATGTGTGCCAGAAATCGCAATGGATGCTTTCCAGCTCCAACTTGTCGAACCCTTTGATCCGCCCAATACCGGAAATGTAAGAACCGACCTGGTTATAGCGTATCGACGCATGGCATGGATCCTGGAGAACACAGCCTGGGGTAAAGCAGTGGCCTCCATGGTTGAGGCCGCAAGTTACGATGAAAATTTTGAAGCGCTTCTTGATCAGACAGCAGTAAAGTGGAGAGAAACATTGCTCGCTGTGTTAGCCAACGGGGCTAAACGGGGTGATGTGCCAGATCTGACCGGCTTTGCCGACGAGATACTGGACCCGCTTGTTGGTGCAATTTCTTATCGACTGTTTTTTACAAAACGATTGCTGTTGGAAGAAGGCACCATCGAGTTCTGGGTTAATGCCATGATAGATGCAGCTATTAAGCGTCATCCGGAATAACAACTATTCGATACTCTTTTGTACTATATAATAAAATCTGTGTATAGTGCGAGCCTTGTTCAATTGAGGCTTCACTATGAAAACTACTATTCTCCTGACTCTGTTCATGATCATTTTTTCGACATCGGCTGCGGCAGATACCGTTAACAGCGAAGTCAAGGTGACTTACGCTGAGTTAAATTTACAAAATGAGGCCGGGGTCCGCGTTCTATACAAAAGGCTGATCAGGGCATCCAAAGCTGTGTGTGGGGAAAACGAAAATGCCACACTGCTGCCGCCATCCTCGGTAGTTCGAGATCACCGGTCTTGTGTCAAAGAATCACTCTCCAACGCAGTGAGCCAAATTGACAACCCGCGTCTGACCGCTATTCATATATCCTCTTAACGCAGGTTTAACTGTATCTGGCAGTACTTTCCAGGCGGCCTAGCAAGGTCGCCTGTAGGGTCTTACCCCGGTTTCACGGACACTTTTAAAGGGCTGATAATAGTCGTGGAGGCATCCAAACCGATCTATTCCAGCGGTTGTTTGATGCTCACCGCCCCACGTATCTCGCCGACGGCATAGTTGATCGCCTGGTCGTGCGGATAGTGCTGATCGAGAATCGTCTGTATCGCCGGTGACAAAGCTTCACTGGGTCCGTGGCAACCCAAACACAATGGCTGTGTGACGATTGGTTTCATGAAGCGAAAATAGCGTTGATTCCCCTCGGTAATGACGGCTGTGTAATCTAGGTCTTCGAAAGCCGCGCCCGCGTCAATTTCCGCGCTGAAGTATGCGAGACCATGCTGCTCCCAGGCGTCCGGTATACCCATCATGGTATTTCGCACTCGAGTGCCAACCCGGGTAACTTTCCAGCCGTATTCGAGTGACAGGTCATTGGCGATGGTGGGCGCAATGTCGCGGCAAACCGTAATTGCTGCTTCGGGTCCATCCTCGGCCATGTTCGTTTTCAAGGTGCTACCCAATTCCTGGATTAATGCTGCCGCGACGGATGCAGCCGCGTTCTGCCTCACAGAGAGGTCATCTTGAGCCATTGCGACTGTCATAATTTGCATTAACAACAGTGCGGCAGTGCCGCTTGCGACTTGATTGATCATTTCTTAAAGCCATTCCAGAGTCTTGCAAGCACCGAACCATAGCTGATTCTGTAACTGGCGATATGAGGGATAGCTCGGGTATGGTTGTGGCTACCCCTAAGGTGAAAGTTCACAGATGGAGCAGCATTCGGCCGGGCGATCCCAGCCACTGATGCCCGAACGAAACCAAAAAGTACTCGGTACCAACCCGTAGCCTGATGTGGCCAACCACACTGGTCTGGAGATGTTCGAACCACTAGCATTACGTCCATCCCGGAAGTAACCTGTTGATCCGATAGAGGATAGACCAATGGCGCAGGATCTCGCAACCAGGATACAGGGCGCCTGAGCGTGGTTGCGGTCGCTCAAGGCACCGAGAAGACGGTTGTAGCAGGCCATAGATGAGGAACACGTGAACCCACGCCGGCAAGAACCGACCGACAGGTCGCTCCAATCCAGGCTGAAAATACTTTGGTTATCCACGCTATCTGGTCTGCTGGTACTGGCAACGGTCTCGGCAATTTGGTACGCCATTGACCAGCAGCAGCGAACGCACATCAGTCGGATGACGGCTGCGATGGCGCGAACCGTTGAATCGCTGATCCGCAATGATCTTCATAGCCGAGTCTCCGTCCTTACCGGACTGGCAGAAAGCTGGCGTGCAGCAGGCGGCACTGATCGTGCTGAATGGAACGCCATCGCAAGAAATATAGTTGCTGCTGATCCCGGTTACAGGGCGATCGCATGGGCGGACCGCTCGTTCCACATTCGTTGGGTAGAACCAACAGAAGGCAATTCGCTAATCCAGGACTTCGATATCAAATCAAATCCGTATGCTTTTCAAGTTGCCGAAACGGCGAGTAAATCCGAAGCGGCGGTAATCACCAGACCGATTGACCTGGCCCTGGGAACACGAGGGTTTGTAATCTACGTCCCGGCCTATCGTAACGACCAGTTTGATGGTCTGATCGTGGGTGTACTGGAGTTTGACCGCTGGTTGAATACGTTGTTGCCAAGCGCTCTTTCCACGGACTATAGCGTGACCCTGTCGATCGACGACCAAATGGTTTATGGGCAGCAGGAGGCCGGAGTTGCTGCGTCAGATTGGCTGGAAAAAACGTCGGTCAGTAACTACAATCTGACCTGGAAAGTTAGCGCGGTACCGAGAGCAACCCTTCTGTCGTTAGTGCACACGCGAATCTCCAGCATCATGCTGGTAGCAGGAATTCTGCTGAGTGCTTTGGTCTCTGCGGCTGTCTACGCTGGATTGACAGCCAGGCGAAGAACCGCGCAAATTCGTGAGGCTTCCGAGCGTCGCGAACTCCTGTTTAAAAACCTTCCAGGGATGGCTTTTCATCGCGAGACCCTGACCCCCTGGCCGATGGACTTCGTAAGTGAAGGCTGCAAAACGCTCTGCGGCTACGATCCAATTGACTTTGAAGAGCAGCGTGTACTCTGGATCAATCTGGTTCATGCGCAAGATCGGGATTACTTCGCAAAGTCGATGAAAGATGCGGTCGATGATCAAAAATCGTTTGAAATGGAATATCGAATCCAAACTCGTTCTGGTTCTGAAAAATGGATGTGGGAACGCGGTGCTCCGATTGCTGGGGTGGTCGATAAGAAAGTCATACTGAAAGGGTTTATCACCGACATCTCGGATCGTAAACGCGTCGAAGAACGGCTTGTGGAGTCGCAAAGTTACTCACAGGCGATTGTCGATGCCGCTACTGAAGCGATAATCGCCATGGACGCTGACGACCGTATTGAGAGCTTTAACACAGAGGCCGAGGAAATATTCGGCTACTTGATGGAAGAGATGATCGGCCGGAGCTTTCTGCTGCTACTGCCCGACAATTACCATCAGGCGCACCAGGAATACATCGAATACTTTGCTGAAACGGGCCGGTTAAAGTACCTGTTTAAGCGGCGCGAAACGCAAATGTTACGCAAGGACGGCTCTGAATTTCCGGCGCATCTGTCTGTGACCGAAATACCGCACCAGGAAAAGCGGCATTTTGTCATTCTCATAAGTGATATTTCCCAGGAGCAGGCCGCGGAGCAGGAGGCCCGGGAGCACCGGGAACACCTTGCGCATGCAGACCGACTCAACATGCTCGGAGAAATGGCCTCGGGTATTGCACACGAGGTCAACCAGCCGCTTACCGCGATTTCACTGTTCTCGCAGGCTGGCAAACGGCTGTTCGAACGAGGCAAGCATGAACAACTGCCAGAAGTATTCGACAAGTTGAGTCTGCATGCGCAACGAGCTGGCGCAGTGATTGAGAGAATGCAGACAATGTCGCGCCAGCATGTCAGTCGTCAGGAAACCGTGGATTGCAACAGGCTGGTCCGCGAGGTGGCGACTCTCGCTGAGGCGGAGGCACGCATTCGGGATATCGTCATTGCCGTTCAGCTGGGCGAGAATCTCCCGCCGATCGCCGTCGACAGCGTGCAGATTCAGCAGGTTGCGTTAAATTTGTTGCGCAATGGTATGGAAGCAATGCAGTCGGAAGGGAGCCAGGGTGGCAATACCATCCAACTTACAACAAGGCTGGCTGAGCCGGACACGATTGAGATTGCCGTGATCGACTGTGGTTGTGGCGTCCCGGACGAGGCCGCAATGGGGCTGTTCACGCCATTCTCCACAACAAAGGAAACCGGAATGGGCCTGGGATTATCGATCAGTCTGGCCATTGTGACCGCACACGGGGGACAGCTCGGTTTTGTGAATAATGAAGCTGGCGGCGCGACTTTCTCGTTTACATTACCCGCCGCCAGGCAGGGAGCAGAGTATGGATGAAAATCAAACTGTCTTTATTGTTGATGACGATGAAGGTATCCGTGAAGGGTTGGCGCTGTTGCTCGAAACCGTAGACCAACCCTGCGAACTGTACAGTTCCGCGGTTGAATTCCTCGACGCCTATGAACCGGACAAAAGCGGTTGTCTGGTGCTTGACATTCGTATGCCGCGGATGACGGGACTGGATTTGCAGGCCAGGCTTAATGAACGTCAGTCAAAGCTTCCCATTATCTTTATTACAGGCCACGGCGACATTCCAATGGCTGTCGAAGCAATGCGTCGAGGCGCCATTGACTTCATCCGGAAACCTTTTCGAGAGCAAGACTTATTGGACCGCATCAATGAGGCATTGCAATATGATGCAGAAAAGCGTGAACAACACAGCAGTCGAGACGCGCTTTCGGGTAAGCTCGCAGCGTTGACCGAGCGTGAACGCCAGGTCTTCCACCGAGTTGCCGATGGTGAGATGAACAAGGTGATTGGCTTTGATCTGGGCATCAGCCAGCGAACCGTTGAAGTACACCGATCACAGGTGATGAAGAAGTTGGGTGTGCGGACGCTGGCGCAGCTGGTTCGCATCAAGATTGAGGCTGAGATGAATGAGCAATCGAGTAACAGCTAACAGCCGCAACGAAGTACGCAGAATTCCGAATACCGCAAGGCGGACTCCTGTTTCAGACTACTGGAATGAGAGCCTACAACATTGGGTAATGCCCGCCCCAACAGGACAGCAACTGTGCATGTCATTGACCCCGATGTCTCTATTCGAGAGGGGTTGTCTGCGCTACTGGGTTCTCTGGATATTCCTGTGACCAGCCATGCAAACGCGCAATATTTCCTTGATGCTGAAACGCCGTGTGGCTGGACGGATGGTTGCATCCTCGTGGAGGCTAAATTACCCGGGCTCAGTTGCCTGGCGTTTCTGAAACGGTTGCGCAGCGAAGCCAACACTTTGCCGGTACTGGTACTGACGAGCACGGCAAACCGGGATATTGCGGATCAGGCGCTGCTTGCAGGTGCTACCGATGTGCTCGACAAGCCGCTTGCTGGCGACCTCCTCGTGGAGCGCCTGTACCAGATATTTATTTGATGTGGCCGGGGTCCCATGGGTTTACCGCAAGCAATGGAACTGAAGTCTTGATTCGGTCCATTCGACCAGAAGACGCCGGTATCGAGCAAACCTTTGTTCGAAATTTGTCATTGCGCTCGCGATACCTGCGATTCTTTTCTTGTATCAGGCAACTTTCGCCCGCGATGCTTGAGCGCTTTACGCATCCAAGCTACCCGAGTAGTTGCGCACTGATAGCAACGATCGTTGCTGCAGGACAGGAGATAGAAATCGGTGTGGCTCGGTATGAGCCAACAGACGCAAAGAATTTCGCCGAGTTTGCAATCGTTATCGCCGATGAGTGGCAAGGGCTTGGGGTTGCTCGACAGCTATTGAGCCAACTGATCAATGTGGCAGAACGAGCAAATATTAGGCGCCTTCAAGGCCTTGTACTGAGGGAAAACCGAGGGATGATGCGGTTTGCGAAAACGCTGGGTTTCACCATCGAGCGAGTTCCGGACGACGCCACTATTGTGATGCTAGTTAGAAACCTGCCGCTACCTGTTGATATGGATACCGCTTGATATGCTGAAACAAAGGCATGGATAAAAACTCGATAACTGTAACATGTTGCGGCGCCGGCCTTATGTTGCGTGGAAATCATTATGATAGGAGACACTGTTATGCAAAGTAACGACGCGGCACAGGGTATGCGAATCGCTTATTTGGCCTGGGACCGTACGACTCGATGGTTTCATTGGATTAACCTGGTATGTGTGCTTGGGTTGATTGCTCTTGGACTGGCCATTTTAAATGAGAAGTCCTTTGGAGTTAACGCAGACGGCAAAGTTCTTTTGAAAACGCTGCATGTTTACGTGGGATACGTGTTTGCAATCAACCTCGCATGGCGTGTGACCTGGGCATTCGTTGGTAGCCCAACTGCAAGGTGGCGCGTGATACTGCCGGTCGGGCGTGGCTACACCGACTCGCTTCGCCAGTACGTTCGTGGGTTCTTGAGTGGCGAGACACCGAGCTACCTGGGCCACAATCCGCTTGGTCGCCTCATGGTGTTCGCCCTGTTGCTTGTGCTGATGACGCAAGCCGTCACCGGTCTTGTCCTCACCGGCACCGATCTCTACAAACCGCCCTTTGGTGATGCAATCGCCAGGTGGGTGACGAACGGAGACCCGGACAAGCTCGCTAATCTAAAGCCAGGTTCGAAAGATGCCGTGGATCCGGTTGCCTATGCCGAGATGCGTAATTTTCGGAAACCCTTCATCACTGTCCATGAGTATTCCTTTTACGCGCTGGTCGTATTGATCCTGCTTCACATCGTCGGCGTGGTGATATCCGAAATTCGTGAGAAGAGCAGTTTGGTTTCCGCAATGATCAGCGGCGAGAAAATGTTCAGCGAAGCCCCGATAGACGATTTGGAATCACCTGCAGGCGATAAGAAGTGATCGTGACTTACTATTTTTCCAATACACTGTTAAGCGACTATTTGCACCAGTTCAACGAGTGATCGATAACCACGTGCCGACGGAGATAGGCAGAGCAGTGACCATTTCTCAATTGGCTGGTGCTCTGGCTCAGGCGACTTTGAAGGCAGGCTTTACGGTCGCCATTAACTCGCGTGAAGCGGGCTGGTCCATATTGATGAGCGAGACTTCCCTGCCACACACCTTCAGCAATCCGTCATTTTGTATTTGCGTCAGTACGCGGCTGACAGTTTCAACTCTTAAATCGAGATAAGCACCAATATCAGCACGAGACATCGGCAGGGTGAACCGGGTTGCAGACATTCCCTGCTTTCCATTGCGCCTTGAAACATCAATAAGAAACTGGCAAATTCGTACATAGGCAGATTCGCTCAGGAGCCTTCGAAGGCGTCTTTCCACCGAAATCTCTCTGCTGAAAGTCTGTATCAGCTGACGTTGGAATTTTCGAGAGTTCTCCGCCAGGATCTCAAGACTGGCATAGGGAATCTCACAGACAACCGTGGTCGCCAGCGCTTTGGCAAAATTGGCGTGTCGCGTTGTGCTGATCGTGTCAAACCCGACAATCTCCCCGGGTAAATAAAATCCCCAGACCAGTTCATTACCAAACTCATTGAGTTCAAATACCTTTAAAGCGCCGGATTTTACAATAAACAGTGAGCTTGAATTGTCCCCAACGCTGAATAAAAACTGGTTACGCTGCAACGGCCGCCGTTGCATGATCTGCTCGTCAAATATTCCTTTTTCGTTTTCGGCCAGTGTGCTGTACAGACATAGTGACGCACGTACGCATTGTTGGCAGGAATTATTGAAGCGGATACTCATTGTGAATGCTCCGGATCACCAGATAAGGCTGGCGTTTAGGGTACAGACTATGATGGTCCTAACGAAAGTCGATACCAATTGGGGGAGACCGTAACTGATTGTGAGTTCCCACAACAAAAGCGTGATAGCCCGCAAGCGGCTGCTGGAGGCATGCGCAGCAAGAGTGTACCTCGACGGTTGAATTTTGCGATCAGTTAAATTTTCTCACTGGGCTTGTGTTTCAGCCGGGTCTTTCGAGTAATTCCAGGCAGTTTGCGGGAGGGACAGCGACGTAGCAGAAAGCCACGCACCGGCACAGGATAAAGGCGCTGCCTGAGGTTTAAGCATCCGCCGCCTGTTCGCGCGTATAGAATACGCCGTCACGTTCGAATCCAGCGATGATTGTGGATATCAGCGCCTGAACTGAACCGTCCGGTTTGACATCGGTAGCCCATTCTCGCGGTAACCAGCTGATAATATGCATCGGAGCTGCGCGACCATCTTTCAATCTGGCGATCTCCACCCGACCGGTTCTCTTGTCAAGGAACGCGGGTTTCAGGTGGTTATTCTGGCTGATCCCGTTAGTACCGGCATAAGCGAGGTTTTCTCTGCGTAACGTCTGATCATCCATAACGAACTCCGTTCAAGTAATGACCTTTTGTGGTTGGTAATGTTCAATACGCATAACCCGTGCCATATTTGTAAAAATTAGTCTATCTCATTGAAAATAAAGTATTTATTTGACTTTATCTTGTTGCTGGGAGGATGAGTGAAAAGTGACACAATTCGGCAACCTTTGCCCGGAAATGCTTAATCTGCTGGCATTTTCGCAACCACCTCGATAAACCGAATGATTATCCCGATAATCGACTCCTACCAGACAACGGAAAAGGTTCGGACAAGACATTGCTTCATGAAGAGGACCTGGCGATAGCCAGGGCGCTTACCGGCGGAGACGAAACCCGGTTTACATTATTTTTTGACGAGTACTTTCCGAGACTTTATCGGTTCGCGCAAAACCGTATGGATGCGGATGACACAGCGGTGCCGGATATCGTACAGAGCACGCTTATGAATGCGATGCGTTCAATCGCGAGCTACCGGGGCGAAGCCGCGCTGTTTACCTGGCTCTGCCAGATATGCAGAAATGAAATTGCCGGGTATTACCGCAAGGCAGCCAGATCGGTTCCGGTAGTAGCGGCGGACGATGAAGCCATCCGGCCGATTCTTGAAACGCTTGCAGCGGGTGATGAGATGGATCCAGGCAGTCAATATGAAAGCCTGCAAACGAAGAGGCTGATCCAGGAAGTCCTGGATTTCCTGCCACGCCACTATGGCGATGTACTGGAATGGAAGTACATATATGGATTTTCGGTGACGGAAATTGCGTCCAAACTGGGGACCACTGAGCTTGGTGCGCAATCGTTGTTGTCCAGATCAAGGACAGCTTTTAGGAAGGCATTGACCGAAATTTCCCCGCAGTTGGCATCGGCCATGGGTACGCGAAAGAGAGGAGGCGCCACATGAATGATTCACAGGATGCAGCCGGTGAGGAAAAACTACAAAGCATTTTGATGAGGACGGGACCGAGAATGTCGCCTCCAGAAAATGTAACTCGCGAAGTCAAAACCGCCGTGCTGAATGTATGGCGGGAAGAGGTTGCCCGGACAAAGCGAGCCAGACAAAGTCGCTGGCTCGCGATGGCAGCTGCCGTTATATTGCTGCTGACCGGTGGGATTCTGCAGTTCGAGGACCCGGTCCTCGACATTGCTGCGGTTGATCGGGTGGTTAATGATGCCCAGGTGCTCGTTGAAGGGAACTGGCAGGCATTGTCTGGCGCCAGACTGGTCCCGGACACCCGGTTGCGAACCATGCAGGATGCCTACGTGTCTGTTTCGCTCGATAATGGCATGAACATCAGGCTGGATGAAAACACAGAAATGGTATTGGATGGTCCCGATTCCGTCCAGCTCGTTTATGGCAGGCTGTACGTTGACTCCAATCACAAGGCAGTGCTTGTGGTTAACACAGCGTTCGGCTCTGCAGCGGATATCGGCACGCAGTTTACGGTCTCTGCAACGGATGCCAACTGGCAGGTACATGTGCGGGAAGGCAGTGTGTTAGTGAAGGACGATGAGGTGCGAAAAATTGTCGAGGTCGGACAGGGGCTGCAGATTTCTGCCAGCAATGAATTGAGTCAATCCCGGAATTCCCCCATGGATGACTCATGGCAGTGGGTCCAGAAAGTCACACCGGTATTCAGTATTGAGGGGCGCACTCTGGCGGATTATCTGGTCTGGATAAGCCGCGAGACCGGCAGGGAAGTTGATTTTCGTAGTGAATTTGCACGCTCGGCCGCACAAGGTACTATACTGCACGGCTCGATTGACGGGCTGGAACCTTCTGAATCGTTGGCCGTAGTACTGTCAACAACCGATTTTGAATTGGTTGGCGAAGATGACAAGTCAGTTTTGATCGACAAGGCTATGAAATAACTCCTGGGCGGCAACCATCAGGTTGTATCCTCCCGAAACAACCTGGTGCTCAACCGCTTGCGACTGTCATATCATTCCACCTTAACCGTACTGATTCTGCTGACGTTAATCCTGGTGTCGGGTAAGGCGACCCTGGCGCAGGCAGCTTCATCCGGACAATCCACGATTCCCCTGACCCGGTACCTGCAACAGGCAAACGAGGCAGGATTGCAGATTATCTCCAG
>JAJFKA010000068.1 GCA_021773555.1 Gammaproteobacteria bacterium
GCGCCCATTGCGAAACATTTTCACGAGAATCCGCAAGCGTTTGCAGAATCGTTTGCCAGGGCCTGGTTCAAGCTGACGCATCGCGACATGGGTCCGGTATCGCGATATCTGGGAACCCTGGTTCCTACCGAGACGCAACTCTGGCAGGACCCAGTGCCTACGGTTGCCCACGAGTTGATCAATGACCAGGATATTGCGGAACTCAAGACCAGGATATTAAACTCCGGACTCTCTATTGCTCAGCTGGTATCGACGGCCTGGGCATCCGCGTCAACATTCCGCGGCACCGATAAACGTGGCGGCGCCAACGGCGCCCGAATCAGACTAGCGCCGCAGAAGGATTGGACGGTGAACAATCCTGAGGAACTCCAGAAGATAATGCCAGTGCTTGAGACCATACGGGCAGAATTCAATAGAGCACAGACCGGTGACAAGCAGGTTTCGCTCGCAGACCTGATCGTTCTCGCTGGATGCGCAGCGATTGAATCAGCGGCAGCAAACGCTGGACATA
This sequence comes from Gammaproteobacteria bacterium, assembly GCA_021773555.1. Lineage (GTDB taxonomy): Bacteria > Pseudomonadota > Gammaproteobacteria > Pseudomonadales > Azotimanducaceae. Next base: position 512 of record JAJFKA010000068.1, read on the forward strand.
CTATTATGGTGCCATTTCATCCCGGCCGTACTGATGCCTCCGAGGCGCAAACCGATGCTGAGTCGTTTGCGGTTCTCGAACCCAGCTCTGATGGTTTTCGTAACTATCATGACGACAACGAGCAAAGGCCGGCCTCGGAAATGCTGCTGGATCGAGCGTTCATGTTGACACTGACAGCGCCGGAAATGACCGTATTGCTTGGCGGTCTGCGAAGCCTGAATGTAAGTTCAGATGGCTTCGAGCTGAGTTTTTTTACCGATCGTCCGCAAACCTTGAGCAATGACTTTTTTGTCAATCTACTCGACCTGAATATAGATTGGCAGCCCGACGCGGGAACTAAAGGTACCTTTAAGGGACACGACCGGGGTAATGGTGCAGTGAAGTGGCGGGGGAGTACCGTTGATCTCATCTTCGGTTCTAACTCGCAACTGCGCGCAATCGCAGAAGTTTATGCTTGTGATGACTCGCAGGAGGCGTTTTTACAGGACTTTGTCGCAGCATGGGATAAGGTCATGAATCTCGATCGCTTTGATCTGGCGCAGGCATAACCGAAGGGGGCTTGCCCCCTTTCTTTCGGCGAAAAACCAGAGCCGGGCCCAAAGATTTGTTAGATTTCACTTTTGAGTTCCGGTAACTGGGTCAAATCAGGTGGGATAAACCTGACCTTCCTGGTGTGCTCTTCTGTCGGGCGAATAGAAGATACGTAGCAGCCGTCTGTCCAGAAGGTGAGTATGTATTTTGACGCAATCTGGGCACCGCTTTCTGGGCATTCAATGCGGTTTTGACATCAGGAAAAGCGGTCGCGGTCCTGATGCGACTTTACTGGCTTACGACCGATCGCCGCATCGGAGGCGGCCTTAAACCGTCGCTTGCTTTCCTCGCTCGTCGATTTCAAGTCCAGCACCTTGGCCAGATAGCCCGCATCGGTGTTTACAAGATTGTGAATCTGTCGTGGCGCCAGAGGCTGTAATTCTGGAATCCATCGTTTGATATACGTGCAGTCCGGGTCGAACCTGAGTTGCTGCCGCCAGGGATTGAAAACACGAAAATAGGGCTGGGCATCGCAACCCGTTGATGCGCTCCACTGCCAGTTTCCATTGTTGAGTGCCGGATCAAAATCCACCAGCAGTCTGGCGAAATGTGCCTCACCTGCTCGCCAGTCAATCAGCAGATTCTTGCAAAGAAATGAAGCCACGATCATCCTCACTCGATTGTGCATGAATCCCGTTGCCATGAGTTCCCTCATGCCTGCATCTATAATTGGAAATCCGGTTCGGCCTTGCTGCCAGGACAGAAGTCCCGCGGGATTGTTGTCCCATCGCAGGCGGTTATATTTTTCTCGAAATGCGGCGCGATACACGTGGGGAAAGTTAAACCCGATTTGAAAATAGAAGTCTCGCCAGTAGAGCTGCCGAATCAGTCCATGTGACACAGAGTGTGATTTCTTAACCGTATGGTAGACCTCTCGAACAGAACAGAGTCCGAAGCGAAGCAGCGCTGATAACCGACTCGTCCCATTCATTCCGGGTATATCTTTTTCGCTCTCGTAGTTTTCCAGCGTGCTGAGATGATCGAAGGAGCTTGTCAAATCTAACGACTGGGAATCCAGCTTCTTGGCGAGATACTCACCCAGACTACTGGCTTCAATCACACTCCCGGCTGTTCCCTTGTCAAAATTGAAGTGATCCTGTGTCGCCGGAGCCGCGACTTGATACTCTTTAGCCTTTCGATAATAGGGGGTGAACACCTGGTAGGGCAAACCGTCTGCCTTGCGCACATCCTCGGGTTCGTTCAGGAGTTGATCTGCGTAACTGTGGAAAACAACACCGTTCACCTCACACACCGACTTCAGGTTTCTGTCTCTGCGGCGGGCAAAAGGTGTGTAGTCTCTGTTAGTGAACACGGCATCGATCTGGTTGTCACACATCAACCGCTCGAGTACTTCGGCCGGATCGCCTTGCAAGACCTGCAGTCGACCGCCGTACCTGGCGATGGAGTCATCAAGTTGCTTCAGAGCGTGCGCCAGAAACGTCATACGGGCGTTGGCTTCGGACCACTTATTTAAAAGATAGGGATCGATAATGAACAGTGGCAGTACTCGCCTCGACGATTGTGCAGCCGCAATCAATCCTGAATTGTCAGCCAACCTCAGGTCACGGCGAAATATGAAAATCGAAGTATTGTGCATGCTGGACTGATCTTGAATACAGGCGTCAGATGCTGTTTCTTAACATCAACTCGCGTGGATGCGGCTCGAGATAGTATTGTCGCGCAATATACTCATGGGGATAGCGGCGCAGGAAATGATTCAGGAGAGTTATTGGCACGATCACAGGCACGAGTTCCAGCCGATGCGCTTCAATAAGCTCCAGCATTTCTGATTTCTCATCACCGCTCATTCGATCCTTTACGAATCCCATGATGTGCGTCAACACATTCGCATGCTTACCCGGATCGGCCAGGTGGCGTAACCCCTGCATCAACTTGTTTATATAGGCTTGCGCTTTCAGCGCAAGATTGTCACCGCCAAGGTCAGCGATGTGACGACCAAGTTCGCGATAGGTAACCTCGTGATGGACCTGGATGAGAAATTTGTGTCTGGTGTGAAATTCCACCAGCCGTTGCCTGGTGACTCCCTCGACGTGCATTTGTTGCCAGCGGGAGAGCGTGAAAACGCGAGTGACAAAGTTCTCACGCAGACGCGAATCCATAAGCCTGCCTTCTTCTTCAACGGGCAGTTCGGGACGCTCGGTCATCAGCCTCGCTGTAAACAGACCTATGCCCCGCCGGACAGGTGGCGCCCCTTCTTTCTCGTAAACCTTGACTCGTTCCATACCACAACTGGGAGAGTCCCTTTTGACGATATAGCCGCTCAGATCGTCAATTTTGCCGCATACCTCCTGTGCAAAACGGTCCAGCTCTTCCGAATAGTCCCTGGATGGGTCACGAATATCCACGGCGCGAGTTTCCATTTGACCTGGCCGGGATACGAGACGAATGGGATTCCGGGGAGTCGGCAGCCCAATGGCCTGCTCCGGGCAGAACGAGACAAAATCAAAATGTCCGGCGAGCGTCCTGGTGACATAACCGTTGTGTTTATGGCCGCCATCGAACCTGACATTTTCTCCAAGCAGGCAACTTGAAATGCCTAATTTTGGGCGGGGTTCAGAGTGTTCCATCGTGAGTGTCCTGTTAAGGGATTTAACACCAAACTGGGTGCTTTTTGGAATTAGCGCACTTAAGTCGGATCGGCTCGGGCACGAGAAGCGACCACCCTTAACTCAAAGACCTCCCACCATCGATTGAAAGTATCTGACCGTTTACATAAGGCGCGTCTCGTGCCAGGAATAGCGCGGCACCAGCCACGTCCTCGGGTGCACCCTGACGCTTGAGAGGAATTTGTCGAATGATCGTGGCTCTGGTTCCATCACTGACTTCCGCTTGCTGTTCCGGCCACAGAATAGCGCCCGGAGCGATACCGTTAACGCGTATCTCTGGAGCAAGTTCCTTGGCCAGGCTTCGGGTCATCATGGCGAGTCCTGCTTTTGCGATGCTGTAAATGGCGTAATTTTTTAGCGGCCGGTCTCCGTGGATATCGCACATATTGATGATACTGCCTGCAAATTCCCGGAGGCAGGGGGCTAGTGCATGGCTCAGGAACAGTGGTGCTTTCAGGTTTGAACCGATGAGATCGTCCCAGCTATCGTTGTCGAGCCGGGTGATCGGTGTCGGGTAGAATGTCGATGCGTTGTTAACCAGCACATCCAGGCGTCCCCAGGGTTTCAGGCACTGATCTTCGAGACTGTCCCATCGATCACATTTCACCAGGTCAAGACTTAGCAGGTAGACAGAGTTGGGTCTGGCCTTGTTGAGTTCTGCCTGCAACGCATGTGCGGCATCAGTGGATTTGTTGTAGTGCAAGATGATGTTGTAACCAGCTCGATGGAAGGTCCTGGTAATTTCCGCGCCAATCCTTCTCGAACCACCCGTGACAAGTGCGACTTTAGTTTTCATACTTTGCCTCAATGAGATCGACCTGGGCCTGTCGAATGGCGTTACCAATATCTCGCCCTTTGAGCCCGCTTGCTATATCTGCCGAATTTATCCCGCTGATTGTATTCAGGCAGTCTATCCACATTTTGCCGGTGAGGCACATGCTGCTCCTTGATTCCTGATTTCCATCTTCGTTGTTCGCTTGAATATGGCAACACACGCCACAGAATGCTTCAAAACGGTCTGGTCTGTGAATAGCATCGGTGAAGTAGAGAAACGCGACAATCTCTGCTGCGGAAAGTGTTTCGAGGCATGACCATTTGCTGCGATGTTCCGCACACATGATCGCCAGCTCCTGGTAGGGCCTGGGTACCCTGAGATTTCCGCAACGGTGCCGAACCCGATCAACCGGTGCTTCCTGAAACAATACGGCGAAACGTTGTGGGTTGTTCAGCTGTGGTGTGACATTGCGCAGACTGGCGAGGGCTGATCGCTTGATTTCCGGCCAGAGAATGGCAGCCGCACCGAAGTCCTCGAGCACTTCGAAAAATACAGCAGGAGTTCCTCCCGAAAGACTCTTGTCAATTTCCTGATATACCCGCTCGGGCGATAACTCCTGTAGTGCGCCCTCCTGTACCATGGCCATGCAAAGCGCGCTGGTTTCCGCGGCGATAGTAAATCCCAGCGCATTGAAACGCGCAGCGAATCGGGCCACGCGCAGAATCCGCAATGGATCTTCGCTGAATGCGTCCGAGACGTGGCGTAACACCCGGTCGTTGAGATCCTGGCAGCCCTGGTAAGGATCAATGAGCACACCGTTGCTGTCCTCGGCAATTGCATTGATGGTCAGGTCGCGTCGCCCGAGATCCTGCTCAAGTGTGACGGTTTCGCTGCTATCACAGACAAATCCCGTGTGTCCGGAACTCACTTTTCTCTCGATACGTGCCAACGCGTACTCTTCGTGCGACGCGGGATGGAGAAATACCGGGAAATCCCGGCCGACCTGGGTATATCCGGCGGCCTTCATGACTGATGGATTGCTGCCGACTACTACCCAGTCGCGTTCGATCACTGGGAGTCCCAGCAGTCGATCGCGAACAGCGCCACCAACGAGGTAGGTATTTTCTGGTTGAGTGGTTATTGCCATTAGCCATTAATAGCACAAATCGGGTGAGCGCTATAGAACCTGGCGGGAAATTCCTGCTGGAGTACTGAACTTTTTCCCGTCATCGATTCGCAAAGCCGTCATGCTGCGTCCCCAGACACAACCGGTATCCAGTGCCTGCATCGAATCCATCCCGGTCAATCCTTCCAATGCGGCCCAGTGACCAAACAGGACACTGCTAACTCCGGCAGGTGGGCCCCAACGGAACCAGGGAGAAAATCCTGGCGGTTCCGAGGTTTCCTTCGAATCGAAATCCAGGCGTCCCTGATCGGTGCAGTAGCGCATGCGGGTGAAAAAGTTGGTGATCATTCTCAATCGTGGCCAGCCTTGCAGGTTCTCTTGCCATGCATCGGGATCATTGCCGTACATATTTGCGAGGAAATCAATATGGGCGTCGCTGGACAAAACCTGCTCTACCTCAGCCGCGCGAACGAGGCAGGTTTGCAGGTCCCAGATTGGTGGCAGGCCTGCATGAACCAGGGCGATACCCCTGGACTCGTCCCAGTGCAGCATGGGTCGATGCCGAAACCACTCGATAATTTCTGGAGCGGATGAGCTGTTCAGAATATCGGTAAAGGTATCCTTCCGATAAGGTTTAAGTCGGCCGACCGCAACCGCGAGAAAGTGCAGGTCATGGTTACCAAGCACACTCACCACATTTTTTTGCGCCATGACGAACTCCATGGTCTCGAGATTCTTCGGACCGCGGTTGATCAGGTCACCTGTCAACCAGAGGGTATCTGTGTCCGGGTCGTAGTCGACCAGGGCTAGCAGCGTCATCAACTCATCAAAACAACCCTGAATGTCGCCAATGGCAAAGGTACTCACTTATCCTTCCCTGGTGCTGATGAAATTCGCGCAATGTATAAACTCTGCTGGAGTCAGATTCTCTGGTCTCGCTTTCGTGTCGATGTTCAGGAAAAGCAATTCTTCTTGCGATAAACACGAGGACATGGCGTTACGCACAGTCTTACGTCGTTTGCTGAAGGCAGTGATCAGCAGGTGTTCGAGTACATCCAGATTCTTGACGGTTGGGTTTCTGGTCATACGAGGGGTCAGCCTGATAATGGCAGAATTCACTTTTGGCGCAGGTGTGAATGCCGTCGGGGGAACTTCGAATAACATTTCCGGGTCACAAAAATATTGGCTCATGATAGACAACCTGCCGTATCCGCTGGTTGAAGGCTCGGCAACAATACGTTTCACTACCTCAAGTTGCAGCATAAAGGTGAAATCCCGGAAAGTGGTACCACTGGCAAATAACCGGAACAACAAAGGTGTGGAAATATTGTAAGGCAGGTTGCCAACAACCCTGATCGGTGGCGAGGATGCCAGCAGTGTAAAATCAAATTTCAGTACATCCTGTGAATGTATCGTCACGTCCTGTGGATATTTATGTTGAAGCGAGGCAACGAGGTCACGGTCGATCTCAATGAGTGTTAAACGACAGCCACTGCGACTCAGTTGTTCGGTCAGGGCACCGCGACCAGGCCCGATTTCCAGAATATGGTCGTCCGGGCCGGGATTAATGGCGGTGATGATTTGATCGATGATTCCGGGGTCGGTCAGGAAATTTTGTCCAAACCGTTTCCGCGCCCGTGTGTTCATGCTGCAACCGGGCGCACGAGTTCAGCGGCACAATTGATAGCAGCCAGTAATGAACCGGGGTTGGCGCGACCCGTGCCGGCAAGATCCAGGGCGGTACCATGATCGACCGAGGTACGAATGATGGGCAGGCCCAGGGTGATATTGATCGCGTCACCGAATCCCTGATATTTCAGCACCGGCAGTCCCTGGTCGTGATACATGGCAAGTACAGCATCAGCATTTGCAAGCCGCCCCGGGGTGAATGCGGTGTCAGCTGGCACGGGCCCTTCGATCTTGAGATCGAGCCGCCTGAACTCTTCAATTACCGGGCTGATGATCTCGATTTCTTCACGGCCCAGGTGGCCACCTTCACCCGCATGTGGGTTCAGTCCGCAAACCATCAAACGAGGATTATTAATCCGAAATTTGACTTTAAGCTCTGCCATGATGATTCGGATCACTTGCGCCAGTTCCTCTTTGTTGATGGCGTCGGCGACTGATCGTAGCGGCAGATGCGTAGTTGCCAGGGCGACCCGCAATGAGCCGCTGGTCAGCATCATGACGACTTTGGCGGTATCGGTTTGTTCGGCAAGCCATTCGGTGTGTCCGCTGAACGGTATCCCGGCATCATTGATCACCTGTTTGTTGACGGGACCCGTGATCATCGCGCCAGCCTCGCCTTCCTGGCAGGTGGTCAGCGCGGCTTTCAGTGTGTTGATGACATAACCGGCGTTGCTGGAACTCAGAACGCCAGGAACACAGGGCGCTGACAAGAGGATTGGCACGATGTTCATCGCACCGGGAACAAAAACCCGGCTGGCTGAGTAGTCATGAAGCAGTACTTCAATACCGAGCTGCTCCGCGCGAGCGCGGAGCAGGGACGGGTCGGCAAAATAGAGCGGTTCGATATGATCAGGGAGTTGCCGACAGGTCTGAATCACCAGATCCGGTCCAATACCGGCAGGCTCTCCAGGCGTGATGGCCAGTCTGACGTGAGCTTGTGTGGCCTGTGGTCGGTTAACTTCGGATCTCCACAAAGGCACCGTCGCGAATTTCACGCAACCAACTCTCCAGTTCTTCGTCGAACATCTGGTTACGCAGATAGTTCTCCGCCTGGCTCATTTTGAACATCTCGCTGAAGTCTTCGACGCGGCGACCGGTAACTTCGAGGAAATGATATCCATGTTCGGAGTGGAATACCTCACTAACACTGTTAGGTGAAACCGTCTCCATGGTTTGCTCGAACACGGGAACAAAGGTTCCTGCACGATTCCAGCCTAGATCGCCGCCGCTCAGGGCAGAACCAGGATCGTCCGAAAAAAGTTTGGCAATCTCATCGAACGGACGCCCGTCAATAATTTCCTGCCGCAGGCTTTCCGCGAGTTCCTTTGCTTCCTCATCGGTGCGAATCTCAGAAGGTTGAATCAGAACGTGGCGCACCTGGGTCTGCTCGACCTGGCCTTCCGCCTGGGCGCCGCGTTTTTGCAGGAGCTTTATCAGATGGTAGCCACTGCCACTCTTGATGGGGCCGCGAATCTCACCGACTTCCAACTCCTGTGCGATGTCGGAAAACATCGTCGGTAGCTGGACGGCCTTACGCCAGCCAAGGTCGCCACCCTGCAGGGCGTTCTGACCGGCAGAACGCTCGACTGCCAGGCTCTGAAAATCTGCACCATCAGCAATTTCAGCGAGCATATTCTCGGCGCTTTGGCGCACCACTTGCAATTGCTGGGCGTTAGCCTCGGCAGGTGCGGGAACCAGGATGTGTGCGAGGCGATATTCATCGGCCGTTATGACTTCACCGACTTCCGACTCCAGAAACGTTTTGATTTGCTGCTCTGAAATCTGTATCCGATTTCTCATAACACCTTTTTGCACGCGTCCGATCATCAGTTCGCGCCGAATCTGGTCGCGCATTTCAACATAGGAAATCCCATCTTTTTCGATGGCGCGCTGAAACTGCTCGAGGGTGAGCCGGTTTTGGCTTGCGATGCTGCTCATGGCCTCATTGAGTTCACCGTCGCTGATCTTGACTCCGGCTCGTTCTGCCATCTGTAACTGGATGCTTTCAATGACCAGTCGCTCAAGGACCTGACTGACCAGGATATTGTCGGGCGGAACGTTGCCTTTGGGAGAACTCTTGATCTGGGCCTTGACCGCCTGCACTCGGGCATTGACTTCTGACTGGGTCACAACATCATCATCGACGATCGCCGCGACGCGATCGAGCAACAACACGGCGGCCTGGGTTGATGCGATGTCAACCAGCATGGCCGGGACAAGCATCAATGTCAGAATGATTTTTATTGCCTTCATTACGTCGTTACCTTCTCTTAACTTCCAAATACGTGCTTTACATGCCTGATCGGCTTTCGCGTTTAAGATAACCGGGGATGGTGTTGGCCAGCACCCGATCAAGTCTTCCACCCAGATCTCCCAGGCCCTTGAGCTGGAACGTCAGAAATATACCCGTGTCGGTGCGGTGATCCAATTCTGTCACCTGGATCTGGTTACCAGGCGAGTCCGGGTCGTCGAGTGTAATCGTGAGTTGCCTGGGATCTTCAAGGAATCGCCGAACTGCGATACGAAACTTCCAGCAGCAGTCATTGTATTCGACCCCGAGGAGAGACTCTATGGTTTGATCCTCGTCCCAGTTAAAGTTCCATCTGCCTAATAGGCTCCATTTGCCACCCATCGGTAAAATGAACGAGATATCCGATTCCTCGGAGTTCTGAAACTGACCGGACTGCCGCAATTCCGGCGCGGTATAGGTATAGGTGGCGTTAATGATTGTGCGGTCCGCGTGATACTTCAAGGAGAGGTTGCCGCGATTGGTTCGTCCGGCCCCGGGTTCCCATTCGAGCGAGCTGTTCACGCTAAATTTGGAATTCAATGCCACGCGCAACCGGGAAAACAGGGCGGAAGACGCAGCCGTTGGGTCTTCTCCTGGTTTAGGCTGGAATATCACCTCCCGGTCGTCGAAGTAGTAGGATTGCCCAAGGCTGACCTGCATTAACTCAGCGCCGTTGCTGGCCTTAAACACGCTGGACTGCAGTCCCACGCTAACCTGTCTGGCGTCTCCAATCCGGTCATAGCCGGTAAAGCGGTTGCGGCGAAACAGTTGTGAGTAACCGGGTGTGGAGGCGGTGGAGTCGAAACCCGGAAGATCGCTCTGGTGGTCCGACTCTGAATACAGGAAGAAAAGGCGCGGCTCCAGAGTCTGCAGGTAATCTGTACCACCCAGGTTGAAGTTCCGCTCAAAAATAAGCCCTGAATCCAGGGAAAATGTGGGTGTGCTGATGTCCGGATTAGCACTTGCCGTGCTCGCTTGATCGTTAAGCTGATAGCTTCGATGGATCAGGTTTACCGCGGGTTTTACGAAGCCCCATGCACGTCGATAAGGCAGGGATAAGGTAGTGTCGAGCACGGTACGCTGGCCGGTGACAGGGTTAGTCGTTCCGCTGGCTCGTTTGTCAAAGTAGCTATGCCGCAATCTTGCATCGAGACTGAACACCGAATAACGGTTGTTGTAGTCAAGTGTCAGCTCTGGAAGCTTCTCATATTGGATCGGAGAAAATTCGTCCAGTTGCTGGAATGCCTGAAATACCAGCGAAGTAGTCCAGTGGTCAGCATGATAACTTAAGGATGCTTTCTGATTCAGCGCGGGTGTGATTCGGTCACCGAGGGCGGTCTCGCCCGAGCCGCTGAAACTGTTCGCGGAGGTGCCTACATCGCCTCCGATATCACTCAGGTAATCGTTGTCCGATACCTTGCTGAATCGTACCCGGGACTTCCAGCGACTCTCCCAGCCGCCGTCGTGTGTCATATGGATGAGCCAGCGGTCCTGGGTTCTAAAATCCGGATTGATGGCGGTGGAGCTCCGATCAAAACTGGTCCGGTCATCATAGAGATCATCTTTCGGCAGATAAGCACCGCTGATCAAACTGTCGGTTGTCCTGGTCAGGTAACGAAATTCAGTATCGTGCACAATTCCGCGTTTCCAGAGGCTGCGCAGTGTATAGGTCGCGTCATAGTCAGGCGCAAGATTGAAGTAATAGGGAATCTCGAGTTCTGTGCCACTGTCACTGTTCTGGCCAATTCCCGGTGTCAGGAATCCTGATTGCCGCGCGGCATTAATAGGAAAGCGAAAATACGGGAAGTAACCGACAGGTATACCCTTGACCCGCAAAGTGACATCACGCGCGATACCATGGCCCTTGTTGGGTTTGAGCAGAATACTGTTGCCGTGAAGGCTCCAGGTGTTCTGGCCGGGATCACAGCGTGTAAAGCTGCCTGTCTCGATCAACAATTCATCATCCTCCAGACGATGCAGTCGTCTCGCGCGACCACGCAGGCGGCTATCATGGAGGAGAAATGTCGCCGCATCCAAATGCCCGGTCCCGGCGAACAGATTGGCGGTTGCCGCTTCTCCAGTCAGCAGTATCCCGGGTTCCCGGATCAGCACCGGGCCCTGCATGCTGGCCACGTCTGTGGTGTCATCGATGGACATTTGTGCGGCAGTCACCAACCGGGATCCTTGCCAGATTTCAACCTCACCTTCGAATGTGGTTGAATGATTCACCTTTCGTTCGGCCTGTTCAGCAGTGACATGGGCGCGATCATCGGTATCGATATGGCTGGTCTGATCAGTTCCGGCGTTGCCCTTTACCGGTTCCAGAAAGGACTCGGGCTGGAGATATAATCCATTACAGGACCAGTTGAGATGTTCAAGCTGAGTCGCGCTCAACGCTTCACGCGGTACCCAGTCAATTTTCGCAGCATCAGGTCTGGTTGCGGCCTGCGCTGGACCCGGCTCGGCAGAAGCGATGGTCGACATGGCTCCCGGATTCAGTAACGTGGCCAGGATCCACGTAAATGCCCCTGCTGATCTAATGGTCCTACGTGGAAAGATGACAGGTATACTCAGTTTACATGCGGAACGAGATGATAATTCATTCCCTCTGGGAGGTCAGTTGTTTTCTGGCATGAGTAAACCGTTTTGGACGATGAAAACTTGAATAAAATGCAGTTAGATAAAACCTCATCGGCCAGGGTGCAAAGGGAGGTGGATCTGGACGCCTGGGCACGTGAGCAATTAGCGGCAAGGTCGATCAGGTTACCCGCAGGACCGATCTTGCGCACGGTTTCAGATGATGCGAGTTTCCGTCGGTATTTCAGGATTGTCCATGGGGATGAGTCGTTTATTTTCGTGGATTCACCCCCGGACACTGAGGACAATACCTCCTTCGTTTCAATCGCGGGATACCTCCTCCAGGCTGAACTGAATGTGCCGGTGGTCTACGGCGTCGACTTTGATCAAGGTTTTATGATGTTGTCCGACCTGGGCGATGAACACTATTTGACGGCGCCTACGGGAGCCAATCAGGCGACCTTGTACAGAGACCTGCTCAAACCACTCCAGCGGATGCAAACCATCAAGGCGCCGCTGCCACACTACGACCGCGCGAAGTTGACCGATGAAATGAACCTGTTTACGGACTGGTTTGTCAGTGAATTGTTGTCGCTTGATCTGGAGAGGTCTGAGGCGAAGGAGCTGACTGGCGTCTTCGAAGCGCTGGTTGAAAGCGCCCTGGTGCAGCCGAGCGTATTTGTGCATCGAGACTTTCACAGCCGTAATCTGATGACCGGAACGTCACCAGGAATCCTCGATTTCCAGGATGCCGTTCTTGGGCCTGTGACATATGACCTGGTGTCCCTGCTACGCGACTGCTACATCCAGTTACCCACCTCACTGGTTGACGAACTAGTCGAAGAATATCGTCAACTGCTTGGCAAAACTGGCATCAGCGCGACAGCGGACGAATTTCGTCGCTGGTTCGACCTGATGGGTTTGCAGCGGCATATTAAATGCGCCGGAATTTTCTCACGACTGCACCTGCGCGATGGCAAGCCAGGATACCTGGGTGACATTCCGTTGGTAATTACCTATATCCAATCCGTATCAAGCCGGTATCCGGAGCTACTCGCTTTCTCGTCCTGGCTCAAACTTAGGATTGAACCGCTCATGGGCGCGGAGCTTTTCAAGCGATGAAGGCGCTGATTCTTGCGGCGGGCGAGGGACGGCGCCTGCTGCCACTTTCCGCCAGAGTGCCAAAACCGTTGCTTGAGATAAACCAGCAGTCCCTGATTGAACGCCACGTCCACAGATTGGTGGAAGCGGGTTATGTGGACCTGGTTGTTAACCTTTTCCACCTTGGCGAGCAGATCGTAGCGCACCTTGGGGATGGCTCAAGATTCGGCGCTGAGATCACCTACATCCGTGAAACCACGTTGCTGGAAACCGGTGGCAGTGTGCTCAACGCGATGCGGTTGTTGAAAGTGGACACACTGTTGATTGTCAACGGTGACATCTACACAGATTATGATTTTGCCGGATTGACGTTGGATAAAGTCAAAGGTGCCTCTGCCTTTCTTGTTATGGTGGAGAATCCACCACATCACCCTGAAGGCGATTTCGCCGTGGAGGAAAGTGGCACGCTTGTTACGGGGCCAATAACCTGCACCTATTCAGGTATGAGCATTCTGACCCGAGATCTGTTTGCCGGGACTGATGGTGGATCCTTTCCGCTGCGCAGACCCTTTGACCAAGCGGTTGCAGAGCGGCGGATTCGTGGCGAGATCTATCGGGGCTTCTGGTCAGATGTGGGTACGCTTGAACGTTACCAACAGTTGCAGGAATCGATCGTGTGCTCTGTAGACACGAACCCGCTATCCGATAAACTGTAACAATGTGAAACCTCAGGAGCGACATTGGAAAATCTCATTGCACCGTCCATTCTGTCCGCAGATTTTGCTCGTCTGGGGGAAGAAGTCGATGCCGTTCTGAAAGCGGGTGCCGATATCGTACATTTCGATGTGATGGACAATCACTATGTCCCCAACCTGACGATTGGACCGATGGTCTGCAGTGCACTCCGAAAATACGGTGTTACTGCCCCGATTGATGTACATCTGATGGTATCGCCAGTGGATCGCATAATCGGAGATTTCGTTGAAGCGGGCGCGAGCTACATCACGTTTCATCCCGAGGCAACTGACCATGTCGACAGGTCCCTGGAACTGATCCGCTCCGCCGGACTCAAGTGCGGACTGGTGTTCAATCCCAGTACCTCGCTTTCGTATCTTGATTATGTGATGGACAAGGTCGATATGATCCTGATCATGTCTATCAATCCGGGTTTTGGTGGACAGACTTTTATTCCGATAACCTTGCAGAAATTACGTGCCGCGCGGGCGTTAATCGATGCATCGCCGCGGGAAATCCGGCTCGAAATTGACGGCGGAGTTAAGCTTGCCAATATTGCGGAAATCGCCAGGGCCGGTGCTGACACGTTTGTTGCCGGCTCGGCGATATTTGGCGGCGGAGATTATCAGCAGACCATCACGGCAATGAAGCAGGCAATAGCCGGTTGTCAAAACGAGACGAGTTGATTAAGCTTGCGTTCCTCGAATGGAGATTCATCTCTTTTTAGGGACGATCGATACAACCGTAGCGAGCCTTTTTTCCGAGGGTCGTTATAAAAACTGATCGATGCATCTGCATCGATTAAAGAAGATGCAAACGATAATAGCGAAATGACACATCTGTTAACGGTAGCAACAAGTATGTCCCTCCAAGCCGCTTCGAGTGGCTTTTTTTCCTGGCGATGGTGATCTGACACCGTATCTCCCCGCACGCCAATCAGTGCTGTGGGGGCTGTTCTATACCAAGCCGGAGACCATCGATGACGCCTGATCAATTTTCAGAGCTCGCAAATAACGATTACAACCATATTCCAATCACCCGGGAACTCTTTGCTGACCTGGACACGCCGCTATCCTGCTATCTTAAAGTGGCTCGTGGACCATACTCGTACCTGCTGGAAAGTGCCAATCAAGGCGGCGCGAAATGGTCCAGATACTCTGTGGTTGGTTTGCCGGCCAGAGAGATTATCAAGGTATATGGCAACGAGATTGTCCGTTCGATTAACGGCATCACCGTGGAACGGATTCAATCCAACGACCCGATCGGTTATGTGGAGAAATTTCAGGCGTTGTTCAGGTATCCGGAGCTGGACAACCTGCCAATTAACACGGGTGGACTCGTTGGCTACTTCGGCTACGATACGGTGCGCTATGTTGAGAAACGCCTCGCGCAGAGTGCGCCTGAGGATACTATTGGCTCACCTGATATTCTCCTGATGGTTTCCAACGATGTTATTGTGTTTGACAACGTCAGGGGAAAGCTTCACCTCATAACGCATGCAGACCCGGGTGAGGAAGATGCCTATAGCAAGGCACAGGCGCGGCTTGATGAAATGGTATTTGCCATGCAGGCCGACATTCCCGCACACATTCGGCAGCCTAAGACTGGTCCGGCCGTACATGAAGCCGACTTTGTCTCAAGCTACGGTCGAGAGACGTTTCTAAATGATGTCGAACGAATAAAACGTTACATCGTCGAGGGTGATGTAATGCAGGTTGTGCTGTCGCAGCGGATGTCCGTTGGCTTCGAAGCAGAACCCATAAGTCTGTATCGCGCCCTGCGATCCTTAAATCCGTCACCGTACATGTATTACATGGATCTTGGCGATGAACACATCGTGTCATCATCCCCGGAGATTTTAGCCCGTCTCGATAACGGGGAAGTGACCGTCAGACCACTGGCTGGAACCAGGCGACGTGGCAGGGATGAACGCGAGGACCTTGCACTGGAGGCGGAACTGCTTGCAGACCCCAAGGAAATTGCAGAGCACCTGATGCTCATCGATCTGGGCAGAAACGATGTCGGTAAGGTGAGCAGTACGGGCAGTGTGGAAGTTTCGGAGATGATGGTGGTTGAGCGATACGCCCACGTAATGCATATTGCCTCGAACGTGAGCGGCAGGCTCAAGCCGGGATTGTCTGCATTGGATCTGCTGCGCGCAACCCTGCCCGTTGGCACCTTGAGCGGTGCACCGAAAGTTCGGGCGCTTGAAATCATCGACGAACTGGAGCCGGAAAAGCGCGGTATTTTTGGAGGTGCAGTGGGTTACCTTTCCTGGAACGGCAATATGGATACAGCGATCGCGATTCGCACCGCCGTCATCAAGAACAATAAGCTTTACATCCAGGCAGGCGCTGGGGTGGTTGCGGACTCCATACCAGAACTCGAATGGAAAGAGACCATGAACAAGGCCAGATCGATATTTAGCGCTGCAACCATGGCGGAATCGGGACTCGATCTGAATCTCTCTGCCCAGGAAAATCCGCGGGAATATGATGCAGAGGAGTCCCGCGCCGTTGTTGGACTTTCCGGGGAGGGTTCCTGATGTTAGTGATGATCGACAACTATGATTCATTCACCTACAACATTGTGCAGTACCTTTGTGAACTCGGTCAGCAGGTTGAGGTGTTCCGGAATGATGAAATTTCTCTTGAAGAAATATCTGCACTGCAGCCCAGGGCGATTGTGCTCTCTCCCGGACCTTGCAGACCCGACGATGCGGGTATTTCAATGGACGTGGTCAGACACTTTAGTGGAAAACTGCCGGTTCTCGGCATTTGTCTCGGGCATCAGAGCATCGCGCAGGTTTTTGGCGGCAGAATCGAAAAGGCGGATCGTGTCATGCACGGAAAAACTTCTGCGATTCACCATGACGGTAGAGGTGTGTTTGCTGGTCTCAGGAATCCGTTGGTCGCGACCCGTTATCACTCTCTGGTGATTAATGTGCAAAGTGTTCCGGCGGATATGGAAGTCTCAGCATGGACGATTGATGGTGATGGGAAGATGGATGAAATCATGGGGATTCGTCACAAAACACTGGCCATTGAGGGAGTGCAGTTTCATCCGGAATCTATCCTCACCGAACAGGGCCATGAGCTCCTTTCAAATTTTCTAAAGTTAATTGAAACTGAGGAGGAACTCGCATGATGGACATGTCTCCTGCAATTTCCAGTGTGATCGATGGTGTGGACCTGAGCCGGGATGAAATGACCGATGTGATGCGGTTGATCATGACGGGTAAAGCGACCGACGCTCAGATCGGGGGTTTTCTGGTTGGCCTCAGAATCAAAGGTGAAACGATTGAAGAAATTGTTGCGGCTGCAACCGTGATGCGTCAGCTGGCTACCCGGGTTGAAGTAACCCAGGACGCGCTGGTGGATACTTGTGGGACCGGTGGTAGTGGCTCAAGTAAATTCAACGTGTCAACTGCAAGCGCATTTGTTGCAGCGGCAGCGGGGGCACGTGTTGCCAAGCACGGCAATCGGGCAGCTTCCGGGAAAAGTGGCAGCGCCGATGTGCTTGAGGCGGCAGGAGCAAGGATCATGCTGGCGCCAGATCAGGTCGCCGACTGCATTGACAAAGTGGGCCTGGGATTTCTGTTTGCGCTTAGTCACCACAGCGCGATGAAGCACGCAATTGGCCCTAGAAAGGAAATGATTGTCCGTACCATTTTTAATCTGTTAGGGCCATTGACGAATCCCGCGGGAGCCGAGCGACAATTACTGGGTGTCTACGATGCGAAGTGGGTCGAACCCATGGCACATGTACTGAAGGAACTTGGAAGCCGTGCGGTGATGGTTGTGCATTCAGAAGATGGTCTTGATGAGATCAGCATATCAGCTAAAACCACAGTTGCAGAACTTAAGAATGGTCAGATATCGAACTACGAAATCGAACCGGAGGACTTTAATCTGTCACGCTCACCGTTAGCGCAGCTTGTCATTGCTGATGCAGACAGCAGTTTGAAACTCGTCAAGGCTGCGATTTCAGGAGAGCACCCGGGTGCCCGGGATATTGTGATGTTAAATGCCGGTGCCGCCATCTATATCGCTGGTTGTGCGGCGAGCCTCGGTGAGGGTGTGGAAATCGCGCGAGAAAAAATCCACAACGGTGAGGCCACTGCAAAAATGAACGCCTTCATCGCCCATACCCAGAATTTCCAACAGTCATCTGATGGTGCATGAGATATGGCTGATACTCCGGATATTTTGAAGAAAATTGTCGCGCAAAAATGGCTGGAGATCTCAGAACGTCAACTGCGGCGTCCACTGGCGCAACTCGAGACAGGGATTGGCACAGATACGCGAGGATTTGCTGCCGCGATTCACGACCGTTGGAGACTCAAACAGACCGCGGTAATCGCAGAGTTAAAAAAGGCATCACCGTCAAAGGGAATTATTCGGGAAAACTTTGACGCTGCCTCAATTGCGCGCAGTTATGCGCAAGGCGGCGCAACCTGCCTTTCGGTGCTGACGGATGAGCTGTTCTTCATGGGTTGTGATGAATACCTTACGATTGCCCGCGCCGCGATTGACCTGCCGGTTTTGCGTAAGGACTTTATAGTTGACGCCTATCAGGTCTATGAAGCCCGATATATTGGCGCAGATTGTATATTGTTGATTGTCAGCATCTTGTCTGTGGAGAAACTGCGTGAACTGCATGCTTTAGCAAATGAGCTTGACCTTGATGTCCTTGTCGAGGTGCATGATGAAGCAGAGTTGGAAATGGCGCTGCAGGTTTCCCCTGACCTGTTGGGCATTAATAATCGTAATTTGCGAACGTTTGAAACGGACCTGATGACCACGGTTAACCTGCTAAAGAGCGTCCCGGCAAGCACACCGGTAATTACCGAAAGTGGTATTCACAAAAAAGCGGATATTGAACTCATGCTTGAAAATGGTGTGTTTGGATTTCTCGTGGGTGAGGCTTTTATGCGAGCCGAGGAGCCGGGTTTGGAACTCCGTGGATTGTTTGCGAACTTAAACGGTTAACGCGTTCCGTACACCACCATGGTCTTGCCCTTGACTGAGACCAGACCCTGGTCTTCGAGGGTTTTCAGGACACGCCCGACCATCTCTCTTGAACAACCGACAATTCTGCCAATTTCCTGTCGAGTAATCTTGATTTGCATGCCATCCGGATGCGTCATCGCGTCTGGCTCAGTGCTCAGGTCCAGCAGGGTTCGTGCTACTCGCCCGGTGACGTCCAGAAATGCCAGGTCACTGACTTTCTGTGTGGTTCTGGTGAGGCTGTCGGCGAGTTGGGCTGCAACCTGGAACAGTATCCCGGGGTCTCTGTAAGTTAACTCGGTGAATTTCTGGTAACTGAGTTCTGCAACTTCACAGTCGGATTTTGCCTTGACCCAGGCGGTTCGGGTTCCTTCTCTGAACATGGCCATCTCGCCAAAAAAATTACCCTCATTCAGGTAAGCGACGATAATCTCGCGACCGGTGTCGTCTTCAACGAGGACGGTGACAGACCCCTTGGTGATAAAGTAGATGGAGTCGCTTGCCTCTCCGGCATAGATAATGGTACTGCCCCGGGGGTATTTCCTCTTATGGGCAGCCCCAAGGAATTCGCCCATACCGGCGATTTCAGCAGAAGTTAGGGTCGAACTAACCATGTCTTTAAGAACCGTTTTAAGAGCCGTTTAGTAGAACCGGTGGGTGGATCTGTCGTTCAGAACCACGCTTTGCGCCTGGCAAATTCCGGCCTGAATCCGGCTTGATGCGTGAATTATTGGAACAATCTGGCTAGATTACGTCCAGCGCCGTTTGAAAACAACCGCTAAGCGGAGTTTGTGGGGATGAGTGCCAAAAAATTCGACAGATGGAACAGTGTCGAATTTGGCGCAATTCCCGTTTGCGGGATACCATACTGAGCCCGGAGTGGGCGAGAATACCCATCAAAGAATCAGGAAAACGTATTGCATGAAAGGACAGGTGAAGTGGTTAGCTGATGCGACGTTTGTCGCGGAATCCGAGAATGGACATACCGTAACGATCGATGGGTCACCAGCAAAGGGCGGAATGCGACCCATGGAGATGGTTTTACTAGGCGTGGGTGGCTGCACCAGTTTCGATGTTATGTCGATATTGAAGAAGTCGAGGCAGCCGGTGACAGGATGTGTTGCTCAGCTTGAGGCACAGCGGGCCGACGCTGTACCCAGCGTATTCACCAGTATTCATATTCACTTTATTGTGACTGGCAAGGACCTGAAAGAGAGCCAGGTGAAAAGAGCGGTTGAGTTGTCGGCAGAAAAATATTGCTCAGCCTCAATCATGTTGCGCCAGGGCGGAGTTGAGGTTACTCATGACTATGAGCTGGTAGAGGCTGAGAATGAATAATGAGCGAGTAATCAACCGACCGGGCACCACAGATGGTATGCGGCATATTGCGTTGTTCGTTGTGAACTTCGAGGAAACCCGGGATTTCTATATCGATCTGCTCGGTATGGAAGTGGAATGGAAACCGGATGAGGAAAACATCTATCTGACCTCAGGCAATGACAATCTGGCTTTGCATCGTGTCAAAGAGGAACTACCGTCAGGCCGGCTGGATCACATTGGTTTTTTTGTGAATGACATTGACAAGATCGACCAGTGGTATGAATTCCTGAAGAGCCGGGGAGTACGAATGTTCACCGAACCAAAAACACATCGTGATGGTGCTCGTAGTTTTTACTGCGCAGATCCCGCGGGCACCCGGGTGCAGATAATTTATCATATCCCAATCGCAGCGGCGGACGAGCAGCTGTGATCTGAGTTGGATCCGGTAAGTGTCAAATTGGGCCTAAACCCAGTAGGTCGTTCGGGTCATCAGTTTTGAAACCAGGTGCATCATCGATTTCACAGGCTTCGGAAACTGCATGCCACCTTGCTCAAGTGCGGTTGCAGCGTGTCCATTCTCGTCCTCGCGCATTTTGCGCATGACGGCGATGGTTTTATCGTCGTTTGCCGAGACCTTCTCCAGATGATCGTTCAGATGTCGACAAACTTCCTGTTCGGTCGCGGCAACGAAGCCAAGATTGATTCGGTCACCGAGCATTCCTGCCACGGCGCCCATGGTGAATGATGCCGCATACCAAAGTGGATTCAGGTAGCTCACATGGGAATCCAGTTCGCGAATTCGTTGTTCACACCAGGCCAGATGGTCCATTTCTTCCTCGGCGGCCTGCATCAGAATTGCGGTTGTCTGCGAGGATTTAGCAGTCAGCGCCTGCCCCTGGTACAGCGCCTGGGCGCACACCTCACCGCAATGATTGACGCGCATCAGACGCGCTGATTCCTGCTGATCCTGAGGAGAGAGGCTGCTGGCTTTGATCTCACTAGCGGGTGACTTTCGCTGCCGATGACCCACAGAACCAGAGGTGGTTCGAAGCACCCTGTCCAGATGTGAGATGAGTCTGTCAACAGAGCTAGCCAAGGCGAGTTAACTGCCGCCCGGCGAGCAAATGCAGATGTACATGGAATACGGTTTGTCCACCCTGCTCATTGCAATTGATAACCAGACGATAGCCTGCTTCGTCGACCTGGTTTTCCCTGGCAATCTTTGCAGCGGTCAATAGCATGTAACCGAGCAATTTCTCATCGTTTTCACTGGCGTCATTGATGGTGCTGATATGTTTGTGTGGGATGATGAGTACGTGGAGCGGTGCCTGGGGACTAATATCACGAAAAGCCAGTACCTGGTCGTCCTCGTACACGATGTCCGCAGGAATTTCTTTTTTTATGATCTTGCAAAACAGGCAGTCTTCGCTCATGGCCCGGTATTTTCCTATCGTTTCAAAACGTAAGCGGTGAATCCCTTCTCGTTCAGGATATAGGCACCCAGTTCAGCCCGCTTGCCGCCGTCATCGGCCATGACATAAACAGAATCCGGTTTGAGTTTCGGGGCATTTTTTCGCAGGAGCAACAGCGGCACGTTCAGACTGCCGGGCAGTTTGTCGGTTTCGACTTCCTTTGGAGTTCGTACATCAATGATGTAGGTTTTAGGATCGCCCTGTTGAATCATCTCCTCGGTTTCTTCCATGCTGACGGTTTCGATCACGGGTTGCATCAGCAGGCTTTCGAAATCCGGTTCAGATAAGCGCATCAGCGTGCCATTGGTCGTCATGGTAACGGTTGCGTTCCGGGGAACATCACTGACCAGCGCGTCCTGGCCGAAATTGTCGCCAGCATGGAGTTCCGCCAACACTACTATCTTGTCGCCGCTACTCCTTTCAACTTTTGCTCGACCCTTTTGGATGACATAGAAGAAATCGCCGGGATCGCCTTGTTTAATAACTGCCTCGCCTTTTTCGAACTGGACTTCTTCGAATTTACCGAACAATGTCTGGATATTTGCGGGTGGGATGAACTCGAACAGGGGAGAACTGAGCAGCGTCGACATCCAGTCGATGCCTTCGTCTTCTTCCTCTTCCACCGTGGTGTCCCCACCAGACATACCCATTTCGCTGCGCTCGATCGTCAGTATCCTGGACTCTTCAGTGGAAACCGCGGTTAAGCGATGGGGTGAATTATTATCGATTGGGTGCGTTGCAACCTCGTCACCGGCTTGTCGATTTTTTGCTTCGAATTTGTCATCAAGGAGGTCCAGACTTCCGGACACCAGCCAGTAGACTTTGGAGTCTTCATCGGCGCGCTTGAAAACCATTTTGCCTTTGGCCACTGTGGCCAGCCTGGCCTGTGACATGACATTTGTAAACTCGCCTTCAGCCATGCTGTCAAAGGGAATTAGTTTCCTGATCGTTTCGAGATCTTCGTTTTCCATTGAGCTTGCGACCTTACTCCCTGCAACCTGCTGCCAGACCGCGCATTATATGTAACGTTATCCTTGATGGATAGGATGTATGCAAAAGTTCAGGATGCTCAGGATCCTCTGTCAGATAGAAGAAAGCTGCGCTGATCGAAACTGGCGTGTTCAAATACCGAGCGGTGAAAAAATGCGACATTGTTTGTTTCCAGGGTCTCAACTGTTGCATCGTGAGCCTGGACTGAAAAAGGGCCCAGCATGACTGCATAGAGAACGCCATTTGCAGTGTTTCTTTTTTGCACATAGGGATTCAGGCCAAGTTCGCTCACGAGTAGCTGATTCGCCTCGGCGCCCTCCAGCCTGGTAAAAATCCCGACCTGGATAAATCTGCCCGGCCGCCTGAATTCCGAGAATTTTACCGGTGGTGGTGGCAGGTACACCTGCTGTGAACCAGCTGAGAGTATCGGCTGAATGGTCGAAAACGCTGGAGAATCGGATTCGCCGGAATCCGTAAAACTCAGGCTGGTCACAATAAGGATGGCTAGAATTGCCATAAAAGAGAGTGCTGCGAAAGGATTTGTGGCAAAAAAAGTACTGGTAGAAACAGATCTGGAAGCGACGGTCTTTGCGCGCGCAGTCACCGCGAACCTTCTGAGTGCCTGGAACCAGGTTAGAGGCTTTGAGATCTGGTGCGGATTATTCGAAGCTGTCGGTGGCCGGATGTCCAGTTCCAGTTGCCCGTTCCCATCCAGCGCCCCATCCGGTGCAATGAAGCGAGCATTGGGATCGGTGTCTTCATTGTCACTATAGGTGCCGGGTGGCAGTGTATCTTCCGAACTCATCCCGGCGGGCACATGTGTGTCTGTGTCTGCGTATCTGGTGGTATTCGTTGCGGAGATAACGATGACGGTCACGTTATCCTTACCGCCGCCTTCCAGCGCGGCTTCTATGAGTCTGTCAGTCAGTTCCTGATCAGTGCCTTCGCCTCGAAGGATCGTCTCGATGCCGTTCTTACTGACGCAATCGGTCAGACCGTCACTACACAAAACGATTTTCTGACCTGGTTTCCACTTATCGCTGATGCTGTCTGCGCGAACCGTTTCCAGTTCCTGTACACCGAGCGCCCGGGTGACAGCATTCTTACGGGGATCGGTTTCTGCTTCTTCCGGGGTAAGTTCGCCCTGATCGATCAGGGACTGGACCAGCGAATGATCTACAGTGACTTGTTTAAATTCGTCGTTTTCCAGAGAGTATGCACGAGAATCACCCACCCAGAAGATGTTGTACAGACTTCCCTGAGAAAGCAGCAGAACGATCGTGGTACCCATGTTGGTGCCCATGCCATCACTCTCGGCATAGGCCTTTATCTGGGCGTGCGCAATTTCGATGGCCTGATTGATCCCATGGTTTTCACGAACCATCCGCGTCACGGTAAAGGTCGCGATGGCGCTCGCTACTTCACCGAAACCCAGGCCGCCCATACCATCTGCAACGATCCACAGTTTCTTATCAGCGTCGCAGACGTAGCTGTCTTCGTTGTTGCTACGAACGTTGCCTACGTGTGTACCGGCGCCGTATTGATGCAAGGAAGGCTCCCAGGAGATAAGGTGTGGTATTAGTGACGGTAAAGGAAATAATTGTCCATCATTCTCTATAATAAAGCCATAGCGTGCCGATGGATTCAGTTGAACTTGAGCCGGGTGGTCTGTGACTTCTTCGCAGAGATCGGCGCAGGTCTGCCCAGGCAGAATGTCAAACAGAACATGCTGGAAAAATGGCCTGACAGTCTATATTCTTTGTGATCTTGTTAGACATATTTTCAACCAGTTAAAAAAAACCAATGGCGCGAGAGAACGTAGAAGTCGGAGTAATGTTTGCTGATGTGACCGGCAGTACGAAGCTGTACGAAACGCTGGGAGATGAAAACGCAAACAGAATCATCGGCAAGGTCCTCGATATCATGGCCAAGATTACCGAGGGTTATCAGGGATTTGTCATTAAGACGATTGGCGATGAGATCATGTGCCGTTTCGTTTCTGCTAACGACTGTGTTCGAGCAGCCATTGAGTGTCAGGAAGAAATTTCCGCAGGAATACAGGGCGAAACTGTGGAAATATCCATCAAGGTTGGCTTGCATTTTGGTCCAGCGATACTCATGGAGGATGGTGACGTCTTCGGTGATGCCGTGAATGTTTCGGCGCGTATGGCGGGAATTGCGAAAGGCGCACAGATAATTACAACCCAGGATACGATTCGGTTGCTTGATGCTGACCTGCAGGATATGAGTCGACAGTTTGACAAGACAACTGTTAAAGGCAAGGAAGAGGAGATCATTGTTCACCAGGTTGTCTGGGAAGCTAGTGATGATGTCACCCGGATCGAGATCCAGACGGATGAGGCAGAAGAGGAAGTCAGATACCTGGCGCTGGAATTTCAAGGCAACCAGACCCGAATGGGCTCTGATGATCACCGGATATTTGTGATTGGCCGAGGCGTTCAAAGTGATCTGCTTTGCAAAACCAGATTGGCATCTCGTGCCCATGCGACGCTTGAGTTTCGCCGCGGCAAGTTTCTGTTGACCGACCAGAGCTCAAACGGCACGTTTGTAAAAACTGATGATGGCGAGAATATCTTCCTGCGGCGGCAGGAACTGATGCTCTGGGGTTCCGGTTCCATCTCGCTTGGTGAAGAAGTTTCCAAGGAAGATCCCAATGATGTAATCCGCTACATTTGCGAGTAAATCTCCCTTAACAAAGCCCGCCCTAGGCAAACCGCCAAAAAAGCGCCAAAATACCCCGTTCAATCCAGACAATTTGCCAGGCTCAAGGTATGTCAGACCATCGTCCTGACGAACCAGACGACAATGACACAGTCATTCGTCAGGAACCCAACGACGAAAAGACCCGGATCAGGAAGCAGGCCAAATCTGCCGACCCCACAGAGGCCGGCGGCGAGGCGACTGTGTTACGGGAACCTGTTGCCAGTGGGCCAATAGCGACGGATCCAGAGGGCTCTACTCCAGATCGAAGCGAAAACGCCACGATCATGCGAGAGCCGGTCGCCAGCGGTAACGCGACGATTCTTCGCGAGCCCGGCGGTGGTGGGAATGCCACCATCCTGCGTGAACCCTCACTGGACGGCAGCGCGACCATCATCAGAAGCCAGTCCTCCGGAGCCCCGAGTAATGATCACGCAACCATTTTGCGTGGTGGCGATCTTGCGGATGGAGACGGTGATTCAACGGTCATGCGCTCCAGCGGGGATGATGATTCCACGATCATGAACCCGAGTCATGATGATGATTCGACCATCATCGGGGAACGGGCGACAAGTTCGGACACGACTTATATAGCGTCGGTGGGTCGCCAGATCGAGTCGAAAGGCAACTCTGAGGCCGGGCGACTGCTCAAGAACCGGTTTGTTCTCGAGGAAAAAGTCGGTAGTGGCGGCATGGGTGATGTCTACAAGGCACTTGACTTGCGCGCCCAGGAAGCCCAGGAACGTAATCCCTACATTGCAATCAAGCTGCTGAATGAGAATTTTGCGCGGCACAAAGACGCGTTCATGTCGTTGCAGCGTGAGGCACAGAAGACCCGGAATATTCCCCACAAAAATATCATGGGGGTTTACGACTTCGACCGCGAGGGCGATACCGTCTACATGACCATGGAGTTGTTGACCGGTAAACCGCTCGATGACTACCTGAAAGAACACCCGGAAGGCGTATCGGTTGAAGATGCCTGGAATATCATCGACGGTATCAGTCAGGGGCTGAGCCGGGCCCACGGGGCGGGCATTGTCCACTCGGACTTCAAGCCAGGAAACATATTCTACACGTCTGACAAAATGGCCAAGGTTTTCGATTTTGGCATTGCCCGGGCGGTATCCAACCCCGGCGAAATAGAAGCCGATGGTGAGAAAACGGTGTTCGATGCAGCGTCGCTCGGGGCCTTGACGCCGACCTATGCCAGCTACGAGATGCTCAAGGGCATGGAACCTTCCAAGTCTGATGACGTTTATGCGGTTGCCCTGGTCGCCTATGAGCTCTTCACCGGCAAGCATCCCTATGATCGGGTTCCGGCGGACAAGGCGCTTGATCGTGGCATGAAACCGGCTCCTGTGCCGTTCCTTAAAAGACGGCATTGGAAGGCGCTCAGGCAAGGTCTGGAGTTAAAACGTGAGGAACGCACCCAGACAATCGATGAGTTTCATGAAGGGATGTTCAGCGAAGACCCGCCGGTGCTCCGGAATACGGCGATTGCCGTGGTGCTGCTGGCGTCTATCGGATTCGGCGCGTACCAGACGTTTTATGGCGGGGATGAAAAAGCCAATCCTGAGTTGGTGGCGCTCCAGGCTGAACGCCAGCAGACACAGACGATTCTCGAATCGACCCTGAACCGTAATGACTGGAAGTCAATCGAGTGGCATCAGGACATCAATAAAAGCTTTAAGGCCCTGGGAAAGGCGAATCTGGTCCTGCAGGAGGACTGGACCGATGATCTGGCTCCCGAGGAGCTTGACAACCTTGACGTTGATATCGAGAAACGCAAACAGGATATTATTGGCGCTTACCTCAACAAAATCAGGGACTTACGAGAGCTGGCTACCCCCCTGCCAAACAATGACTGGGAATCGGTGCAGCAGGCACTTGAGCTGCTGGTGGAAGCAGAGGGATACCTTGCCGTCGTCGAGGACTACAAATACAGCTTGTTTGACCCGGCGGAGGTTGGACGCGAGCGGGGTAGTCTCGATACCGCGCTGCAACTGCGACGTTATACGGATGCCGACTTTGCAGAAAAGAAACAGGCAGCCGATGAAGCAGAAGCAGCCCGCATCGCGGCGCAGCAACTGCGGGAAGAGCAACTGGCCGAAGAACAACGAATTTATGACGCCTATGGCGTGCAAATTGCTGATTTAAAAGAAATATTGCGCTGCAAAGGTAATATTCCTTCCGATAGCTCTGATGTGGGCAATTATCGAGATCCAGGCATATCGGATACTGACTGGCGCCCCAATGTCCGGGGTGACGAATTAACATTGCTTGGCACAACGCTCAGAAAACTGGCGCAGATTAACCCGACCTGGTACGAGCGTGACGAGGAAAATATTGCTCGTGCTATTGCGGGTTGCATAGCGACCAGAATTGCCGTCGCCAGACCCGATCGTGCCCGGGAAGTTAAAGCGAGAGTGATGACTTACTTACCCGACGAGCCTTTAATAGCAAACATTGAGATCAGTGATCGAGATCCCTGCAAAAAGCGTAATCTCGAAGGGCAAGGCACCCGCAACCGTAGCTGGTGTGAAGATCCTCTTACCGAAGGTAATATCACTGGACCGCAGTTGGTAGTGGTGCCACAACCTTCCCAGCAAGCGCATAAGTTTGCCATCAGCAGAACCGAGATTAAGATTGCCGACTACAATCAGTTCTGTACTTACACGGGTTGTCAGAAGTTGAATGAGCAGAGGGGCTCGCTTCCAGCAACCAATTTAAGTGTGGCCCAGGCGAAAGCCTATGCCGAATGGCTTTCTGCACAGAGCGGGCGGACTTATCGCCTGCCCACGGTAGAGGAGTGGCATTATGCCGCGATGACGGACGATTACGGCGGAGTTGATGCCAACATCAACTGCACGGTGGACTCTCGCGGCGTTCGTCTCGGTGAAAAGTTGCTGAGCGCGCTCTCGGGCCGGCCCAACAGCTGGGGTCTGTACAATCATGTGGGTAATGCGCGCGAGTGGGCTGAAAGAGAGGACGGTACACTGGTCGCAGTCGGCGGCGCACACACGGATCCAAAGAGCGAATGCAGCATCGAGAAATCGGTTGCACACAGTGGTCAGCCAGATCCTGTGACGGGATTTCGCATCGTCAGACAGATTGACTCTTGAAAATAGCGTTTAGGGCACTCCAAGGTAGAATTTCACCAGTCTTCTCGACTCCCGGCAAGACGGCGTAAATCGCGGCTTCACGTGGACTAATCGGTTCATATGCGATAACTTTCTTTTCACGTAAACCTCTAAAAACAAAATGAATTTTCCGGAATTTCGAGGTTATCTGCTGTTACGGAAAAACGGCTGTATTTCAAAAAAAAATTTCCCGTTGTTACACCGGATTTGTAGAGTCAAATCCGGTGTTCACAGCGAGAGGAAGGCGCCGAGATGATGATACAAAAACTGGGGAGATTGCTATTAATGGGAACCGCTGGGCTGCTGTTGA
Organism: Gammaproteobacteria bacterium; assembly: GCA_021773555.1. Taxonomy (GTDB): domain Bacteria; phylum Pseudomonadota; class Gammaproteobacteria; order Pseudomonadales; family Azotimanducaceae. The sequence goes on from JAJFKA010000068.1 coordinate 28,988, forward strand.
TGGGTGCGGGCGAATTTCCCGCATTTGAGATGGATGAGCTGGATTTCGAAGCCAGGAAGTCTCTGACCGATTTGTTCGAGGAACCGGCATCCATTGATATCCCCCGGGTTTCGCGACGACTCTACGGGGAAGGCGACCTGAGCAGGCTACCGATCAAGGGTTTGATTATCGAAGGCGTGGTACCACACCCGGATCAGGACATCAGCCAGCAAGCCATCCAGAAGATTATTGACGACGAACTGGGGAAGCAGCAGGACATCGACCTGGACGACAATGGTTTCACGCGTCGCGACCTCGATGATATTGGCCGGTTCCTGCGGGAAATCATGGACCGCGGGTCGGTACCAGACATTGAAGATGTGGAGGATCTGACCACACTGATTGGCAAGAACGAATTTGAGCGTGACTGGATCACCATCGAGCAACTGGATGCGATCGCGCTCGCCGTAACCGAACACTATCGTGAGAAGGGCTTTATCCTCGCGACTGCATTTATCCCGGAACAGGAAGTGACCGATGGCGTCATCCGCCTGAATGTTCTGGAGGGTCGGCTGGGATCTGTCATCGTCTCTAACAATGAGATATTTGATCCGAAAACCATCAAGGCTGCATTCAGCAACGAAATTGGGCAACCCGTGACCGGAGAGCAGGTAGAAAGCGCCCTTCGTCGGATTAACGATTTACCCGGGGTACGGGTTAGGGGATCATTCTCACCAGGAGATAATGTCGGTGAAACCCGACTCAATTTAGGAGTTCTGCAGGAACAATCGTGGACGTCCCAGGTGCTGGTGGACAACCACGGGTCGGAGACGACTGGTGAAAAGCGTATTTTTGCCACTACCCAGTGGTTGAATATCGCCAACCGTGGACATCGACTGGTTCTCGGCATTCTCCAGTCGGAAGGCCCTGATTCTACAACCTATGGCCTCGCGGAGTACGAGGTCCCGATAACGAAAGACGGCAGAGGAAAAGTCAGGGCGTCAATCAGCACCAACGAATTCTCGGTGTCCAGCCTGGTTAACCTGCCAGTGATAGTGGGTGAAACAGATAACTATGGAATCTCTGCTTCGTACCAGTTTCTGAGAGGCAGGACCTTGAGCTTCCGGACTCAGGTTGGATATACACAAAAAGATGTGCTGTTCAAAGTGGGTGAGTTGACGACGCTATCCACGGACCAGGTGATTGAAACACTGAGTGTGTCGGCCGACTACACCCAGTTGTGGGATGAACAACAGTTGTTGCTGACCGGGCGGCTGGGAATTGATCAGGGCCATATGGTCAGCGGGGAACTGAGAGATCAGTCAACCGACTTTACGAAAATTTTGTTAAACGCCAATTTGCTGCAACGTTTCAGTATTCCGAATTGGCTGACGAAGGAGCGATCCTTTTTTAATTTTGTGGTGAAGTTGAATAGCCAGTATACGGAGAAATTTTTGTCTTCAGTTGAACAGTTTTCACTCGGAGGACCAAATGCGGTTCGAGCATTCGGTGTGAGCGACGTGTCCGTGGACAGTGGCGCCTACGCCGGCTTCGAGCTGTTCTTCGATTTGCCAATCGATCCTGTGAAACGCTTTAACCTGCCGCTTGACCCAATACGACCGTATTTTTTCTATGACTACGCTTATGGCGTGGCGCGTGCACTGGGGAGCGGTTCCGACCGGGATGCGGTGATCAAGGGCTACGGGCTGGGTATGAGAATTAATTGGCCGGGAACCGGCGTTGCGAATGTGATCTTTGCCAAGCCCCAGTCAACCCGTTATCAGGACAATTTCCTGGATGCGACCGGAAAACCCAGAATTTACCTGGATGTGACTTACCAGATTCACTAACAGTAATTTTAGCCATTGGTGTTTGAATTGATGGTTGAGAGAGCGAATGCGTAAGAGAGGGACGTACAAGCGCGTTAGACCAAAACATAAGACTCAACTTTCTTATGAAGGCGCGCCTGTGCGTTCCTATAACCTGAAGCCGCTCACTTCGTTCATGCTCGAGCGAGGCCTGCTCGCTTCCGGATTGATGGCGACCCAGCTTATGCTTGCGCCGATGGCGTTCGCTGGTCCTGAAGGCGGCGTGGTCGTCACAGGTGAAGGCAGCGTCAGTAAAGTCTCCCCGTTGCAGACCCATATCGCCCAGGAATCCCAGAATCTGTTGATGAATTTTGACAGTTTCGATGTGGCTGTTGATGAATCTGTACTCATCTCACAACCGAATGCGGCTGCATGGTTTGTGGGTCAGATAGTGGGAGGGTCACCGACCGCGATCTTCGGCAATATCACTGCGAATGGTCGCATTGCGCTTGTTAACCCCAGAGGCGTTGTCTTCGGGGAAACAGCATCGGTCAATGCCGCAGGAATCTTTGCTTCTTCACTCGGGCTTAACCATGAAGACATCTTTAACGGCGATACCGCGAATTTCCAGGCTGAAAAGGGCGGAGGTGGCTATGTTATCAACCATGGGCTCATATCGGCCTCTCTCGGCGGTGAGGTTACATTGTTGGGAGAAACTGTCGCCAACACCGGTGTAATTGTCGCCACGCTCGGGCACGTGAACCTGGCCAGTGGCTCTCGGGCTGTCGTGAGTTTCGGCGAAGAACAATTAATAGGTATTGAAATTACCGAGGCAGTACTCGAGAACAACGCGGGCCTTCGTGCAGCTGTTAGCAACAGCGGTACGATCGATGCAGATGGCGGTACAGTATTGCTAACGAGTTCAGTCAGTAAGAATCTGTTTGATCTTGCTGTCAATAATGAAGGTGTCATCAAGGCCAAGGAGGCGGAATATAGTAATGGCGTAATTCGGTTGTTTGGTTCGGGCAGCAGTGTGTTGAATACTGGCGTGCTTGATGCTTCGACAACAAACGTTGACGCTGGCGCCATTCAAATTGTGTCTGATGAGACAATCTCAATTACGGACGAATCAAAAGTCACCGCAACATCTGTGGCCGGGCGTGGTGGCTCAATTGAGATGACAGCGGCCAATGTCCTGATCGGCGGGTCATCACAGGTTGATGTTTCCGGTGGTTCTGGCGGCGGTGTTGTATCTTTGCTGGCAGAGACCAGCGCTGTTTTGGGCGATTCGGTCTCAGTAACTGCTGATGGCGTAGTTGCGGGCGACGGTGGTCTGATTGAAATAACTGGCGAGAATGTCAGCTTCTCCGGGTCGGCTTCAGCAACCGGAGGGTCAAAGGCTGGCGATGGTGGCGCGGTAAAACTGAACGCCACATCTCAGTTGGAATTCAAGGGTAGTGTCAATGTTGATGCACCCCACGGCGCAACCGGGGATCTTGTGTTCAGCGCGCCGGTGGTCACAATCGACAGCGAATCCGGATTACGACAGCAAGCTCTGGAGCGATCTGCTGCCAACATAGAAATCAATGCGAGTCGTTTAGTTGTGCTTGAAAATCTGGACTCGGATGTGCTCGATTTAGGGTCGGACAATCTCAGCATCAATGTCGCGGGGTCGTCACGGTCAACCGCAGCGACGGATGCGATTGGTTTTGTCATGACAAGTTCGAATGACGTACTCAGGACAAGTGGCACCATTACGATTCAGGTGACTGATGAAGGTGTCAATGCCAATGCCCTGATTGATATTGCCGGTAAATTAGAGCATGTGCCGGAACCGGCACCCTTACCAAATGAACCGCTTAATCCTGGTAATGACATCGCCCTGATTGCGAATCAAGGCCGGGTCAGAGTTCGGTCAACAGGCGTTTTGTCCGCCTCCGCCGACGGTCAGGGGTCGAAGCCGGGCGTTGTGCTGCTATCCGCGTCAGGATCAGACAGGCAGTCCGGAGTGGTTTTTGAGGGGGTTGTTGATGTTTCTCACTCAGAAGGGACGGGCGGCGTAGTAAGGTTATTAGGAGATAGCGTCATATTAAGTGGCGCGGCGACGATTGATGCATCGGGCGGGCAAGGCGGTGGTCTGGTGTTGATTGGAGGGAACTATCAAGGTGCTGGCGCCGAGGCAAACGCGCTTGAAACCTTCGTCGGTAAGAATGTCGTTATCGCCGCGAGCGCGATTGATTCTGGCGACGGCGGGACTGTCATTATCTGGTCTGATGAGAATACCCGATTCCACGGACAGGTCATTGCCCGGGGTGGCGATTCTGGTGGCGATGGAGGATTCGTTGAAACCTCATCACCCGGTTTTCTGCACGCGACCGGCATCGTAAATGCAGGTGCGACAAAAGGGGCCGCGGGAACCTGGCTGCTCGACCCTGCAGATATTTATATATCGGATTATGATGAGACTGATATCACCGAGGCTGCCGGGACCTACTCGGATTCAGGTGATGACGGTGGCTTTTCGAACCTGCAGCCCTTGACCATAGAAACTGCATTGGGTCTGGGGACCAGCGTCATTGTTACGACGACGACGGCTGGGGGGGCGGCCCCTCGATCAGGCGTTATACACGTTGTGGATCCAATCAATTTCACGGGTACGGGTACTGTTTCGCTGACGTTGAATGCGGATAGTGCGGTTATTTTCGATAATGCCGATCCCAATAGTTTTGACCCGACTTTTACCGGAACAATCGATGCAGTAAATGGTGGCACCGTCTCGGATAACGGCAGTGGCACCCTGAGTCTGGACATTAACGCGACCACCGATGTCACCATTAGTGAGGTCATCGACGTCGATGGCACGATCACCATTGATGGTAGCGGAACTGCGTCTCTTACAGCCGCTGTCACAGCCGGTGCAGCGTTGACCATCGGGGCGAGTTCAAGTCCAGCTACACTGAGTGTGAATTCAGCGGTTACAGCAACGGGATTCGCCATTGCGATGACCGGTGGATCCGTAACATTCCTGGGATCGGCCGCTGTCGATGCGGGCACTTCTTCCATTACGGTCACGGCCGATACAACTTTGATTGACATACAGTCAGGGTCGAGCCTGACGGCCGATTCGATCGTTTTGTCTGCACAGACAGGCGTGACGATTGCTGGAACCCTGGCTGAAACGACAGCGTCCTCAGGCGCGATTGATGTCGATTTTGGTCTTGCGAACGGTGGTGCGGTTGCTGATCTTGGCGGCGCGACACTGAACTTTGCCGGGACAACCGGCAGTATTGATGGCGGCACAGGTACAGATACACTGATGGGTCTGGATACCGGGAACGCGTTCGTCGTCAACGGCGCGAATCAAGGCACATTGGATGCCGGTAATCTTAGCTTTGGATCGAGCGAGGGGATTGAGAATATTACCGGCGGCGCGATCGCCGATAGTTTCGCCATCAACAGCGGATCGGTAGTCTCGATTGACGGGCAGGGAAATACCGATTCCATTGATGTGTCCGGACATGCGACGACCCAGACACTCAACATTGCGGCAAACACCTTAACCTCGGGTGGCAGCCTGACCAGTATCGAACAGGTCACGGGTGACGATACCAACGATGTGGTCACTGGCGCGGCCGGCGCAACCATTACCGGTGCCAATGATGGTACTTCTGGTGCTTACACCTTTATTGATTTTGTGGGTATTACCGGGACCGCGGCGAGTGATGCGTTCACCATCAACACAGGTGCTTCGATCGGTGCCATTGATGGTCTGACCGGCACCGATACGATTGATGTGTCCACGCATGCAACGACGCAGACGTTAGACGTTACGGCCAACACCTTAACGTCAGGTGGCACCCTGACGAGTATCGAACAGGTAACCGGTGACAATGCGAATGATTTGGTAACTGGCGCAGCGAGTGCCGCGATTACCGGCGCCAACGACGGTACGTCCGGTGCCTACACCTTTATAGATTTTGTCAGCATCACCGGTACCGCCGTGGCTAATGCGTTCACCATCAACGATGGCGGGTCCATCGGTGCCATTGATGGCCTGACCGGTACCGATACGATTGATGTCTCCACCCATGCGACGACCCAGACGTTAAACGTTACGGCGAACACTTTAACCTCGGGTGGCACCCTGGCTAACATTGAACAGGTCACGGGTGATGGCGTCAATGATATTGTGACCGCTGCTGCGGGTGCATCGTTTACCGGTGGTAATGATGGCACCACCGGCGCTTACACGTTTATTGACTTTGCCACGGTACAGGGTACCGCCGCCGACGATAGTTTTGCGATCCAGGATGGCGTCACGCTGACGGCAGCGATTGATGGTCAGGGTCAAACCACGACGGATACGGTGACCTATGCGGCGTCGACGGTTGCGGTGACGGTTGATGCCTCACTGTTTACGGATATTGAACTGCTGGTCGACAGTGGTAATGCCGGTGATACGTTAACGGGTATTAGTGCGGTGAGTATTACCGGTCCTAACACCGGTGATATTGGCACGCTGACCTTCACGGGCTTTGAGAACCTGGCGGGTACCACGGGTTCGGACACCTTTACGATAGCGAACGGTGGTTCGATCGGTGCGATTGATGGATTGACGGGTACGGATGCGAT
>JAJFKA010000069.1 GCA_021773555.1 Gammaproteobacteria bacterium
TTTATGTCATTTCATATCTTCCATAAATAAACAAAAGATTACTCAATAAATTACTCTTTATCATCTTTATGCTTATCCACGACGAACCAGCCTTGATCTTAATTCCATAAAACAGGTTCGGTTAGTGCACGCAGAGGGAATCTCGATTCACAAGCGCTATACGGTCGAAAGCGAAGTGGTGCAATACCTGGCCCAGGGTACGCAGGAGTCCAAAGCAGACATTAAAATACAGTTCCGCACAGGGAAGAGTAATCATCTTGAAGTTCCGCTACCGGCAGGCAAGGTGCGTGTTCACAAGGCCGATGAGGATGGTGCTTTGCAGCTGATTGGGGAAGACCGAATTTTTCATACACCGATCGATTCTGAAGTGGAACTTAAGATTGGCCGTGCCTTCGACATCACCGCCAAACGAACCCAATCCGGCTACCGGCGACTTGGCGATCGAGCCGCAGAGGTCAGTTATAACATCACGGTCACCAATCATAAGCACGAGGATATTGAAGTATTGGTCAAGGAGCATTTGCGAGGTGATTGGGTTATCACTGATGAAAACCGGAAAGGAGAGCGGATCGACAGTACAACCCAGGCATATGCGCTGAAACTGGCCGAGGGCGCGGACAGCACGATCACTTACACGGCCAGGTTCAGTTATTGAGCGAATCGAGGAGTGTCAGGATCTGAAATCGTTTAAGCCGACAAATGTTCCGCCATTTTTTTCGCACAAAGTGCGCATCAGAATGGCGAACTTGATGCCTGTTTCCTGATAGCGTGGTGGCGCGGCGAACTGTACCGGAAAGCCGATCGCATGAATGCGTACCAGCCGATTACCGTCCGTATCTTCGCGGTTGATACGGTCAATCACATCGACGACCTGCTGAATAGAGCGTCCGGTGAACTCGTCTCCAAACACATAAATACTGATCTTGCGCCCTGGCTTGTAGAACGTGGAAATAGCCTTGGTGATACCTTCCACCGGACTTGAGTTGCTGAACACATTCCAGGAGCGAAGTCGGTCAATAATCGCCCGTCTGCGCGCGGTAGTGTCCGGAATCCAATCGTTCGCATATTGGGAGAACATGTAATTGCCCATATCATTCATGACCTGAATACCTTTCAGGCGGGGATAAACATCGAGGGTTTCGGATACCTTCTGCAGCACCAGCGGCCAGGCGTAGTTAAACATACTGCCGGAGGTATCAATGATGAAGATGACATATTCGCTGTCGACTGGAATGCCGCCAATCTTGTTGTCGTCACTGCTTTTCTGATACTCCGCCAGTAATGCTTCCATCTCTGCTGTCAGCGATTGTTTCGCGTCGGCCAGACGACCTTCGATGGTGTTGCTGATTTTCGATTTATCAATTGTTGCGTCGTAACGGGACTGCAGTGCAGACAAGTCTGCCTTCACCTGGGCGAGCCTGTCTATTTCCTCTTTTTGCTTGTCTTCTTTGTGTACCATGTCGCGATTAATCGCCTTTGCCTCCCCTCGAATATCGAACAGATCCTGCTGTAGTGCTGCCAGATAACCCTCCAGGTTTTGTACGGTGTCCTCCAGGATGATGGGTTCAAAGACTTTTGTAAGTACCAGCAGGAGGATGAGCGCGCCAAACCCACAGCTGATAACATCCAGAAAAGACAGGCTGATGCCTTCGATCTCGCGACGCTGCTTTGACATTATGGCCAGTCCTCGGGTGGGGAAAGAAATGAACCTCCGGTAATTTGCGCCAGTCGCCAATAGGAGGGTGCGGCGACGGGGTCACCCTCCATTGGAAAGAGAATGACATTGATCGGACTGGTTTGTGGCAGCAGTTCCAGTGCGTTGCCAAACAGAGCCACCCGGTCTTTACTGCTGATGGCGCTGCGTTTCGGTGCACTCAATCCCTGTGTCGGGAGACTGTCAACGATCAGAAAGATGTTGTCCGGTTGGGGAACCATGTTTTTAGCCAACTGGAATGGATGATGTAGTGAGGTACCACCGCTTGGTATCACGGTCTTCAACCTTGAAATCGCCTGGTCCGTCTGGTCTTTTTCGATTGCCTGAAGCCAGTCAGCATCAGTGCCTTTGATCACCGATTGACTGCTGGTATTAAAGGTAACCAGCTGAAAATTCGAGTCATTTGGCATATTCGCCATAATCCATTCAACGGTCGCGATTGCACGTTGCCATTTTTCTGAAGCCAGTTTCAACTCATCCGAAAGGTTGCGCCGCCTGATGACATTGACGATGGTTTTGTCCAGCATACTGGCGGAGGCATCCAGCAAAATGAGGATGTGACCACCACCTATTTTGAGACCGGTCAGGTATTGGCGATCACCGTCGCCTGCGAATGAACGCAGGCTACTGCCACTGGCCTCTGCACCGGCAACACTGCCTTGAAGACTAGCGGCTTCTTCCTCCAATAGTTTTAATTCAGCCTTGAGCGCCTCGATGCTGTCTTCCTGGCTTGCACCTTCTTTGGCGAGTTCCCTGATCTGTGCCTGCAACTCCTTGATGGCTTTGATGATTTCCAGAACCAGACCTTCGGTGGTAGTGATTACATCGTCGGTCTGATCAACGGTGTTGCGCAGTTCAATCAGGTTGAGTTTCTCGTCCTCAATTTCAACTTCAATTTTTTTTACCTCCGCCAGCAGTTGGGCGTTGATTTCCTGCGACGTAACCTCGGTTGAGTGGTTGATCACGATGAAAATCAGGATCACAGCACCGAAACCGCAGGACATGATGTCAAGGAAGGCCAGCCCGAATACATTGAAGTCGCGACGTTTAGTTGCCATGGCCGGCCACGCTGATAAACGTTAGTTCTTCGCCTCCGATGGACAAAACATCTCCCGGCGCAATGGTTGTCTGGTCGCTGACCGGCTGGCCATTCAATTGGACTATGCCTGTTGTATGCACATCAATGTACAAGGCGTTTCCGTGCGGGTAGATCGTACACGCTGGATCGGATTCGGCCATGGTCAGGTTGACGATGGATTCTTCAGATAATTTGAAGGCACTGCCGACCGGTACAGCACTATTGCGCTTCAGTAAATGGGTAGCTCGTTCGGAATCTTGTCTGTTCGGTGACAGGCCCATTGCCGCGATCGGCAATGATACTACGTGGGATATGACTTCATCGCTGGTGATTTTGTCAGCATGAACAAACGCATTTCTAATGACCTCATCCGGTTCCAACTGCACCGTTGCGAGATTAGTAATCAAATCCAGTGAATCTCTTAGTCCTGGAATACCCGCGAACCTCGGGGAGACAATCAGGGTGGCGGTCGTGCCGGTTGGTATTTGTGCTCGAATAGACTGGACTATCTGGGGAAATATCTGCGTGCAGGCAGTGACAAGTTGATCTGATGTAACGATGACACGATGGTGCACATCCCCCAGTTCGAGCTCAAACGCGTGACTACGGTCCATGCCTCGCTCGGCTATCCATCCCGGCAACGCATTAAACAGCGCCTGTTCACTGCTGGCCTGATGCATGGGGTCAAATCGGGATGTCTGGATAAACTGGTTGGCGATGATGTCGCCCCAGCGCTCCCATAGTGTGAATAAGCCCAGTTCCGCTACTGTTGTCACTTCCCGACGGGACAAAACGGCGCCACTGTGAATTTTCGCGAGGGTTATGCGGTGCAGGTGAATATCCAGATGTAAACTGAGCGGGGTCAGTGCTGTGCCGCTCACCGCTAACAGCGATGAGTCGGCAACACCTGCAACTGGCATACCGCATTCGTTGGCTATTCCGAGAAGCAGGCCGAGCTGTTGATGGTCGTAATAACAGGGGACCAGTAATATGACAGCATCCACATCTGCGGATACGGGAGTCCAGATTGATTCTAGGTGTGCAAACGCCAGATCAGCATGATGGCGGATATTCGCGGTTCGATTGGCAATCGGATCGGTGCTGAGCTGATTCCAGAATCTGTTGTTGGTCCAGCGAGGTAACAGGCGTGCATTGTTGAGTGCCTCCTGACCCAATAGCAGGCGATCACCATCAAGCACCGCGATGCCTGGGCTGGTGTTAACCACCTCATCCCCGATTGCCAGTTGAATTCCGGTATCACTAATGTCAATTATTGCGAGCGCCAAAGTCGTTGCCCTTATGTCTGCAGGTGCCTTATCAGGCGATTATCGCAATAGTCCTCCGCATCGAGTACAAGTCGTTCCTGTGCTAACTGGAGTTGGTGCATGAGGAACATAATGACGATGCTGATGAGCAAAGCGACAAATGTGGAGTTGAATGCAATCCCCAGGCTTTGGGTGACGCCTGCGATGTCGCCCTGGACTGCTTTATGAGCCTGGCCCAGCGCCTGACCGATACCGCGAACCGTACCAAGAAAGCCAATTGAGGGAATCGCCCAGGCAATATATCGAATCATTGACAGCTCTGAGTCCAGGCGATCGGATTCTGAGTCGCAAATGGCCCGAACCGAGCTGGAAACATCCTGGATGTTGCGTGTGGATCTGAACCGATGTAGTGCAGTCAACAGTGTTCTTGGCAACAAAAATCCCTGCTGACTTTCGGGTAAAGCCTGGATCGGACGGGAATACTCCCGGGTGTCCTCGGGCAAGATACTGATGCCCTGCGCCAGGGGAATCAGATCAAGCTGCAGTATTTTGCGTTGCTGTACCGATTGCATCGCCTTGTAGCCCATCAATGACATGGCCCATAACATCAGGATGAAACAGGATTCCTGTTCAAAATCGCGAATCACAATATAGGTAGAGCGTTCCGGCACATAGTCTGGATTTGCGTTGATCTGTATCGCCTGTTCTTCGAGCAATGCCGTGGCATTGGGTCGTACGATAGACACGTACACACCATGGACGATGATGACCGAGATGATCAGCGAGAACAGCTGGTAGATGAATTCGACGGGCAGTTGTCTGGTCATTGTGGTCCTTAAATATCGACTGGGAAAGGCACGGCATTGTCTGCGCTGATTGCCTCACTGGGTTGAAAAGTTCTGAATGCTTCACCCAGGTCTCGAACCCTGAGATTTTCATTCCTGTTTTCGGCGCCGGTTCCCGGATCCGCTGCAGCTTTGTCCTTGTCCGGCCTTGTTGACCCGGCTGTCTCCTTGACCACCGGGATGGATTGTTCCGATTCAGCCTGCACGGACGTGGTAGCTTCGTCGGACGCCTCGCTTGCTTGCTCTGCTCCAGTCACCTGACCTGCACTGACGAACAAGAGCAGCGTGCAGCCAATTCGTAGCAGGCGCTGCACTTGGAGAAATAATCCAGTCATTCCACATACCTCGCGATTCTGAATCCGACATCTCGCCGTGCCTCGCTGCCATAGTCCCGGAACGTCCAACGCAGCTCACTGAATCTGCCATTGGTGTAGTTCGATCCGCGTATCACGTAGTAGTCGCCGCTTGCCGGCCCGGGGGGATCCAGCAGTTGTTCCCGCTCAAGGTCTACTGAATAGTAGTCTGTTATCCATTCAGAAACATTTCCAGCCAGATCGAATATGCCCAGCGCGTTTGGTGGATATTGACCGATCGGTGCAGGACCGCGATAACCGTCGTTATAGCCGACGATGTGGTAAGGCACCATACCAGCCGCCGACTCGTCCGCATAATTACCGGATCGATCCGGCGGCGGCATGGCATCCCCCCACGGAAAACGTTGTGGTTCCGGTCCATCTGCATAGCGAGCAGCCCAGGCCCATTCCGCCTCAGTGGGCAGACGGAAGCCTCTGGTCACTGGATTGGTGAGCTGCCATCGGCCTTTTACCTGCTCATAAGCAAATGGTAAGCCATTTCTTTCACTTAACCAGTTGCAATACCTGACGGCAGATTGCCACGAGAGGTTCACCACGGGCCGGTCTCCATCCGTCAGCAGGGCGCGACCGAACACACCGGAGTCATGGCTGGCATCGAATGCCTTGAACTGCTCGTTAGTGACCTCAAAGATTCCAAGGTAAAAGGGCTTCTGCAAAATCACATCTTTGAGTATCTCATTGGATCGACGACCACGTTCGCGCCTGCCCGCACCCATTTGCATAGCCCCGGGAATAATGAGGTTGAGTATGTCTCCATTGCCACTATCAATCTGCTGGGCGATGGCGGCAACGCGTGCCTCGTCTACTGTTTGCAAAGTTATGAGGAGTTGTTGGGAGAGCCCTGGCCGGGGGATTACCGTATTAACATAGTCAGCATATCCGGGCTTCACGATCTTAAGCTCATGCCGACTGGCAGTCAGGGTAAGTTGTTGGGTTGCTGGACCCACAGAATGACCGTCAACAAAAAGTTCGCCCCCTGATGGCTCCACTTTCAGGCGGATAACGCCAACCACAGGTTTTAGCGTTAGATTCAGCGACACATCCTCGTCCGAGGCAACCTTGATAGTGCGCCTGACCGGTTCATATCCAGCCCTGGACAACAGTACCTCGTAGGCGTTGCCTGGCGGCAGGGTTATCGAAAGCGGAGACTGGCCGCGATAACGTTCGTTGATCGTAACATTAGCACCGGCCGGTTGAGTTCTGATGGCAACTTTGCCATCCGATTTAACAAGCACAATTTCTGGCAGACTCTGATGCTCCGAGTGCACCACCACAAGTTCTGATTGCCACACCTTGTACCCGGGTTTGCGGATCGTTAGTGGCGTTAGTCCTTCGATGATTGAAGCAGTTAACGGGGTTTCGCCTATTGGGATTTCATCAACAAAGAGCGTCGCACCGGCTGGCAGTGTGCGCAAAGAAATGTCAGCCCAGGCAGGTTCGAGTTGTGCCTGAAGTGATTGCTCGATGCGGCGCCCCTCAATGGTTATTTCGGTGTCAAAGGGCAAGTAGCGTTCGGAGCGAATAAGGATATCGTGTAAGCCGGCTTCTATTTCCTCGATCCTGATCGGAGTCTGGCCCACTAACACCTGGTCGACGAAGACTTCGGCTTGTGTCCCGGGATCCGTCGCGATTTCGAGAATACCCGGCAGTCTGGTCAACGCATAGCGGAACACCTGGTCGGGTTCATCTCCTACGGTTAACCGGGTGTCAAATACGCGATATCCATCGAGCCTGGCCTGGACGTCGTATTCTCCGGGCAGCATCAGAAATCGCTCACCCAACCGGTAGGTGATGAACCCGCTGGTAATGTCGAGGCTTTCGGGTATTGGCTCGATATCGAACCTGACTGCTCTGGCCGTGAACATAAACAATGCGGCGAGAGCAAGTATCAGAAACACTCCGCCAATGATCAGCGGAACTGGTTTAAGAGAAAGTCCAGCTGAAGTGGTGGTTGTTTGTGCGCGTGTGAAAGGCGTGGCTTCAATAGCAATATTCCCGGATTCGGGATTCTGCGCAGCGTCATTCGTTGGTTGATCATCCATGGTTATATCTTATCGGTACAACTGATATGAATATTACCCGTCGGTTCACCTGCGAGCAGCGTTAATTGCTGGCGTACATCCCGGTAACCGCGGCGCTTACCAACGATTGTGTAATCGCCAGGCACCAACTCTATGGTTTTGTGCGCCATGGTGCCGAGGTTCCCAACCCGGTAAATTGTCACGTCGGTCTTGTTATCTGAGGTGAGGGCCACCTGGATGGGGATCCGCGCGACCGAGATGAGCCGTGACAGCGTCGTCAACTGAGCGCTCAAAACCGGACCGGGCTCTTTCACCCGGCTCGCACCGACCAGCGCTTCCTTTGCGCTTTTCAGTTCGTCTTCCTCACGCATCAGCGTGGGTTGCGCGAGAAAGCGATTGATTGTTTCATCCAGCGCCAGCCTTTTCTCGGCATAGGCCTGTCCCTCAACAGCAAAAGTCAGAGTTGGATCCAGGCCCAGGACTGTCGCGTATTCAGTTATTGCCTCACCCCAGTGTTCCTGGCGAACCAGTGAAAGGGTTTTTGACTTGTGTGCTTCAATCAGGTCCATGCGTTCAGCCAACTCGATCTGCAATAGCCCATCGGCAGGTTCCGTTGAGGCTGGAAAGATTTTCTGTGCTGAATCAAATGCCGTTTTTGCCTCCGCATATTGTTTGCGCGCTAACAAGGTGAAACCCCGGGACATGGCGTCGCCGAATTTTGCCGCAGTAATTTGAGCGCGAACACGGGCCACCCCTTCGCTGGCAGGTTGCCAGTCTGCATCGAGTATTGCAGCTTGCCGGAAGGTCGCCAGAGCTGCGTCAAGTTCATCGCGCTGCTCGTTCTCTCGTGCCGCCCTGACCAGATCAAGGACCTCGCCAAGATTCTCCGCGCGCCGCAGTTGTGTTTCAATTTCTGGATCGTTTGGCGCGAGTGCCTGGGCGATTGTCCAGGAAGTGATGGCGGCCGTTACGTCAGCGTTCAAAATGGCGGCCGTGCCACTGGCTTTACTCTGAGCGAGGATATCGGACATGCCTTCTGCCAGCTCTTCGAGTTTTGACATGGCTCGATTGTAGGCATCAATTGCCGACTGAAAATCTTCCTCACGATAGAACGCATCTCCCTGGTCTGCCTGATCTGAAATCTCCCTATACGTCCCTCCTGCCCACATAAGCACACCCGCGTCTTCCAGGTAGACCTGCTGACGGACCAGTTCGGTCGCGCTGAGCTTCGCTTCCTCCTTCAGATACTCAAGCTGGGCGATTTCCAGAGGGGCAAGCGTTGCGGGCTCAGGTTGAGTGGCAGGGAGGGAAGTGGCGGGCATGTCTGGTTTGTCGGTGATGGTCGCTGGAGTCTTATCGAGTACATCGGGTTTGAATTCCGGAAGAAGGAAAAATACACCTGCTCCCAGTATCGCAAGTATGGCCATGCCAATCAGAACCGCACCTGCGGATACTTGTTGGCGATCCCTGGGCAGGCGGTATGGTGTATCAGATCCCTGGACTTGTGAGTTCTGCGTTGCCCTGGTGAATGATGTACTCGTTATCTGGATGGGGGCTGAATCTGATTCTCCCGTTGCGTACTGGCCCAAAGTGCGCGCGCATTCGCCAAGATCAGTAGGACGCTCGTAGGAAGAACTCGATAACATGGCGGCGACGGTTTGCTGGACAATCACCGGAACTGGTGAATCTACTTCGAATGCAGCGCCAGGCTGCCACTCGCGCCGTACCAGGAGCTGAAAAATGATACAGCCAAGTGAATAGACATCATCAGAACGATCTTTTTCCCGCTCCGGCAGACTGTCCTGATACAGGCCAGGCGGCAGGGAGAAGCCGGTCAGATACAGGTGACCGCTTGGATCTGTCAGCATGGATTCAGGACTCAGGTTGCCGTGGACGACATTCAGACCATGCGCGTACTGAATTGCTGCGAACATCTGTTCAAGTATCGGCCAGCTTTCTGCAAACGACAGGTCAGCGGTGAGGGGCTGCACTCCCCTGGTGTATCGTGTACTAAGAAAAAGGTGGCCATTGCTGGTCCCGCAGTCATGGATCTGTAGAATGTTTTCGTGGATTAATCCGCGAGTGCGATCAATACTTTTTCTGCATGAATCAAGAAGATCGTCGCGACCGTCAAAAATCGTTAGGATGACTCGCTCATTTGAAACCGAATCCAGTGCTAGCCATATCCTGGCGATGCTGCGATTGGCAATTTCGTGCAACAGAGAGTAACGGCCGGAAAAATCCTGCCCTTCTTGGAATTCAAACGTCATGGATGATTATGTCACCGATCAGATTTAGCTTTTGGCTGACTATTCTACTGGAATCGCCGTTTCTTCCTCGTAGATTTCCTTGAGTATTCTGCGCCATTGCTGATACTGGGCATCGGCGGTGCCGCTCAATTCGATTGATTTGCCTTCGATGTCAAGCACATAAGGTGTGATCTCAGCACCGAGCGACTGACTAAGCTCACGTAAGGATTCCGCATGGATCTCGGCTTCCTTGCGACGATCCAGGCCACTCTTTATCGCACCAATACCACCGACAACTGCCCCTGTTGCTGCGGCATCACCAGCCCATGTCTTGCTTTCGCTACCTGCGTAAAGACCTCCAGCGATGAGTACTGCGCCGCCGATGAGGCGATTGCGGGCCTGTTTCTGCATCTGCCGAAGGCGAACAGCCTCCTCGTAAGTAGCGAACCGCCACTCGTCATAAGAAGGTTTCATATCCCGATAGAATCGTCCGTAGTAATCATCGAGGGTGTCGACGAACAGGTATTCCTGTTCCTTGATTTTATCGACACGCACGAGAATAGCATCCTCATTGGCAGGCAGTTGATTGATCTCAACTTGCCCGCTGCGAGATTCCGTCAGGTAACCTCCGAATGCGTCCGGGGAAAGGCTGCGCGCATACTTGAGCGATGATACCTGCCTGATTTCTGATATTTTTGCCAGAGTATATCTTTGCCGGGCTTTCAGTAGGTCATTTGCTATGTCGTTGTAAAGATCCTGAAAGGGATCCTCCTTGGGAGCGCGGTAAGAAAACTTACTGGCCAGGTCCGAATAGTCCCGGGTTAACCATGTCGCGCCTGTGGAATCGGTGACCTGGATTCGAATTTTGAGTTGTTCGCCATCAGAAATAAGGATTTCGCCACGAATCTGCAGATCTACGGCTTCAGAGGATTCCGGAATTACCCGCACGGCACCCCAGTTCCCTGTGAGTTCCAGCGTGTCTTTGAGGTGGTAGGCAAGATACCTGGATTCCGCTTTTCTCACGTCCGGGACGATCAGGTCGCCGTCGTCAATTTCTTCTTCAGGCGGCAGGTTAGGATTAAGTGGCAGTATGCCAATGTCCAGCAACAGCTCCGTGGGAATCAGTTCAGTCGACTGCACCGCCGGAGTCGAATTCGCTGTGACGATTTCGGTTGACGTGCAGGCCTGGGCGGCAAACAGCAGGGTGAATAACAGTAGATATCGGGTTGGTTGATTCATGGGTTTTTCATGCACCTTATAATCCCGCACGATAGCGTTTGTATTCTTCCCAGAGCTTCGCCTGGAGGTCAGGATCCGATTCGGCAATCGCAGCCTCTCGTAGCTGTTGGGCGACAATATCATCGCCCTGGGGATCCGGGATGTCCTCAGGAAGTGCGAGAGGCGGTGAGCCTGCGAGGGTTACTTCTTTATCGCCCAGCAATCTGCCTTGCTGGGTTTCCGAACTGCTCATGTCACCCGGCTCCATCGGTTCATCTTCACCTGAACCGGGAATTGAAACCGAACCGGTACCACCTGGTATGGATTCGTTGGATTTTGGTGGCGGTGTGCCGTCAATCACCGCCCGTCGGGCTGCAAGAATTTCTCCTTCGAAGATGATGAGGGATTCTTCCAGTTCCTTGTCGAGTTCGCCCATTTTTCCACCCGCCTGACCGCCGGGCTGAATATCCGGAAGCTCGATCCTGCTCGACAACAGGGTATTGGTCGCTATGACAATGGCTGTGTTTGCATCATTTAAAGCACCCTCAGCGTCGTCCCAGAGATCGTTCTCATCGCCGTAAGAACCGTTTTCCCGCGCCGAAATGACCGCTTCACCAGCGACGATAACGGCAATCCTCGCTCGACCCAGGGCGGCCTCCGCGGCTGCGAGTTCCGCGTCGCTTGTCGCGGTTTGTAGAGTGTCACCGGCGGTTTGTAATTCAATTCCAGCCTCTATCAGTGCTTCCTGGGCGGCACGAATCTCATCACTGAGTGTTCCGCCACCTGCCATGGTGGGGGCTGACTGTTCCTCGGCTGGGTCACCACTGGTTGAAGGCTCTCCACCGGCTGAGGGCTCTCCATCGGCTGAGGGCTCTCCACCCGCTGAAGGCTCTCCCGTCGAGGCCACTTCTGTGGACTGGCTGTCAGCGGCTTCGGCATCGCTGTCGGCAAATATTTCCGAATCGGAAGCGGTAACTTCATCGCTCTCTGGCATTAACGGGTCAGGCTCCCCGGAAGCACCGGGTTCAGGCTCCACAAGCGGATCCTGGGGTAAATCGGTGCGGGCATTTACAGACGCGGATTGGGCTGCGCCATCGGCTGAGGGCTCTCCATTCGCTGAAGGCTCTCCACCCGCTGAAGGCTCCTTACCCGCTGAAGGCTCTCCCACCTCCTGGCCGGATTTGGCGATTCGCTGACCGGCTTTTTTCAGGTCTTCTGCCGCTTGTTGCCGCTCTTTTGGGCCTCCGCGTTTCTCAGTGCTCTGGTCTGATTCTTGATCGGATGATGGATTCGGCATGGCCGATGGATCCGGCAACGATAGTTGCGGAACCGATGGCTGTGAAGGGCTCGATGTGCTGCTGGGATTTGACCGCCGTGATGATTCAGAGGGCGGTGTGCTCTTGCTTGGCGGTGAGCTCTTGCTTGGCTGCGAGCTCTTGCTAGGCTGTGAGCTCGGTGGCGTGGAACTCGGTGGGGATGAACTCGGCGGACTGCTGCTTGGAGGGGTTGGTGGTGGTGGTCGTGAATTCGGACTTTTACAGGCCTGCAACCCAAGCAGGATGCAGAGCAGGCAGGCGAACCCGATGCTTTGCTTTAGCTTCACAATATTCAAAAGTTTACGCATTTACTGAGGTAATCCCGTCAAGTTCTGTCGTGATTTGTTGTCTTTATATTATTTTGCCTCGCTGAACCTGAAGTTTAACTGAATATCGGAGGTACAGCAGATAAACCGGTTACCTTCTCTTTGACCCGTTATTGGTCAAAAATGTTCAATGAGACCAATAGTGTGTGGGAATTCAGGGTGCGGGTGGTTAGTATTGATCGCTCCGGAAGTGGAAATCAAAATGAACCGCAGCCGGTCAATCAGAACTAACAACTGAGGTTTAAGACAGGGTAAATGATTCCAGTGCGCTATCGGGTTTGTCTTATGCTCACGATTCTGGCTGCAAGCTGTGTCAGTTGTACAACCAACGTCATGGTGGCAGGCAGCTTGCCCACACCACTGGTGTCAAAAATTCCGGCCAGAGTAGGTGTCCACTTTACGGATGAGTTTAAAACCTTTACCTACAAGGAGGTCATGCGCGAGTCCGGTACCTGGAAGATTGATCTCGGACAGCAGAACCTGGACTTTTTCCGAAACCTGCTGGATAACATGTTCAGCCACCTGGAAGAAGTGGATGAACCGAATTTCGGCAGCCCGGAAGCCGGTCACGATAAAGCCGGCCAGCACTATTTTGGCAGGAATGGGGGCCTGGACGGGGTGATCATTCCGAAAATCGTGAAGTACGGATTTTTAACACCCTCGATTTCCGGGCTCAATTTCTATTCCGCGTCAATTCAGTACCAGATCCTCCTGTATGATCAATCTGGTGAGGTGATCGGGGATTGGAATATTGTTGGTTACGGGAAGAGTGAAGGAGGTAGCTTCGGCGCCGATGACGCGCTGGGAGAAGCCACGATGTTGGCTATTCGCGATGGTGGTGCACGGATCGCAATTGAGATGTCCCAACAGCCGCAAGTGATCGCGTGGGTAGACAAGATGAAACAGGCCGAGGGAGACTAGGTCTCATGACCGAAGGGAAGATTGTCAGTGTCTTTTCCATTTGCCTGCTGGTGTCAGGCTGTGTGTCTTCGCGAATCGAGGAATCGCGCGAGGCACTCACCGGTCTGGTCGGTGATGAGGCCATGGTTATCCTGGGTCGCGCCAGTTACAACGACCACGAGACTGAAGAGAGCTTCACCGAGTGCATTGTCGATATTCTCGCCAAAGGTGACCGGCCTATTCGGTTGATTCCGGAAAGTGAGTTTAAGGATAGCCTGTACCCGTGGTTCGAACCACGCACCGCACCAACCTCGGCGGACGAACTGAGTCGGCTGTTTGCACAGCCCGGTGTACAGAATCAGATCGACCAGTCGAATGTGCGTTATCTGGCGTGGATTGATGGTGATACCATCATTGTGGACCAGGGTGGTTCCATGAGTTGCACGCTTAGTACTTTTGGGGGTGGCTGTTTCGGCATGAGTTATTGGGAACAGGACGCGTCTTACGAGGCGTCGATCTGGGATTTGCAGAACCTGTCGGCGGCAGGACAAATTTCAGCAGACGCTAATGGCACCAGCTACCTCGCAGGACTTGTTGTTCCGATTCCAATACTGGCCAGGCCCGGCAACGCCGCCTGTAAAGGCCTGGCGAATCAGCTAAGGGACTTTGTGGTTGGGGACGAGTAGCGGTCGCTTCTGGATTTGATCGATCGAAATATTTGATTGAGGCGGCTCGCTGCCCAGGACCTGAAACGTCTGGTGAATCATCAGTTTGTCCGTATCCACTAATTCACCGTCTATGATTCTTGGCCTGAAGCGCGTACCAGACAGTTTGTAACGCATAGATCTTACCTGTGCGTTCGGTACATTTTTGTCGAGTAGCTTGATGTTTCCGACCCTGCCGTTGGCGCGAACCGTATATTCGACATCAATGTATAGCTCGACATCACCCTCAAGTGCCGCATCCGGTTTTCTACCCAGATACACCACGCCGGAGACCTCGGGGTGAAGCCGGGTCGGCGAGCCAAACAGGTCCGCGCTGAGTTGCTCCGCGGATGGATCCTGATGGATGAGATCCCAGGTTTTCAGGTAGGTTTCTTTCCCGCGCGGATCGCCGGTAATGGTGTAAAGGTCGGCCAGATCGAGCGTCGCTTTTATACGATCGGGAATATCCGTATCCGGGTTTGATTCGACGATCGCAAGTGCTCGCTCCAGCGCATCCTCAGCGGCACTTCGGTTTGATATCTGCAATAGTCTTGTTCGTGCGAGCCCACGAAGCGGTTCGATCAGGCGCAAGTCATTCACGCCGTAGTTATCTTCAATAATCTTGACTGAACGCTTAAACACGTCCAGCGATTGCCGAAAAAGCGAGTCGCGGTAGTAGCGGAAATCAGGAGAGTCACTCAACGGAATCATTGCTCCCCGGGAGGCGAAGTAGGCCCCAATTCGTTGCAGAATAGGGACGAGTTCTTCGCTATCCTTGCCATAAGCCTGCTCGCTGATGCGCAGGTTAAAGCCCTGTTCGCGATCTGCATCGGTCAGTCGACCCTGTTTCAGGTGCAGGCTTGTGATGTAGTTAATGATCTCGAGTTGCTCGGGTGTATAGACCCCGCCTATTCGATGTGCAATATGCTGGGCACGACGAAACGATTCCTCGGCCTCATCGAACGCGCCGAGATCCAACTGAGTTAAACCCCGGGCCATCATGATTTCCCGAACTGTGGAGGCAAAGGGATTGGAATTGTCTTCCACAAATTCAAGCCCGCTGTCCAGCCACGTCATCGCATGTTCAGGGGAGCCCTGATAGGAGTGAAGTATACCCAGGTTAACCAGTAATTTGCCGTAGGTTGTGGGATCTGCCTCGATGAGTTCGTCGTTGTCATCAATCAGCTTCCGCGCCAGACTCAATGCCCGGTCCAGTTGACTGTTTCTCAAAGACTCCTGCAGTTCCGAGAAATTTCTCGATTGGTCTGCATTTCCGAGTCTCAATTCGTGGAAAAAGTGATCCAGAACCTCGTCCTTGGCCGTCGCGAACGAAGACAGGCCGCAGAACAGCAGGGTTACGACGAAGATTTGCAGGGAATTTAGAAACTTCATTTAAGCTCGCTCTGGTGACGCCGTAAAAAGGTTTGTGTGAGTTCGACATTTTCCGTCTTCACGGGCTTTCCATCAACAATTCCTGGCCGAAACTTTACGCTGGCCAGCGTTTGTTTAAGCAGTCGCTTAAGCTTGACCGGCACATTGGCGTTTGTAAATTCAACCTGGCGCGCTGATCCCCGCTCTGTGACGGTAAACTTCATGTCGATTGAAAGCGTGGCGAGACTGGTCTCGCTGCGCAGTGAATACGGTAAAATATTTTTCAGCTGGGTCAAGCTGAAGCGGAACGGTGAGCCGATCATCTGTTCAGTGGGCTCAATCATGGCAGACGATTCAGGTGAATCTTTAATTTTCAGCCCCCGGTCTCGCTGGCTCAGTGGTACCTGGACCCGCTGAGGTTCCTTATCGGCTATAGCCAGCCGTTCTTCGAAGGACAACGGGCGAAACTGGCGTTGTGACGCGAACGAGTCTGAATTAAAACGATAGACGTTCCTGCCATCGTTTTTGGTCTGATTCAGTGCCTTGGACATGGCGATCAGTCGTGGCGGCGCACTGGGGACATCGGCCTGGTGATAGGCTGCGCTGGCGGCCGAAAACTTACGAGCCGCCGTATAGGCGTCACCAAGACTCGCGTAGACCTCAGCGCGAAGGTCCCTTGACAATTCTGCGTCCGCCTCAACAAGGTCAGCGGCTCGAATTAATGGACGCTCACTACAGCAAATACCCTGTAATCGCCTCGCTTTGGACAATAGCTGTAGAGGATTGACGAGCAGCGGGTCATATTCGCCCTGGGTCGCTTCGATTAATGTGATTGCTTCCCCAAGCAGCTTGCGAGCTCTCATAAACTGACCGGTTTCTATGTACCATTCGCCTAGTCTGATGTAGGCGGGCAATGCGTCAATCCCCTGGAAATGGCGGGTACCGATGAAATACAGAAACTTTTGCTGGGTATCCGCAGTTATAGCCTCATCCTTGTCCAATGCCACCTCAATCAGCATCTCGATGAGCTCCATCTGCTTCGGCGTGTGTACACCCTCATTTCGATGGGCAATATGTTGGGCTCGTCTTAAGGTTTCCTCGGCATCTTCAGTCTGACCGAGGCTGATCTGCAGCCGTCCAAGTTCTACCAGTGGCTCTATCAACCTGGGAGAGTAGTCTCCTTCGCTTTTGGCAATTTGCTCTACCAGCGTTGAAATGATATTTAGCTGATCGGTAGCAGGTTCATTGTCAACTGGCGTCATCGGATCCCCTGCGGCTGAACAGGGAGACGCCAGCAAAAACAGTGCGATCAGGCATGCGGTCCATTGGATCATGTTGCGTTACACACAGAGAATCTCCCGGGTATTATCCTGCAGCAGGTCACCACTGTAAAATCTGTTGAGCTTCAGGGGGCGAAGGTTCAGTTGAACTTCAGGTTATGACGGTTATATTCAAGCGCAGAAATCTGAACGCTGGCCGAAACAATGGGAACAAGTAGAATAGCGCCAGGGTCTTATTAAAACCTGACGTAAACCGGGAGAAGTGGCTGGTGTGGTTGCCTAATGCAAGAATCGAGAAGAATGTGAGATCGAATCAGCTCAAGAACACGGTTATTCTGCTGCTTGTACTGGGCCTGGCGGGTATTGCCAGTCCGGTACTGGCGCTTTCTGAAGAAGATGAAATCAAATTAGGTCAGGAAGAGCACCGCAAGATCATCGCACGCTATGGTGTTTATAGTGACCAGGCCCTGCAGGACTATATCGCTATGGTCGGGCAGCGCGTCGCCGCGGAAAGTAGCCGGCCGGACCTTGAATATCATTTCACTATCCTCAACGATGAGATCATTAATGCCTTCGCGCTCCCTGGGGGTTATGTGTATGTGACCCGCGGCATGTTGACGCACATGAATTCAGAGTCGGAACTCGCCGCGGTGCTTGGTCACGAGGTGGCGCACGTCACCGAGAAGCATGCGATTCGACGTCAGAATCGACAGAAGGGCCTGAACATCCTGAACACCGTGGTCGCCATCGGAACCGGCCAGCCTGGTCTGTACGAGTTGGGTAATATCTTTGGTGGCGTCCTGATCACTGGCTACAGCAGGGAGTTCGAACTCGAGGCAGATGAAGTCGGTGCGCAATATATGGCGAAAGCCGGATATTCTCCCGAAGCGATGCTCCGAACCATCGAGATCCTGAAGGCAAAGGACCGGATTGAGATTGAGCAAGCGAGGATTGAGAAACGTAAGCCAGCAGTTTACCACGGCTTTCTGTCCTCTCATCCTGACCACGATACCCGCTATGAACAGGCGATCCGCGAGTCGGAAAAACTGGTGCGAGACTATGATGAATTTATTCAGATAGACGAGTTTCTTGAAAAACTTAATGGTCTCGCTTATGGCAGTGCGGTGAAGGTCGGTGTGATTCGCAAGAACAAGTTCTACCATCCGAAGCTGGGTATCAAACTGTCTTTTCCTGACGGCTGGCGACTGGAACCGGCGAGAAGCGGCGTGCAGTTTGTTTCAGCCGTCGCAGATGCGTCATTTTTCATTTCCACCGACCGATTATACAAAGGTGCAACCCCGGAGAATTTTGCGACCGAGCGGTTGACATACAACGTGCGTGACGGTAAGGATTTAACCATCGGAGGCTTACCGGGTTACATCGGCATTGCTGATCGCGCTGATTCCCCGTTTGGTCCCCGTCCGGTTCGCTTTGCGGTGCTGTTCGACCCCCGAAAGCGCCTGGCTTATATACTTCAGGGGGCAGGTAAGCACGACTTGCGGAACATCGCTGCAGACAAAGAATTCATCTCAACCATCTTTAGCTTCGATCGCATGGAGCGAGAGGATTTTCAGATCGCCCGAATACCAACCGTACAGATCGTTCGTGCGGAGGAGGGCACAACGATGGCTGCCCTGGCGGAGCAATCCCCTCTGACAAACTATGCGCTGGATAAGTTAAGGGTAATGAACGGGCTTTATCCCGATGGGGAACCGATCCCTGGACAATTAATAAAAATTATCGACTAGCGAATCTGCCTGGGAATTGCGGCTGGTGAACTGCTACAGGTTGGTGATCTGTGCAAGGGTTTCGTGAGATTTGATTTGAGCTGTGCTACTGACCCCTGCGATCCTGCCGCGGGCGATGAGATAGTTAAGGCCGATTGTCTCTTTGTACTCCGCCAGTTTGTCAGTGACATAAGCCCGGTCACCGATGATTGCCCATTGATCCGCGCGCGTCGCATCCGTACGCATTCGGTGGCTGGCCTCTTTGTTCAGACTTGTTCTGATTGACTGCACGGTCTTCGGGTTGTCACTGATAAACAATGTACGCATGACCGGAATAGTATTGATGGTCGCGTGTCCGGCATTAGCAGCGTGCGACTGGTGTGCCCGATAATTGCTTGCCAGGACAGACAGAGGTTCAACGGGCGAGGAAATGTAAGGCAGGCCAAGCGTTCCTGCCTGTTTGATTGCCAGTGGACCGAAGGCAGCTACCCAGACAGGAGGATGCGGTTTTTGTAAGGGTAAGGGGGAGAGATACACCGGCTCGCCGCGTGCATCCTCCGCGATGGCGCCTCCGCGCCAGGCATGCATCATCAAATCGAGCGACACTTTGAAGCGTTTTCGTTTTTCCTTAATTGGGACATCGAACACGACGAACATCGTATCCTGAAAGCCGCGACCGACACCCAGGATCACACGTCCGTTGGACAATCGGTCGAGTACCGCGACTTCCTCTGCAGCCTGAATAGGGTGTCGGATAGGCAGCAGGTAAGAAGTCGAACCCAGGCGAATACGGGAAGTATCCGCGGCGATTGCGGCCAGTAACATCAGCGGTGAGGGGATCGACGCCGCGCCGTTGAAATGGCTTTCGGGAATCCAAAACGAATCGAAACCGATTGCTTCGGCAATTTTTGCCTGCGCCGCCAGTTCCGATGCGCCGCCGCTGGCGGCAAGCTCCCAGGCCGTAACTGCTACCTTGAATTCACTCATGCTTCCAGACTGCCATTTATTTTAATATATGTGAACCGGATTAACGGCGAACCATACAACTGTTTCCGGATTGGCAGGACTGAAATGCTGACGGGACTGTGGCAGAATGCCTGACTTTATATTTATGGAGCGCTTGAGTGAATCCTAATACCCCGGTCATTGTTGGCGTCAGCCAGCAACTCAGCAGGATAACCGACCCGCGAGAGGCAGACGAGCCAGTTGATATGATGATCAATGCCGTTCTTGCCGCAGCCGAAGACACCGAATGCGCACAGCTATTACCGAAGGTTGAATCGGTCAGAGTGGTTCGAGGTATCTGGCGTTACAAGCAACCGGCAGCTTATGTTGCTGAAAAAATTGGTTGCGCGCATGCCCAAACCATGGGTACGCCGTTCGGGGGTAACTCAGTACAAAGTCTGGTTAACAGGTCCGCATTGGAAATTCTGAGTGGTGACAAGTCGCTGCTGGTGCTAACAGGTGCCGAGAATGGTAACAGTCTGGCGAAGGCGCGAAAGGCCGGTGTGGAATTAGCCTATCGGGAGACCCACGGCAGCTATGATCGAATGTTGGGCGAGGCTGACGACATGCAAAGTGAAGCGGAGGCCGTCAGGGGAATTCGACAGCCGATCCAGATGTACCCGATCTTTGAAAATGCAATTCGCTATCACCGGGGAGAATCCCTGCCAGATCATATCAGGCGCGTGTCAGAGCTGTGGGCCGGGTTTAGCCGGGTTGCAGCAGGTAACCCGCACGCGTGGATCACCAACGCGGTCGACGCAGAGACAATAAGAACACCCTCGGCGGCGAATCGCATGGTGAGTTTTCCCTATCCAAAACTAATGAATTCAAACAACGCTGTCGACATGTCAGCGGCATTGATTATGTGTAGTGTGGCGAAGGCCCGATCATTGGACATTCCTGAGTCGAAATGGATTTATCCATGGACAGGGACCGATGCTCATGATCACAAACTTGTTTCGGCGCGAGATAATCTGTATTCATCACCGGCCATACGCATCGCCGGAAATCGGGCCCTGGAAATGGCCGGGCTGGCGGTGAGTGATCTTGATTTTGTTGATGTCTACAGCTGCTTTCCCTCGGCGGTTCAGGTCGCCGCAAGCGAGCTTTCCCTGCCCGCGTCCCGTCCCCTGACCGTCACCGGTGGTTTAACGTTTGGCGGCGGACCCCTCAACAACTATGTTATGCACAGCATCGCGCGGATGGTTGAACTTACCCGGGAGAATGCAGGGAAAGTAGGTCTGATCACCGCAAATGGTGGATTTCTGACCAAGCATGCGTTCGGCGTTTACAGCGCGGTTCCACCGGCGCAGGATTTCCAGCATGCCAACGTGCAGTCCGAGGTAGACAAAACGCCGTCGCGGGAGTGGCTTGTCGATCATGATGGTGAAGTCATGATTGAGTCTTATACTGTGATGTATGGTGGTGACGGTCCTGTTACCGGGCATTTCGCCTGCCTCACGAGCGAGGGTAAGCGAACCTGGGCTAACACAACAGACAACGATTTGATGTCGGAGCTGACTCGATCCGAATTTTGCGGACGACGCGCTCGAATTGATGGAGCAGGAGAACTAACTGTCCTGTAAAAAACTATGAACACATATCTTAAGAAGATGGGATTTGATGAGCGGGATCGAGTACTGATCACCCACATTGATGACATGGGATTTTGTCACGCCGCGAACACCGCCGCTTTTGAATGTCTCGACAGTGGCGCTGCTACCTGTGGCTCGGTCATCGTCAATGCATCCTGGTTTCTCGAGACCGCCAAAATCTGTCGTGAGAACCCGCAGTACGATGTGGGTGTTCATCTGACCCTGACTGCTGAGTATCCAACCTACCGTTGGCCAGCGCTGAGCTCCCGTGACCCGGCAAGCGGTTTGCTGGATTCCCAGGGTTACTTGTGGCATACCCGCGAGGACGCCATTCGGAATGTTACAGAAGCAGCGGCCGAAGCTGAGATGCGCGCGCAGATTGATCAGGCACTGGAAGCCGGTATTGATGTGACCCATATTGATACTCACATGGGCTCGGTAGTGCATCCCAAATTTCTTGGTATCTACCTTGCACTCGCCAATGAATATGGTGTTCCCGCCTTCCTGCCGAATATCACCCGAGAGCGTTTCGCGCAGTTGCAGGGACCCGAGATGGCAGATCAGTATTTACAACTCCTCGAAATAGTTGATGCCGGGCAGGTGCCGACGCTCGATGAAATCATCATCGATACGCTGGTTGATCTGGATGATAAACACGCGTTTTATCGCGATCTGATTGACGGCATCAAGCCAGGGCTTACCCACCTTCTGTTTCATCCGGCAAGGCGGGGTGATGAAATCAGCGCCATCGCAGATACTCATGTTTCCCGGAATGCCGACTTTGAAGCGTTCAGTGATCCTGCCCTGAAAACCTACATTGAGGCTGCCGGTATCAAGCAAATTGGCTATCGGGAGTTGCGGGCATATCTTTAAACATTCGACAATTGAGAGCGATAAATGACTGATCACGATCAGGTACTTGATGCGTTTCGCCACCAGGTGAAATCCTGGTTACAGACGAATTTCCCTCCGGATCTGAAAGACAAGGGCATGCAGATGCTTAAGGGTGATGTCAGGGGCAAGCTGAGTGGCGATGCGGAAATCTGGCGAGGCAGACTCGCCGAAGCGGGATGGGGCGCACCCACGTGGCCTCTGGAGTACGGAGGCGGGGGACTCAACCACGAACAGGCTAAAGTGCTCAATGAGGAAATGCAGCTTGCCGGAGCGTTTAATCCTATTCCGATACAGGCGGGTATGGGAATCACCATGGTTGGACCGACCATCCTCGAATACGGAACGCAGGACCAGAAAAGCAGGCACTTACCCGGCATCACAAGTGGACTGATACGCTGGTGTCTGGGTTATTCAGAGCCGAACGCAGGTTCGGACCTGGCCTCACTATCGACCAAAGCCGAAGATCAGGGTGACTGCTGGGTTGTGAACGGTCAGAAGGTCTGGACCTCAGGTGCAGACATTTCCGAATGGTGTGGTGCACTGGTGCGAACAGATCCCACGGTTAAAAAACGCGACGGTATCAGTTTGTTGATGCTAAAGATGGATCAGCCAGGTATTGAGACGCGCCCCATTAAACTGATCGCCGGTGCATCGCCATTTTGCGAAACATTCTTTGATAATGCCCGGGCAGAGAAAAATGACCTGCTCGGTGACCTCAATGACGGCTGGAGTGTGGGCAAACGGTTGCTGCAGCATGAACGAGCAAGCCAAACCGGTAACCGAATGACCGGCGTAAAAAGCGAACCATTACAGGCGATTGCCAAACGTTATGTGGGAACCACGGCGGAGGGTGCCCTTGCCGATCCGGATCTGCGCATCCGGCTCGCGAATCACCTGATGGATGCCAGAGCTCATGGATTAACCATCAGTCGGATTGCGGCCGAGGCCCGAGGCAATGTCGAGGTCACTGCGGCCGCGTCGATTCTGAAGAATTCGGCGACCGGAGTTGCCCAGACACAGGCTGAACTCACGCTGGAACTGATGGGTATGAGGGGGCTTGGCTGGGAAGGTGAAGGCTTCGAGGCAGCTGAACTCGCGAATGTCAGAACCTGGCTGTCGGGAAAGGCCATGTCCATCTACGGCGGCTCATTTGAGGTGCAGAATAATATTATCTCCAAGAACATTCTTGGGTTACCGGAAACAACGCAGAAAGGATAAAGGTCAGCGATGGCAGCATTGAACGAAGAGCAAGCCATGATTCGAGATCAGGCCGAGGCCTGGGTTTCTGAACAGGCACCCGTGCAAAAATTCAGACAGATGCGCGACAGCGCTTCGACGTTGGGATACCTGCCCGAACCCTGGGCTGCGATGATCGATATGGGCTGGACCGGTATTGTGGTACCTGAACAGTATGGAGGCTCAGAACTTGGATTCCTCACCTTCGGGGTTGTCCTGGAGCAGACCGGCAGACATCTGGTTGCCTCGCCATTGTTCGCTTCCGCCCTGGCAGGGGCAACCGCGCTCGGTCTGGGTGGCTCTGAGACCCTGCAGCAGGCTTTGTTGCCTCGGGTGGTGGATGGCAGCGCGATATTATCTCTTGCCATTGATGAGGGTCCGAGGCACACCCCTGACAATGTCGATTGCCGTGCTCAGACGACTGCAGGAGGGTTTGTGCTAGACGGTAAGAAAACCTTTGTCCACGAGGGAATGTCAGCGACACACCTGATTGTTTCAGCCAGAACCAGTGGTGCGGTGAATGAGCGCAGTGGCATTTCATTATTCCTGGTCGAAACGGGCCAGTCCGGTGTCTCCCGGCAGCGCCTGCGTACGGTCGATAGTCGTGGTTACGCCAATATTGAATTCAACGGGGTGGAGGTTTCGAACGAGAACCTGCTCGGTGAACTCGATGGCGGATTCACTCTGCTCGATGCGATACTGGATCGAGCCAGAGCAGGGCTTGCGGCTGAGATGCTGGGTACCGCCGCGCAGGCCTTTGACATGACACTCGACTATCTGAAGACCAGGGTACAGTTTGGCCAGGTCATCGGTTCCTTCCAGGCTTTGGGACATCGGGCCGCAGGGCTTTTCAGTACCATGGAACTGACCCGCTCCTGCGTTGAGGCCGCACTTCAGGCAATTGATACCGGCGCGAAGGAAACTGCTGAGCTGTGTTCGTTGTCCAAGTGCAGGGCCGGGGATTTTTTACACCAGATGAGTAATGAACTCATCCAGATCCACGGCGGTATTGGTATGACTGACGAGTTCGATGCGGGTTTTTACTTGAAACGCGCCCGGGTGCTTGAGGCAGCCTTCGGTAATCAGGCGTTTCATCGTGACCGTTTTGCAAATTTACTGGATTTTTGATTGTTGAGGACGGGAGCGGTTTCCTGGAATCTGCGTCGTGCGGGCTCAGGCTTCTTCGAAATTCATTTTTGATACGGCTTCGTTCAGGCTCTGCTGAGCAGGGCTGATGACCTTGACCGGACCATCCACGACCTTAATGTTAGCTTTCGCATTGAGTTTGTTGATATAGGCGGTGATACATTCCTGCACGGTTCCTTTCAACGTCGTATACACCTTTTCGATCTCCGCAGGTTTCTTCACCCAAGTCTCGATAAACAGGCCGGTCTCAGGATCGATCTTGACGGAATAGGGTCGCTGGGACGCCAGCAAATTAAACTCTTCACACCATCCCGGGGGCGCCTCATGATTGAGCTCAAAGATAAGGTCGATGCAGGGATGCGGCTGAATCATCGGCGGGCGCTCCGCGTCAAAGCCCACGATTCTGAGATCACTAATTCCTTCCATCTGCATAGCTTCTAATAATTTAGGTGCTGAATCTTACGCCACAAAGGCGGAATTAGCTTGATTTAGTTGAGGGCCAATCAGGATGCATTGAATGGATAAGCCGGAGCTTTTCCGTAGTGCGTTAGGAGTGTGTGAATGCGCGGTAAAAACACGACAGAGTGCACCAGAGGCGCACCCCGTCGTTCTCAGGAGATCGTTAAGCTCTGCGACGCCGGGCAATACCCAGGCCAATCAGGCTTATACCGAGCACAGCGAGTGTCGATGGTTCAGGGACAACCTCGATAATACCGCGGTGTCCGCCGCAACCTGCGAGCGGACAATCATTCCAATTGCCCGGGCCGGACCAATTCATCACGGTGAAGTCCTCGTTACCTAAATTGTTTGGTTCACCGGCGGCCCAGTTAAGGTAGGTCACCGCGTCACCGTTGGACCAGCCAAAGGTACCCTCGCTCGCGGCATCAGTGAGTCCAATCCAGAGCCTCTCGACACCACCAAATTCAGACACCAGATAGGCTTGCTCCGCTGCATCGTTAATCGCGACCAGATTGCCACCAGAGGCGATCGCTTCAGCCTCAGCCGCAGCCCAGGAGCCTAATCCACCACTGGTCAGAAAGTAGGTATGTCCGTTGTAAACGGGACCCGCGAACACGGTTGCCGAAAACATTGCGGCGAATATAACTGCTGTAAAGCCTTTGAGTATTTTTTTCATGTGCGTACCTGTCAGAGTTAAATAATAGCTAAATGGGACTGCATGATAAATACATAGCAATATCCGGGCCCGTTTCGGTTTATTGTTTAAAAACAATGAGATATAAACTGTCTCGATTGAGAGCCTTGAGCAATTGTAAAAACGATCGACGTATTTTTTTCGACCGGTTTACCGACAGTCAGGCGAACCGACAATTGATGTGAGTCGCTGTGCGGATAAATCTGGCCGCAGGAAGTTGTCGAAATGCCTGTAAACCAGGGTAGAGCCCTTGCGCAGTTTTGCCTGGTTCACGTATGGTCGGTCAGAGTCACAATGACCACAAGGGCGAGATCAAATGAACAGATTTACAGACAAGGTTGTCATTGTCACCGGGGCGGCGTCGGGCTTTGGTACCGCGATCGCGGTGAAGTTTGCCGGTGAAGGTGCAAATGTTGTGGTCGCTGATCTGGACATGGAGGGGGCGAGAAGCGTGGCTGCAGAACTGCCAGGAGCACTCGCCATCGAAATTGATGTCTCCGATGAACACCAGACCATCGCCATGATTGACGCGACCGTGGCTGCATTCGGAAAGATCGATGTGATGTGCTGCAATGCGGGTGTGCCCCATCGGGGTTCGTATATGACCAGGATGAATGTAGATGATTTCGATCGCATGTGGGCGATCAATGTGCGCAGTATATTTCTGGCCACGAAATATTGCGTCCCGCATATGGCCCAAGGCAGCAGCATCATCTCCACCGCTTCCATCGGTGGCAAGCGGCCGCGACCAGGACTCACACCCTACAATGCCTCGAAAGCAGCGGTGATAGCCTTAACAAGAGGTATGGCGGTCGAGCTTGCACCGCGGATTCGTGCTAACTGCGTCTGTCCGGTTTCAGCCGCGACCAATTTTGATCTCCAGGCCATGGGCACGCAGGATCTCGATGAGGCCATGGAAAAAAAGGTTATTGATGGTATACCCATGGGCAGGCGAGCAACCCCTGAGGATGTGGCAGATGCCTACGCCTTCCTTGCCTCCGAGGAAGCGAAGTTTCTGACCGGGGTAGCCCTGGATGTCGATGGGGGCCGATCAATCCAGTAATGTTTAGTTAACCAAAGGAGTTCAGCTGATGTCGTTAAAACTGCTTTCATCGGATGACTGGCGTGAACGATGCGCCGGGGACGGGGAATTCCGGCTTGCTGCCCGGCACTGGACCGGTGGGTTGGTACTGGATGTCGGCAACAGAAGCGTTCGTCTCTCACTGGAAGATGGTGAACTCGTGGAGTTCGACGGTGACAGCGATGTGGGGATGGTTGCCTTCACCGGTGAAGAGTCTGTCTGGGAGAAAATCCTGAGCCAGGTACCAGTACGGTTCCACAATGACCTGATGGCGAATATTTCCCAGGGTGGGGGACTCACGCGGAGCGGAGATCGACTGGTTCATGCCCAATACTTTGCAGCAATTATGCGTGCCGTGGAATTGTTGCGGGCGCCTTGCGACGAGGGCCCGGTCATGGAGCACGACAATAAGCCTGCCGGTTCCGTCGATGCACCGGTTGGCAGATATATTCACCTCGATTTTGCAGGTCACGACCATCGAATCTATTACGAAGAGGCAGGTCAGGGAATTCCGCTGCTGATGCAGCATACTGCCGGTTGTCACAGCAGTCAGTGGCGGCACCTGTTCGAGATGCCGTGGATAACCGATCGATTCCGACTGATCGCCTATGACCTGCCGTTTCATGGGAAATCAATGCCGCCGGTCACTCGTCAGTGGTGGTCTGAACCGTACAATCTGGAAGGTGAGTTTTTACGTTCGGTGCCGATAAAGCTGATGCAGGCTCTGGGGCTGGACCGACCTGTATTTATGGGCTGTTCCGTTGGTGGATTACTGGCACTGGATCTTGCTCACAGGCATGGCGAACTCTTTCGCGCGGTTATTTCTGTCGAAGGTGCGCTGCACATTGGTGGTCGAACCAGTGAACTGGAGGAACTCTGGCATCCGCAGGTCAGTAATGAATACAAGGCGCGATTGATGGACGGATTGATGTCGCCCACATCTCCCGCCGCGTATCGCAAGGAAACAGGATTCGTTTACTCAAGTGGCTGGCCCCCGGTTTTCCTGGGTGACCTGTACTATTATCTTGAAGACTTTGACCTGCGTGGTCAGGCAAGCGAAATTGATACCAGCCAGGTCGCCGTCCATATTCTATCGGGTGAGTATGACTACAGTGGCACGGCGGAACTGGGAAAGGCTGCCCATGAAGCAATTCGCGGTTCCACCTTCGCGGAGATGGCCCAGGTTGGCCATTTTCCGATGTCAGAGAATCCTGAGACATTCATTCAGTATCTGCGTCCTGTACTCGATCAAATTACCGCGAGCTGAACACTCCTGACCGCCCCTTAGTTTGATCGGTTAATTTATCTAATCAGCACACTTATTTAATCAGAACGTTGTCGCCATGCCCTTTGTCAATCCTGATTAGATCCGGGAACAGATAGCCGAGTATCAGCATGCTTACGGTAAGCAGAACGGCGCTGATGGCGAGTGCAATGTCGATGCCGACGAACTCGGCAAGCGCACTGATCGGTATGACGCCGATCGGCATCAGACCGAATGTCATCATCAGAATGCTCATGATTCGTCCGCGAATATCCGGACGTACCGTGAGTTGTATGATGCTCATGTTCAGCGCGCCAAACACGGACCCGAACAGACCAGTTGCCGCACCGGCGATCATTCCCTGGTACAGCGACTGGGAAAACGCGAAGGCAAGCACAGACACAGCCCAGAGGTGGGCGGCGTAGAACATTACCCGGCCCTTGCCACTAAAATCACCGAGCCTGGCCAGCATCATTGATCCGAAAAATGCACCGGCACCGGTGCTCGTCATCAGCAGGCCCAGGTCATCAGGACCGCCTCCGATAACATCCTGATTGAATGCAGGTAGCAGAAACGAGACCGAAAAGCCGAAGGTGAACGGTACGAATCCCATGATCAGTAATCCGAGAATCACCTTGTCCTGCCACATGTAGTTGAAGCCTTCCTTAATGTCGTCCAGCGGTGAGGCCTTGCTAGTTGCAGTTGGTTTACCAAGGTTGGTCAGCAGCGACGTGGATACCACCGCGATCAGGTAGAGCCCGGCAATGATATAGAAAACCGAGCCCACGCCGACCGAAGAAGTAGTATTGCCGGCAGCGAAAACCGCTATCAGAATACCGGCAAGGGCAGGCCCAAGAATTCTTGAGAGATTAAAAGTCGCGCTTTGCAATGCCATGGCATTGACCAGATTTTCTTCGCCAACTATTTCAGGAATCAACGCGCTTCTCGCAGGCATGCTGATAGCCAGAATGGTGCCATTGAACAGCCCGAAAAATATAAAATGCCAGAATCCGACGGAACCGGTATAGATGATGTATGCGAGGATCAGCGTCGCGCCAGCGTTTAACAGTTGGGACGAAACAATGATCGGTTTTTTCCGTAGTCGGTCGGCGAAGACACCACCAAGAAGAGAAAACAGGAACGAGGGTAACATGAAAGACATCATCACCCAGGTGAGCGCGAGAGGTGAACTGGTCATTGCGTAGATCAGCCACCCTCGCGCCACCATCTGCATTTGCATTGCAAACGAGGTGCTTAGATTGGAAAACCATAGCAGGCGAAAATCCCGGATAGCCAGTGACCCGAACATACCCGGTTGAAACAGGATTGGTGAACGTGGATTATCTGAGGGATTGCTTGAGTTCGCCATCACGCCGAGTCGGAAGCGACAACGCGTTCACAGGCAAGTCGAAGCCGGTATGCAGCTTCACTAAACTGTTCAACAGGTGTCCATGCGTAAGCGATTCTGATATACGCTGTGCCGGATTCTTCAACGGGGGAAAAGCCGCTGCCGGGATTAACGGCGATTCCTTCCTCAACCGCGGTGCGCCAGAGTGGTTCCAGCTTCATGGGCGGCTTCAGTTTTGCCCAGAGATAGAATCCACCCTGTGGAACTTCCCACTCAAGGTATTCACTGACTTCCTTTTTAAGCGCGCTATGGATGGCATCGCGTTTTTCCCTGTAGAGGGAACGAATTTTCTTAAGGTGTGGTGGATATTCACCGGCGTCTAGAAATTCACCGAACGCGCGCAGTCCGGTCTGGTTTTGTCCCATGCCGAAACGCATCCGCGCAAACAAGGCCAGCATTTCAGGTCTGGCATGAATCCAGCCAATGCGAATGCCCGTGGCCACGGTTTTTGAAAAAGTCCCTGTGGTGATCAATCCATAGCCGTCACCCAGGGTTGAAATGGCAGGAGGTGGTGCGGTGTCGTACCAGAGTTCCCGATAGGCCTCGTCGTCCAGTATCATGACGTCATATTGGTAAGCCAGCTCCAGTAATTCGATTCGTCTTTGCAGCGACATTGTTGCGCCGGAGGGATTCTGAAAAGTGGATATTGTGTAGATCAACTTGACGGTTTTTCCCGCCGATCGCATACGCTGTAAAAGGCTCGCAAGGGCGTCAGTGCGCAATCCTTCGGCGTCTGTGGGAACGTACTGTATTTCCGCACCGACTCCGCGGAAATTGTGCAGAGTCCCCATGTAGGTTGGATTCTCAGCAATAATGACATCGCCCGGATTGATCAGCGAGCGCACGACCAGGTCGATTGCTCCCGATGAACCATTGGTCATTTGAAACCAGTCCTCATTGACCTGCGTGCCTTCGAGTTCATTGCGGTGATTTGCCAGCCAGCGCCTGATTGCGGACGGTCCCTTGCCGAATCCATACCGAAGTGCCAGGTCTCCGGGTTGTTCAAAGACACGCTGGCTCGCTGCAGCCAAAGCCTGTTTCGGCAGCGACGTGGAATCGGGAATGCCCACCGCGAGATAAAGCAGGTCTCGCTTTGGCGTGACCCCTGGGGGTAAGTCCCATTCCCCGGCAGAACCAAAAAGCGGCGCTGCGAATTGGTTAGCAACCGTTCTTGGTGAGCGTTCGGCCCAGCGAGCGCTTAGATTTTGTTGTATTTGTTGAACTCTATCCATCAATGTCTGCATCTCATGTCGCGAAGGTGACTGAATGTTTCTTACCCGCCTCGACAGTCCCCGCGTACCCGTTCAGGCATAATAGATGATAAATTATTTCATTGCCTGACATTTGCCACGGCTTGCCAGTACTGACAAACAGATTGTAAACAAAAAGGATCAACGCCCATGAACGAACGAACAGGGCCACTACAGGACATTACCATCATCGATTGTACTATGGCGCTGGCGGGACCTTTCGGAACTGCGCTGTTAGCTGACCTGGGCGCGAATGTTATCAAGGTTGAGCCGCCACATGGGGATGGTTCACGCAGTGTGCCGCCGCTACCTAAAGATTATGCTAATCCAGGCGCAAGCGAACCTGCCGGGGTCGACTATGGCGGCTATTTCGCTTCAATAAACCGGAATAAACGCAGCATCGTCCTTGATTTGAAAACCCATCCCGACCGGGAGGTGCTCATCTCCCTGTGCAACAAGGCAGATGCAATTCTGGAGAACATGCGTGTTGGCGTAATGGACAAACTTGGCGTTGGTTATGACGTCCTGAAAGAAAGCAATCCTGCGCTGGTCTACGGTGCAATCCGCGGATTTGGTGATCCGCGAACCGGGACAAGTCCCTATGCCCAGTGGCCTGCCTACGATATTGTTGCCCAGTCCATGAGCGGGCACGCACACATTACCGGACCTGAAGGGACCGCTGGGTATCCAGGAGGCGTAAGTGTTGGTGACATTTATCCGGGTACGCTGATGGCTTTAGGCGTTGTTTCAGCAATTCACCATGCCCGTCGTTCCGGTGTCGGTCAGTTTTTTGATGTTGCCATGTACGACGCCATGCTCGCCTTTTCGGAAACTGTGATTGCCAACTATGGCTTCGAGCAAAAGGAACTGGGTCCCCGGGGTCAGCATCATCCAAACCTCATGCCATTTGGCATATTTCCAACCAGTGATGGTGGCATTGCGATCGCTGCCCCGGGTCCGAAACACTGGCTGGCATTGTGTGAAGCAATGGGGCGAAGTGACCTGGCTGATGATGAACGGACTCGAAATACTTATGTCCGTAAGAACAATCAGGTTTTTGTGGAAGCTCAGATTTCCGCCTGGACGTCATCCCATACCCGGGCCGAGGTTGTTGCGGCAATCGGTGGCAAGGTTCCCTGCGGTCCCGTGAATACGGCGAAGGATATTTTCAGTGATCCGCACGTCAAGGCCAGGGAGATGATTACCGAGTTTGATTTGCCCGGGGACAATCCACGGGTCTCGATTGTCGGGTCTCCAATCAAGTATGAACAGACCAGGGCCGGTTTTTACCGGCGTCCGCCCATGTTGGGTGAGCACACAGAGGAAGTGCTGGCGGAATTCAGCCTGAAGCGTTAAGGCCTTGTGCTTTCAAAGCGAGATACCACTCCACGATGATGAGATTGGGTACCCAGCTTAACCACGCAACCAGTGGGTAGGCTTCCGGGAAATCGACCCCGGCACCGGCAAGCAGACCCAGATAAATTCTTAAGGTTACCGCGCCAAATGTCATGGCGTAATTTCGCATCATCCATGCCCGGTGTGCCTGAATGTCCCGACGTCGAATGCATGCATATGCCTGCCAGCCGCTGAACAGCCAGAGCAGCGCCAGCAGACCGAAGCCGAAGTGGGCAGTCGGACCGCCTGCGGACTGAGGCGCGATCATCAATCCCCCAACGCCACCGATCAGCACGAAAATCAGGTAAATCCGTCCTGTCCATCGATGTACCTGGGTATAGTGCTGGCGCAACCAGGTTGAGAACTGGAAGCCGCCGAGAATGATGACCACGGCGCCGCCAATGACATGCATTGAGGAAGTGACGGAATATTCGCTGAAGCGTAACTGGAAGCCCGGATCACCCGTGACCCGTGCCTGGAACGCGATGGCATAAAGGCCGATTGCGATACTCAGGATGATCATAAGCGCCAGGGACAGGCCGGAGAGCCATTTTGTTCGCTGTAGGGTAGTCGGAAATATTTGTTGATTCATATGTACATTCACCGCTTGACAGTGACAAGATGGAGGCGTCTATTCTTCAGTTTCATTTTGACATTGTCAAGATCAATTTCTACACCGGTGCAGCGTGTTTACGGCGTGCTGCAAATTGTCAGGACAGGAGAGCCAAGCGCTATGCGTCGAAAAGCAACAGCACCAAGCACGCCTGACAGGTCGAGCTACCACCACGGCACACTGCGGCAAAGTTTGCTTGAGGCGGGTGAAGCCCTGTTGCGTGAGAAGGGCTTTAAAGGTTTTACCTTAAGGGAATGTGCACGTCGGGCGGGTGTATCTCACGCTGCACCCAAGCATCATTTCGGTGATGTGAAGGGATTTCTGACCGAAATTGCGGCCGGTGGATTCGATGAACTGACCCGCATGTTACGTGAGCGAATCGCTGATGCGACCACCCTCGATGAGGAGTTCATTGCCACCACCCGGGCTTATGTTGAATTCGCGCAGGCTCAGCCGGAACATTTCAGAATTATGTTTCGTGACGATTTGTTATGCGCGGAATCCGACCGTCTGGCAACTGCGATGCAGCTGACATTTACGGAGTTGACGAATGTCATTCTGCGCCAGAGAGGTGAGCCCGAAATTCGCTGTGAAGAAGTTGAACGGGACCAATCCATCGTCGCCATTCTCGACGATATTATGATCGGCTGGTGCCATGTTCACGGTCTTGCTCATCTGATACTTGAGCGCCAGCTTCCCCCGGTACCAGCTGAGCTCCAGGACGGCATGCTGATTACAGTGTCGACCCGACTGGCACAACTGATCCAGCATGGAGGGAAATCCTAGCCCGCATGTTCACGGAGACGACACAGTAAAATCGTTAGGTTATTTTGTCAGGCCAGGTAAAAAAGGACGTCAATTCGTGAAATACAGTCTGTATCGGCTAGAAGCTGATCCGGTACAAAGAGCGGTTGGTTTCTCCCGTAACAATCAGTAAGCCTTCACGCACGAGAGCGATACCATTAAAAACCTGCGACGGAGGAAAGGCGGGTGAACCAGCCTGGGTACCCGGTGGGATTTCAGCGAGTATGCGACGATCACCGGCTGAATTGACTTCTGTAATGAAACCGAGATCTGCTTCAACCACCACGAATCCACGATTCGTCATTACAAACCCTTCCGGCGTCGTTAGATTGTCTGCGACAATCACCGGTTTGTTGAGTTTTTTACCGGCACTCGCAATCATCAGTATCTGCCCGAGTATTCGGTCGGACACGTAAAGATTTCTCTGCTCAATCAGCAGACCGGTCGGCGCGGGGAGGTCCGTTGCGAGTTCAATTTCGTGGCCATCTGAAAACGCAACGACCCGATGTTTGCCGTGTTCAGCAACGGTAATATCGCCATTGTAACGAACCGCAGATACCGGTCCCTGCAGATCAGGATATTGCGCCATGCGTTTCTTCCCGACTGGATCCCAGATCCTGACATCACCATCGAACCATGAGGTCAGGATCAGATTGTCTCCATCGGCTGCAATGTTCAGAGCACCGCCCATTTCACCGACGCCAACGATGTTTCGCTGCGTCAGAACAGCTTCGCCGGTAGTGATATTGTAGCTGCGGATAGCATGCAGGTCAGCGACGATCGCCTTGCCATCTTTGATAGTGATACCACCGGCATGCGCCATCCCACCGGGTTGCAGGAATCGAGTTGAACCATCTTTGTTAACGGCGCTGATAAAGCCGTCGGCGAAACTGGAAACAAACAGCTGGTCCTGATCATCGAAGGCGAAGTTATCGAGACCGGGTGAGAGCTTGGCCGCAACTGTACTCACTCCATCAGCGACGCTTGAGATTTCCCCCCTGGCGGTATCGAGGACATGCAGTTCGCCTTTGCTGTTGAATTTGACCGCAGCGGGTGTCTCGAATCCCGCTGCCTCGACCCGCATACTATTGTCGTCAACATCAAAACTGACGATCTCTCCGGTGAACCAGCGTGGACCATAGAGGCGGTTGTCGGGTCCCCAATCCATGCCGTTTAAGCCGCAGCCAGGGCCAAGTGTGTCGCTGATGATCCTTGGTGCAGCCTCGCCGGTGGGATCCAGTTCGTACAGATTTGTACCGAGAAAACACTGGGCAACGAACAACCTGCCGTCGGGGGAAAAGGTGATGGGATTGGGACCGGGTGGTAGCTGCGCGGCGATAACTTTTTCACCGGCGGTGTTGAATCCAGCGACCTCGCCGGTGAGGATTGAGGTCCAGTAAAAAGCACCGTCTGGTGCAAAGGCGATGTCGTCAGGCCCAATGACGCCGTCCCGGGCGGTATAGTGTCTGACTCGTTCACCTGAATTGGGATCGAGCACCGATATATCTGATCCGACCACTGAAGCCGCGTACAGGAGTCCGTCAGGACCGAAGGCAATGCCGTTGGCACCGGCGATGTTAGCCCCGGTGGCAATGATTTCGACCGTAGGGACTAACGGATTTGGTTCGAGCGCGACGTCGCCCTCGGAGCAGGCGACAACCAGCAGCAGGGGCAAGTATGCGGATAATCGATTCATTTGGCGTTCCGGTTGTGGGTTCTGCGTTGTTTGCCGGAGTATAACCAATCCGTTTGTCCGCGTCCCGACACGGATTTACCAGGGCCCCTGATGAATTAATCAGCCGGGCAGGGGCTTGTCTCCGCCGAGACTGATTCGGTACATCAGGCGTTTTTCACCATGGTAATCGTTGAGGGGATAGTGCTGGCAGGCTCGATTATCCCAGAATGCAAGACTGCCTGGTGTCCATTTGAACCGACAGGTGTGTGCTTCGCTCGATTGAATAGCGTAGAGGAATTCGAGCAGTGGGGTGCTTTCCTGTTCCGTCATATCTTCAAACCGGGTGGTATGTGCCCGACTTACGTAGAGCAGTTTTTCGCCTGTTTCCGGGTGAAGCCTGATGACCGGGTGGGTCGCCTTTAGGTTTTTGGTCGGCCGGTTGCCAATGCGATGCATCCGGGACCGGGCTATGGCGGCTTTGTCTGCATCGTTCACGGCGCGTAACTGTGATAACACAGCGGCAAGTCCCGGGGAGAGTGCTTCATAAGCGCTGATCATATTGGCGAACAGCGTATCACCACCGACCTTCGGAACCTCAACGGCATAGAGCATAGCGGCCATCGCCGGTGCCTCCAGATACGGCGTGTCAGAGTGCCAGACTCCTCCAAAATTTTCCTGTTCATGGGGAAGCTTCAGTACCTCAACAACGCAGGGGTAACCGGTAATGCCGTTGACCATGGGGTACGGCACGGGTACGCCGAACCGGGCGGCGAACCTCATGAGTTGTTCGGGTGTTAGGTCCTGGTCGCGGAAAAAAACCACGTGATGCCTGAGTAGTGCGCGACGGATCTGATCGATGGTGCTGGTCGTCAGCGTCTCGCCGAGATTTAACCCGGAAATCACAGCACCGATATGTGGCGTCAATTGTTCGACATTTATGTGCTGGGGTTGCTTCACATTTGTTATAATCTCGCCTTCGCGTGGAAGAAACAATCGCTCGCTTGCAATATCCAACCCTTGAACCTGATCTGAACAGCATTCGCGCTTTATTTGACGGCAATGCCGCTCATCTGGAGCTGCGCAATCCCCATCGGGAGACTCCTGTGAGTGACACGGTGCGAAACCGTGCGCGGTCGTCCGCGGTGCTGATACCAATTGTTGAGGGCCCGGAACCCACGGTCCTGGTCACCCGGCGCACCTCGAAAATAAGATTCGGTGGCCATATTTGTTTTCCCGGAGGCACAAGAGACGACTCGGATGATTCCGCGGTTGCGACTGCACTGCGGGAAACACAGGAGGAAATTTCACTCTCAGGAGAATTTGTAGAAGTTCTTGGTGAGCTTGGCCCTTACTACACACAGGCGGGTTTCAGGATCACACCAGTCATAGGGCTCGTGAAGCGTGGATTTAAAATGGAACCTAATCCAGAGGAAGTTGAACAGATCTACCAGATTTCGCTACGCAGGATACTCGATGCAACCAGCTACCAGTTGAACTGGCATACGCCAAAACGCGGCCATTACGCTTATCATGAGGGTGATGTTCGAGTCGCTGGTCCGACGGTATCCTTACTTATCGGATTGTATGAGACGCTGCTGCGCAATCAGGGATTTGTGTTGGCGGCGTCGTGATCACTGAGTTCATCGTGGTCACAGTCCGCACGTCGACAGCAACGATAATTTTGAATATGTGCAATGGCGAGGGTGATACCGCCCAGCGTCGTTACAATTCTTTCTCCCAGCAAGCCAAAGAGTAAATGCCCCCAGATTGCCGTGATCGTAAGAATGATCAAGCCGACGGCCCCCAGGGTCATCGTCAACAAATCCTTGTGCTTGCGACAACCCACCGTTAACGCGACTAAACTGGTCGGTAGAATCAGCACCAGCATGATCATGTGGAATGACTGCTCTTCGAGCAGGCTGCCCTGGGCGATGGGAAACAGCGTCACCATGATTGGCAGGGCCAGGCAATGCAACATACAGGTACCGGATAGAAACACTCCGAGACTGTCCAGAGTGAACTTTTTCTCGTTTCCGGGTGAATTTTCGCTGTGATGATTCATGGCGGCGCTTTTATATCACAAACCCCGCTAACTTTCTTGATAAATAGCCAACGCCTGGCCTGAATCTTCCCCTATAATACACCGCAAAAAGCAGTGAATGATCCCATGGCCAATAGCCCGATATTCAGTCGTTTGTTCGGTCGCTCTCCGATCGCCCCGATGCAGCAACATATGAAAATTTCGTCGGAATGTGTGGCGAAGTTACCCGATTACTTTGGTGCGGTTTTCCAAGAGGACTGGGAAGCAGTTCAGCAATATTATGATGAAATTGGCGAACTCGAGGACCGGGCCGACGGTATAAAAAGAGAGATTCGGATTAATCTGCCGAAGAGCCTGTTCCTGCCGGTATCCCGATCGGACCTGTTAGAACTGTTGCATTTGCAGGATAAAATTCCCAACCGGGCCAAGGACATCGCCGGCCTCGTCCTCGGGCGTAAAATGGCGATGCCTCAGCCCATCCATGAGGTTTTGCGTGAATACATTAAGCTGTCAGTGACGGCGACCGAATATGCGCTGAGTGCGATGGAAGAACTTGATGAATTGCTGGTGGCGGGTTTCAGTGGTCGCGAAATTCTGTCCATCGAGAAACTGCTGGGTTCACTTGGCGACGTTGAGCATGAGTCTGATGTCAAGCAACGAGAAGTTCGCAGCAAGCTCATGGCGGTTGAGATGGAAATGAATCCGATTGACGCCATGTTCATTTACAGGGTTATTGACTGGATTGGTGATCTTGCGGATGACTCACAGACCGTTGGCAACCGTATGCTGTACCTGATCGCACGATAGAATAATAAAAGGCAAAGTATATGGGCGTTATCGAAGATTATGGCAGCCTGCTGCTTTTACTCGCGATCATTTTTGGATTTTTTATGGCGTGGGGGGTTGGCGCCAACGATGTCGCCAATGCTATGGGCACCTCGGTTGGTGCCAAAGCAATCACCATCAAGCAGGCCATTATTATTGCGATGATTTTTGAATTTGCCGGGGCTTATCTTGCGGGTGGCGAGGTTACATCAACTATCCGCAAGGGAATTGTTGATCCCGAACTGCTGGGTGAGAATCCGGAGTTACTTGTTTACGGCATGATGGCATCTCTGCTGGCAGCGGGCATCTGGCTGATGATAGCCAGCACCTTCGGCTGGCCGGTTTCGACAACACACAGTATCGTTGGCGCTATTGTTGGATTTGCCTCGGTCGGGATTTCAGTTGATGCCGTTAACTGGGCCAAGGTTGCTGAAATTGTTTCGAGTTGGGTGATATCCCCGGTGCTTGCAGGAACCATGTCTTTTCTGCTTTACCTTAGTGTCCGCCGGTTTATTTTTAATACCGATGACCCGTTTATTAGCGCAAAACGTTATGTCC
This sequence comes from Gammaproteobacteria bacterium, assembly GCA_021773555.1. Classification (GTDB taxonomy): domain Bacteria; phylum Pseudomonadota; class Gammaproteobacteria; order Pseudomonadales; family Azotimanducaceae. Next base: position 38,332 of record JAJFKA010000069.1, read on the forward strand.
CGATCTATATTTTCCTGGTGGGTTTTGTGATCTCTATGGTTACCATGGTCAAGGGACTAAAACATGTGGGCCTGGATCTTTCGTTTGAACAGTCCATTTTCTATGCGCTTGGATTTGCCCTGTTGCTGTCGTTGGTAGGCGTGGCGATTATCGGCAGGATCAAGCGGCCGTATGCTTCTGTGCATCAGAATCTCATGAGCGTCGAGCGTATTTTTGGTGTGCTGATGATATTCACCGCCTGTTCCATGGCATTTGCCCATGGCTCAAACGATGTGGCCAATGCGATTGGACCCCTGGCGGCAATTAACAGCATTATTTCCAGTGGTGGTCAGGTAACGCAAAATGCAGGAATGCCAAGCTGGTTACTGTTGCTTGGTGGTGGCGGAATTGTCGCCGGTCTGGCGCTATATGGATATCGGGTCATGCGCACCATCGGCACGCACATTACAGAACTCACACCCAGCAGCGGTTTTGCCGCTGAACTGGCAGCGGCGACCACGGTTGTTGTTGCCTCGGGTGCAAGTCTGCCGGTCTCAACGACACACACCCTGGTCGGTGGCGTACTGGGGGTTGGTCTGGCGCGAGGATTGTCTGCGCTTAATCTGCGCGTCGTGGGCACCATTTTTGTGTCATGGATGATAACCCTGCCAGTGGGTGCTGGTCTCGCAATCTTCTTCTTTTACGTATTCAAGGCGATCTTTGGCACAGGATAGAACAAGTGGCCTGGATCCAGAGGAATCCACAGCTTAGACAACTTCCACGTTAACCGGTATACCAGTCATAAATGACTGGTTACTCAGTTTCTCATAGCTGCCCGGACCGGAGGGCAGGAGTTCGTTGGCGTTGACGCCTGGATATTGTTTCGCAACGCGCATACCTGTCTTCTGGTGTCCCCAACCGTGCGTCATCGCCACCGTGCCAATTTTCAAACTGTTATCCAGGCTGACCCGAGTGGTGACCTGACCATTGCTGTTGAAAACTCTGACCTCGGAGGCCTCCCCAAGATTTCTGGCACGCGCATCATTGGGATGCATATAGATCGGATTCGACTGGTGGCTGGCACGCTTGAGTGACTTGATATTATGAAACCAGCTATTGATCATGTAGTTGGTGCGCCGTGAAATCATTTTCAGTTGATCTGCCGGTTCGGCGCTAATTTCATCGAAGATCGCCTGACAATTTAACAATGCCTCGGCAAACTGCGGCGGACAGCAGTTGACCCGGCCGGATTCAGTCTGGATCGCGGTGCTGAAGAATTTACCTGCTATGGTTTTAGGTAAGACTGCGGTCTGGTTCGGCATCGACCCGATGTCCGAAACACTGAGATCGCTGTGTTGCAACATGTGATTGATACGGCCAAAAAGATCCGGCTGCTCATCATCAACATCCGTCTCGAAGCCCTGGTCTTGTTCTATTTTTCCTAAAATCCACCACTCCGGCTTTCGTTCCGCCACAGGCGGTACAATTCGATCCGTGACCTGAACGAAGGGCTGCGCCTGCAGGCCGAGTCCACAGAGGTTGATATCAGGTCGCTCATACATATCGGTTGCAGGCAGTACTACATCTGCAAGTTCTGCGGTCGCGTTGGGATAAATGTCGATGACGACCAGAAATTCCAGTTTCTCGATTGCCTGCGCCAGTCGTTTGCTGTTCCCGACCGAAATGAGCGGATTACCGGAAATAACAATGAGTCCACGGACGGGATTTTCTTCAGCCAGAATCATATCTGCGAGCAGGTTACCCGGGAGTGAACCGCGAATTCTTCGAACCTCGCCGAAAGGAGAAGGTTCGTAGCGAATCTGGTTTTCCGGAACCTTGCCAGCCTTAGCCGCCGGATAGAACCCTTTTGAATAAATGTTGCCGCCCTGGCGGTCAAGATTACCTGTGACCGTGCTCAGCATAAATAGCAACCAATAGGCGAGGGTACCCTGACGCCCCATATTCACCCCGGTAGACATGTAGACTGAGGCGCGATCAGCAGCGGCGAATTCATCAGCCAGTTCGCGGATTTCCTGCGCCGAAATACCGACGACCGGCGCCACAAGGTCAGGCGAATAATCCTTGATAAACGTGATCAGCCCATCAACATTATCGGCATGTTCAATCAGGTAGTTATTATCGAACTGGTTCGTTCCGTGGAGGTGATGCAGTATAGACGCCATCAGATAGACATCAGTGTCGGGATTGACCTTGACCACCTTGCCGATTCCTGCAACGGATTCATTTTCCCTGGGGTCAACGAAACGAATGCGGGCACCGCGCTTTTTTGCGTTACGCAAGGCAGCCATTGGGTCCGCGATCGAAATGAAGCTCATGTGGGAAATACGTGGATTGGAGCCAAAAACTAACAGGAAGTCGGTATGCTCTATATCCGGGATAGGGTGGATGGTGCTGGAGCCAAAAAAAGCCTCACTACCGGCAAATTTGTTGCTGCAATCCTGCGTCCCCGAACTGAAGTTCCTGCGAATCTCATTCTTGATGAGGAACGAGCCAATCGCCGGTCCAGCGGTCGAGTTAAACGCCAGCGGGTTCCCGGTGTAGGAAGCCAGTGCATCTGGTCCATAGCGAGCTTTCAGGTCCGCTATTCTGTCAGCGACAGTTTTGGTTGCGACCGGCCAGCTTGCCCGAATCAGTTTGCCGGTGCCAGATCGTACGAATGGGTGATTTAACCGGTCGGGGTCATTGTGAATATCGAGAGTTGCAAGCCCTTTGTGACAGGCGAAGCCGCGGGTGACGGGGTGATCCTTATCCGGTTTCAAAGAAACGATTTCGTCGTTTTCAACCTCGGCAATCAAAGCACAGGATGGCTCACAGACTCGACAAAATGTATTCACTGTTTTCATGTTGGCTTCAGTCCGGAAAGGTAATAGCATCGAGAATGCCACTTTTTCACAGCAGAGTTAAGTAGATGTTTAAAGAATCCAGGGTCGTGATAACCGGGGCTGCGGGTGCTCTCGGTCGATCCGTCGTCGAATTTTTTGAAAACGAGGGCGCTCATGTCGCTGCCCTTGACTTAAACCAGGGACTGCTGGACGCTGCATTTCCCCGGAAAAAACCAAATGGACTATACCTGGATTGTGATCTTACCAAACGCGCCTCCTGCGCGGCGGCCTGTACCCACGTGATCGCTGAATATGGGCACATCGATATCCTGTGCAATATCGCCGGGGGGTTCCTGATGGGTGATGAAGTTCATGAAACCAGCGATAAAACCTGGGACTTCCTGTTTGACTTAAATACCCGTTCGATTCTCAATATGAGTGCCGCGGTGGTCCCCGGGATGAAGGACCGGGGTGCTGGCAAGGTGGTCAACGTCGCAGCAAAAGCTGCGTTATCAGGTGCCGCCCGAATGGGTGTCTATACAGCGACCAAAGCGGCTGTCATGCGACTCACCGAAAGCATGGCCCTGGAACTAAGGGACGAGGGCATCAACGTGAATTGCATTATGCCGGGCGTCATCGATACACCGAGGAATCGGATCGATATGCCCGATGCTGATCACACCCGCTGGGTAGCCCCGACGGACATCGCGCGGGTTATTGGTTTTCTGTGTGGACCGCAGTCCATAGCGATACATGGCGCCGCCATACCTGTCGACGGGCTGTCCTGAAGCTGTCAAATACAAACTGTCATGTAACTTTTATAGGAAAGGGGAGAACGCATTGAGTAACTGGATATTGTATGAGGTGTCCGATCACATCGCCACGGTGACGATAAATCGGCCAGAGAAAAAGAATGCCATGTCCTACCAGATGCTGGCGGAATTCATTGAGACCATGGCACGGGCAAGCGCTGACGAGGATGCGAGGGTGGTGATCCTGACCGGCATTGATGGTTCATTTTGTGCCGGTACGGACCTTGCGGACCTGGCGACAATACCGGGGGAGAGTCGCGGCCTGCGTGGCAGTGCGGAAGAGCGTTCCAAATGGTGGCCGATTATTGCCTGCAGGAAGCCGACTATTTGTGCGATTGACGGCCCGGCAGTTGGTATGGGGGCAGAATTCACGTCCCAGTGCGATATACGGATCGCATCAACCCGTGCCAGGTTTGCCTGGAATTTTGCTCACCGGGGGTTAGTCCCTGACACGGGTGCTGGAAGCTGGCTGTTACCAAAACTTGTTGGCGTATCCCAGGCGTTCTGGTTGCTCTACTCCGGGGAATTTATCTCCGCACGAGAAGCGCACGAATTGAAATATGTCAGCGCGGTGTTCGAACCGGAGGAACTCCTCGAGCAGGCACGGTCGATGGCAAAAACCATTATGCAGGGCTCACCGTTCTCGCACGATAGAATCAAATCACTGGTTTATGAGGGCCTTGGGATTGATGTCTCTGAACATATGGAACATCACACAAAAGCGCTGGCTGAATGTTTCAAGTCCGAGGACCATAAAGAAGGCGTCGCATCATTCCTTGAGCGGCGACCCGCTTCCTTCTCTGGTCGATAGCTGCTCCCTCGTGCAGGCGTTCTATCCCCGGACAAGACCGCCGGGATAGCGCCCTGTGTGTTCGCCATGATCAAAAGTGATCTGGCCCGATTTAACGGTGTAGTCATAACCCTCGACGCGCTGGACCAGGCGCTTACCCCCTGTCGGTAAATCGAATATGGCTTCAGGTCGGAACAACCGCAGGTTTTCAAAGTCGATCACATTGATATCTGCCATCAGGCCGGGTGTAAGACGGCCCCGGTCCGTCATGCCATAGGTATCTGCAGTCTTGCTGGTCAGGGATTCCACGATAAACTCGAGCGGCAGTTTCTCGCCACGAGTGCGATCGCGACCCCAGTGCGACATGATGAAACTTGGCATACCTGCATCCGCGATGACTCCGCAATGCGCGCCACCGTCGCTTAGTCCCATGATGACGTTCGGATGTTGCATGACCGCACGCTGACCTTCGAGGTTGTAGTTCTGGTAACCGCCAAGTGGTTGATAAAACAACTCCTTCCCCTCGTTTGCGATCAACAGGTCATACATAACCTCCAATGCGTCCTTACCGGCAGCTTGCGCGATACCGGCGATGCTATCGCAGTACTCTGGCTCGTAATTCGGATTCTCCCCCAGAGGAAAAACGCGCGCCATGAGTTCGTCCATAGTGCCGAGAGTTGATGATTTGATGCCTGAGGTCTCAGCCAGGATTCTTGCCCGGACTGAAGGGTCTCGCAGCTTCTCAATTTTTTGTGCCAGCGGCAGATGATCTGCTTCAGACCGATACGTCGGGTGCCCCATAAATGCATGAAAGCTGCTCTGCAGACCGTGTAGGACCCCGGTGGGGCGGCCTGCCATCTGGGGCAGAATTTCCATTCCCTGTTCTCGTGCCTGCTCGGCAATACGGTACAGTTTGCCGTTCTCGTAGGCGGCGGCTGAGGTGGCGATCAGGGTCACTTTTTTTCCGGTTTGCCTGGCGAATTCCTGGACCCACTGCCATTCGTTCTCATCACCCAGGTTGTCAGAAACCAGCTCAAAAACACCATGATCCAGGCCCTTCATCGACAGGCCAAGTTGCAGCATTTCGTCACTGCCGGCAAACGTTCCCGGGACGTACACGCCATGGACATCCTTGTGAAGCAAGGTGCGGGAACTTGAAAATCCCAGCGCACCGGCTTCTATTCCATCGCGAACCAGTTGCCGCATCTCCGCAATCTCATCTTCAGTTGGGATGCTGTCATCATTGCATCGCTCCCCCATGACATATGCGCGGACAGCACCGTGAGGGACCTGGGTTGCCACATCTATGGTTCGTTTGAGTTTTTCCAGGGCATCCAGATATTCCGGAAATGTCTCCCATTGCCAGTCGATTCCTTCGGCCAGGGCACTGCCGGGAATGTCCTCAACCCCCTCCATCAATTCAATCAGAAAATTTTCCGACCCCGGTCGCACTGGTGCAAATCCGACTCCACAGTTACCCATCACGACGGTGGTCACTCCATGCCAACTCGATGGCGCAAGCAGTGGATCCCAGGTTGCCTGGCCGTCGTAGTGCGTGTGAATATCCACCCAGCCAGGTGTGACGAGCTTGCCGCTGGCGTCAATGGTTTCTCGCCCAGCATCTGAAATTGAACCGACCGCGGAAATCCGATCGCCGTCAATAGCGATGTCGCCTATAAATCGTTCTTTACCAGAACCGTCTATAATTGTGCCGTTTTTTATCACAAGATCGTACATGAGGTTTTTCCTGACATGATGAGGAAGCAGTAATCAAGTTAGCGAATTAACGGCAGATTGTCCAAGTATGCATGCCATCATGCATGGTGGGTCTGGAGACTTACTAAACGAAAAAGGCGGAAATATGGTGAAGACTATACAGGCGTGGACGCGAAAGGAATCTGAAAAAATTGCAGATTGCCGGATATTCTCGGTGCATCAGGCAACGGCGATTTCACCAGTCACCCAGGCTGAACACCAGTTCTACTTTATGGACACCGCTGACTGGGTGAATGTTGTGCCGGTGACTGCCGCAAATGAATTGGTTTGCATTCGTCAGTTCCGACATGGCAACGAACAGATTACGCTGGAGATTCCAGGTGGCATGGTCGACCCTGGTGAAGATCCTGCAGTCGCCGCTATGCGTGAGTGTCTTGAGGAAACAGGATATGAAGCAAAAGAGCTGATTTCGCTAGGTGTACTTAATCCGAATCCGGCGATATTCTCGAACAAACTTCATACCTACGTCGCTCCGAATGCTGTGCACGTGGCAGATATCGAGAATACTTCTACAGAGCACACCGAGGTTCAGTTGATTCCAATGGAACAAGTCGCGGATCTGCTGGTGGCAGGTGAAATAGATCACGCCCTGGTGACGAGTACGCTCTGGCGTATGTTGTATTTTTTAAAGCGTTGAATCTCTAAATAGCGAGTCGTGTCGCCACCGGAAATGCTTCCAGTGTCAGCGCCTGGCGTTTCATAAAGTTCTCGAGTGCCTCGGCGGGCGGTTGCCTGGATGCCTGCCACACCGACAGGTCGCGATACCAGGTAATGAGCAGCATTTTCCCTCGCTCCGGGTCGGGGTGTTGCTCGACAAACAATGCCTGCACCTCGGTATCAAAACCTCCTTCAAAAGTCTTCCACGCTTCGGCCGAAAGACTGGCGATCTCGGTGACGTCGTCCAGGCGAACGGTGAACCACCGAAAGACATAAATGCCCGGTTGTTCGCGGGGCTCATGATGCGTTGGTCGGACCGTGGGTACGAGTTCAAGGCGCTGCCTGATCTCGTAGCCCTCGGCCAGCACATTCTGGCTAACATCCATGGTCTCATCTTCCGTCGATATCACCAGATACAGTTCGTTGCTGGCCAACCCAAACAGGCCCTGGAATACACCGAAACAGGTGTAGCCGCGATCTTTCAGAATCAGGTTCAGGGAACCCTGGGTGAAGTTAACCAGTGCAGAAGCATTCGGCTGTCCCGGATCCTTGAGCAGATATACCTGGTAGAGTCTCATAGTGCTCGCCTTGCAGAGTGGAATCGAAGCGCCTCGTGAAACGCTTGAAACGAATCTAACTATAGCAGGTTGTCGCCAGGCGCTCAGTGCGGAATAGAGATAGTGCCATCGATTTTCTGAGTTCGGATGGTTCCCTGGCCCTTGGCGTTAACCGTCACGTCTCCCGAGACCGTGGCGACGGTCACGCCCCCGGATCCATCACTGCCAATGGTGACATTTCCGGTTATTGATCGAATGGTGATATTGCCTGATCCGTCACTGCCGATTTCAACATCGTCGCCGACCTCATCAATATCGATGTTCCCGCTGCCATCCCGTTCAATCACGACCTTGCCGCGTGTTTTGCGGAGATCAATATCACCGGAACTGTCCCGGGAAATTGTGAGTGTTCCGGACACGCCACGGGTATCGATGTCACCGGCACTGTCTGAAATTGTCACCCCGCCGTGGATGTCGCGCAGTTCAATATCGCCAGATGAATCCTGGATATCGACGGTGCTGTGGTTGTCTTCAAGCCTTATGCTGCCGGAACTGTCATCGATCTGCGTGATCGAGACCCCGTCAATGTCGATGTTCCCACTACTGTCCCTGATCTGGGTTTCGAGACTCTCGGGAATCGCAAGCTCGATATTCATATGTGCGTAGCGGGGATCAAAGCCGTCCTGTTCGTAGGGGATCATCACGGTTAACTCAAGCACTTCACCGTCGCGCTCAATATCCAGCGTCATCCTGGATAGCCAGAGTTCCTCATCGGCGCAGGCGTACCCCGTAAATCGAATGTGGTCTGAGTCACCGGATCGGATTTCCAGATAACCGGCGAGCGCATTCACTTTCAAAAGTGAAATACCGGTGGCAGACAGGTTTTCGTTAATTTCTTTGCTTGCACTACATTGATCAGCCAGCGCGCCAGGAAGGAAGGAACAAATAGCCAGAAAAGTTAGCAATCGCAACACGGATTTTTCTCTCTTGGGGAAATACGAACAGTTAGACGCCGGTCGGGCAAACATGGTTTAAAACAGGTTTCGGTTAATCGGATGGAAAGCGGGAACATCACGAGGCTTTGAGCCCTGATGTCACGTGCGTCAGCGGGAATCTGCATGATTCCGGCTGAACAACTGATTCAATCTTCGGTGTGAATCCCCCCGAATTACACCTGTCTCGCAACACCGCGGTCTATTGCCCGGCGGTTGGGAGACGATCAGTTCTACACGTCCAACTCGAAGTCATTGGCTGCCTGATCTGGAAGCATGAAATCGATGATGACCCGCTTTTAACTACAGCAACCTCCTTATGGAAACGCCAGAAAACGGATGTCTTCATATTGATCGGCACTGCTCGATCATGAAGTTTTCACTATTATATTCATTATTTCTTCATTATCAACGAAAATACGCCTGCATCATCCTGGCTTGTTTTGTGATCCTCACGAATATTCTGATATATAGTGGCTGCAGAATTTATCTCCGGCATAACCGGGATGTCTATGGCGATGCGACAAAAAATAATGGTTCTTTATCTGGCGAGTTCGGCACTCGACACGCCTGTCGTCGCCTGGGCGTTTTATGATGGCACCGGTGATGAGTCGCACATGGCGGGGGATTGTGACGATCCACCTTATACGACAGGGCTGGCAGCGTTAAAGGATGGCTGGCGACTCATCCAGGCCAATCCCCTGTCGGGTCATAGTGAAGGCAATGAGTTTCGGACGGACTATCTTAAATACGAATTTCTGTTCGAACAGCTGGTGCAAATAAATGAGTGATCCGATGTTACTAAATTCAACGCAGATGGCGCAATTTGCTGCACGGGGTTTCCTGCGAATGGACTCAGTCGTTCCCGAGGCACTGAACCAGCAGTTCCTGGCTGATGTCGGTCATGTGGATGAGGATCTGGTGGAAACGCCTGGATCACACTACGCACGGGTAATGAGTACCAGCGCTGTGCCTGTTGTTCCAGCAGGTGTTTTACTCAACGATGCTTATCCTTCGGGCAGTGCCTTGAATCAGTTAATGAATTTACCCGTGGTTGCCGGTGCAATTCAGAGCCTGGTTGGACACTCACCGGTATTTGATCATCACTTCCTGCATATCACGTTTCCACCGAGGTTTTACGAATCCGCAGGTGCGGTACCTACCTCCCAGCATACCCACCAGGATTCAACCATTGATCCGAGAAAGGCATTTGATATTCAGATCATGTATTTCCCGCATGACGTAACGAGGGATATGGGGGGCACTCGCTTCGTTCCCGGTACTCACCTGCGACGGGTGAGTGAAGCGGCGATAGGTCGGTACCAGAATGTGCGTGGCCAGCAACATATGGTTTGTCCGCCAGGAACTCTGTTATTTATGCATATGGGAGTCTGGCATGGCGGTGGAATGAACACCTCAGAGCGCATGCGTTATATGTTCAAGATTCGCCTCGGTCCATCTGAGCGACAGGTAAGACTCTGGGATGATTCAGATTTACCTAACGACCACTTTCAGCAACGACCCATATTCTGGACAGGCAAACGGGAAAATGTCGATCCGATCCACGAGATCCTGACAAAGTCTGAACCCTGGTTTGAATTCGATACCTCGCGGCTTGAATATCTCAATCGGATTCGCTTCTGGCGATACCTGCTCGGTGATGAATCCTTCGATGCAGACTTCTGGTTAACCAGGGTTGAGAATGAGTTTGCCTGAGGGATCTTGGTTTACGCGGGCAGTGGCCGTAACCGGATCCAGCCGGTTTCGATATCGGTCAGTCCCTCGTCGTATCCAGGTTCACCCGGCATAACAATCACGCGGGTATCCCTTGTCACTCTTGCTTTCTCGTCTACCTGATTGGTGGATGCCGAAGCAATCACCTGTTCTGCCGAGTCAAACAGAGCCAGATTCTTGACCATGCGCAAGGTCGGGCTCATCAGTACCATCTCCTCGGCTTCGGCTCGCCGCAAAATGTCCTTTGGGGACATCCAGCGAGAATGCACGAGTTCGCCATCATCGTGAATTGGCGTCTGCCGGGCGGGCATGCGTGCGATAAAAAATCGAGCGTCAAACCGTCTGGGCGGACCGAGTGGCGTGATCCAGCGCGCGATGTAATGCATTTCACCGGCATCCAGCACCAGGTCTTCATCTTCGATGATTTCCATAAAATGGCGATTGGAATCGTTAACATCGTCGCGATGGGCCTGGAACCGTTCCGCGCGGCGGTCAACTGACAAGTCAAGTGGACTCAATCCTTCCCGCTTGAGTGCAAGCAGGATACCGGCCTCCTCAAATGCTTCTCGAATTGCAGCAACGTAATAGGCGATACCGCCGGATGCGAGTCCCATTAAACGACTGGCCTCAGCGTCACTGCGATGAATGCAGGACTCCTGAAAGATCGACGAGTCATCCGTCGCGTCGACCGCACCACCGGGGAACACCCACATGCCACCTGCAAAAACGGTATTGGCATGACGCTCCATCATAAAAACCTGCAGATCCGGTCGATCGTCAATCAGCATCACCGTCGCCGCGGGTCTTATCTCAACCGCTTCAGGATCATAGTCCTGTTTATCTGAATCGTTAGTCATGGGGATCAAGCTAACATGGATGATGGATGTCAGGCCAGATGAGGGTAGCTATTCCCGGTTTTGTGCCGTGTGTCCGGCAAGTAGTCTCCAGAATGTAGCGTGATCAGATTTGTGGATTTAGTGCGCTTACCCGACCGAAAACATGCAAAATGGTCACATTGAGTGATCAGGAAACAATATGAGTCAAATTAACACAAAGTCACGCCTGCTGTTCGTCGGCATTCTGGTGTCACTGGCGCTGGTTCCCGCTGTTGATGCGGCTTCAAATGACATAAAGGAAATCATGTTAAATGACGGCAGTCGTATTCGTGGGGTAGTGGAGTCAATGGAAAACGGGCTCTATCAGGTCAACACTGAATCCTTAGGCCGGATTCAACTGGGCAGTGGACAGATCGAGAGCATTCGATCAATCGAAGCAGTGATAGCACCAATGGTATCGCCGGACGCAAGTGCCGTTACCCAGTCCACCATCGACTCCATTCAATCACGCATAACCAATAACGCTTCAGTGATGCGCACTATTATGGACCTGCAGAACGATCCTGAGATGAAAGCAGTACTTGCCGACCCGGAAGTCATGCGCGCGGTGCAGAGTTTTGATCTTGATGCGTTGGCAGCCAACCCGAAGATCAAGGCATTGATGAACAACCAGAAGATCAGAAGCATCCAGGGATCGGTCAATTAGATGCGCTGTATTGTGCCTCAGGCGGCCTTTTTTCTGGAGCGCCTGGTGGGCTTTAGCAGGGCACTGAGATAGCGGCCAGTCTCCGAGTTTTTGTTGTGCGCGACTGCTTCAGGTGTACCCTCAGCGATAATCATGCCGCCTTCCGGTCCGCCATTCGGTCCCAGATCTATCACCCAGTCGGAAGTCTTGATGACGTCCAGATTGTGTTCAATGACAGTCACGCTGTTGCCGGCATCGACCAGGCGATTGAGGACGATCAGTAATTTGCGTACATCATCGAAATGTAATCCCGTCGTTGGCTCGTCCAGGATGTAGAAGGTTTTTCCAGTGGCCAGTTTGGAGAGTTCTCTCGCCAGTTTGATGCGCTGTGCTTCACCGCCGGAAAGTGTCGACGAGGGCTGACCAAGATGAAGATAATCGAGGCCGACATCAACGAGTAACTGCAACTGTGTGCTGATTTTCGGATGCTCCGAGAAGTGCTGCACGGCTTCGGCAACGGTTAATTCGAGTACGTCAGAGATAGACAGATTTTGATATTTCACCTCAAGTGTCGCCTCGTTAAATCGTTTCCCTTCACATTCTTCACACTTAACAAAAACGTCAGAAAGAAAGTGCATCTCGATTTTCCTGACACCATCGCCCTGGCATGACTCACATCGGCCGCCTTTTACATTAAAAGAGAATCGGCCGGGTTTGTAGCCACGCATTCTTGAGCCGGGAAGCATGGAATAGAATTTTCGGATTTCGTCGAAAACCTTGATGTAGGTCACCGGATTACTGCGTGGTGTCCGACCGATCGGCCGCTGGTCGATGGCAACAACCTTGTCCAGATGCTGTAAGCCTTTAATCTGCTTGTGTGCTCCAACTCTACGCGTGGAATTGTGAAACTGGCGTGCGAGGGCGGGATGCAGAATGTCGTTTACGAGCGTCGATTTCCCGGCACCGGAGACGCCGGTGATAGCGGTCAGGATGCCGAGTGGAAATTTAACACTGAGATTTTTAAGATTGTTCGCAGTGGCCCCTATCACTTCAATGGCGCCGGTGGCGACGCGCCGGTCTTTAGAAAATTCTATCGCCGTTCTGCCAGAGAGATAGTTTCCGGTGATCGACTTGCGGTTTTTGGCGAGGCTCGCGGGAGTTCCTGCATGAACGATATGACCGCCTTTAATCCCGGCGCCAGGACCGAAGTCCACGACATAGTCGGCACTTCTGATGGTTTCTTCATCGTGTTCGACCACGACTACGGTATTGCCGATATCGCGCATACGAATGAGTGTGGCCAGCAGTTTTTCATTGTCGCGTTGGTGCAGTCCGATGCTTGGCTCATCGAGAATGTAAATCACACCGGAGAGTTCTGAGCCCACCTGGCTGGCAAGTCGGATACGTTGTGATTCGCCGCCGGAAAGGGACGGTCCGAGGCGACTGAGTGACAGATAAGAGAGCCCCACAGAGTTGAGGAAGTTCAGGCGATTGCAGATCTCTTTTAACACTTCGGTTGCGATCTCACCGGCAGCACCAGGCAGCTTCAGATTCAGGAAGTAGTCGTGGGTCTTATCGATGGTCCAGCTGGAAATCTCGACAATGGAGGTGCCTTTGATGCGCACGGCGGCACTCTCCGGGCGCAGCCGTTCGCCCTGGCACGCCGTGCAGGGGGTGTTCGCCAGAAACTGCGAATACCAGCGCTTCATGCCTTCTGAGCGAGTGTTCCGGAAGCGCCGCATCAGGCGGTTCATGACTCCCTCGTAGCGGGAACTGCTGGTCCCATGGCTGCCCCAGTTGATTTTGTATCTTGCCTCGCCGGTACCTTCGAGTATCTTTTGTTTGTGCGTTTTGCTCAGTTTGTGCCACGGCTTATCAATCGGGATCCTGAGCTGTTCAAATACCTGCCGATGGTACATGGAGCCCGTTGAATTTCGATCTTCATCAACCCTGCCCACCGGTTTCAGCGCGCCGTCCCGAATCGAAAGACTCTTGTCTGGAATCAACAGATCCAGATCGAACGCGACCTGGGTACCGAGACCATTGCACTCGTGACACATACCCTGAGGACTGTTGAAGGAGAATGATTGTGGCGTCATGACCGGAAAGGACAGCTTGCAGCGGCTGCAGTTGAGGTGTTCAGAATAAATCTGGTCGCCCTTACCCTCGATGTTTGCGATCAGCATGCCGTTGCCCAGTGACAATGCCTGTTCGACCGATTCGGTCAACCGTTCCGCCACATCGGGTTTTATCACAAGGCGGTCAATCACTGCCTCGACGGTATGCTTTTTACGCTTGTCGAGCACCTGAATTTCATCACTTCGAACCAGTTCTCCGTCGACCCGCAAGCGGACGAATCCCTGTGCCCTGGCGTCATCAAGCAAGTCCCGATGTTCACCCTTGCGATTCACCAGCAGGGGCACCAGGAGCATCAGGCGGGTTTTGTTATTGGTGCCGAGCAATTCCCGGGTGATGTTCTGTGCGGTCTGACCCTTAACCTTACTGCCACACTGATGGCAATGTTGTTCACCAACCCGGGCGAACAGCACGCGCAGGTAATCGGAGATTTCGGTAATGGTGCCAACTGTCGAACGAGGATTTCTGCTTGTGGTTTTTTGCTCGATGGAGATGGTCGGTGACAACCCACGAATGGTGTCGTATTTCGGTTTCTCCATCTGCCCAAGGAACTGGCGAGCATAGGCTGATAGCGATTCAACGTAACGCCGCTGACCTTCCGCATACAGTGTGTCAAACGCTAGTGAAGATTTTCCCGAGCCGGAGACGCCGGTGAGCACCACAAGCTTGCGCTTGGGTATTTTCACTTCGATGGATTTTAAATTGTGTTCGCGCGCACCCCGGATAAGGATATGGTCAAGTTCTTCTGCCGCTGTTTTCATTGTTATTTAGTGGGGTTCTCCATTTCTTCATTAATAACTGTAATTGCTGGTGCTCTGGCAGAAACAGTCGTTTAATTTTTCCGTTTAAGGTTTACTCGAAGCAGATAGTTTGATAGCTGCCTCCGGCCAACATCTGTATATATATACAGTTTTTGCGTTTGGTGCAAGCTGGCCTCGCGTTGAATCAGTCGGTGATCTATTGCTCGGTCGCGATCTTACCAAATCGTTGTAGCTGGCGCAGAAAGTTCAGCGTCAGCTCAACCTTGATCTGGGTTTCTGCCTGCCGCCACTCGTCGGGAAACAATCCACCCCAGGACCATCGTGGCACCCAGGCGCCTTCCGGCGTTTGCTGTTCTATCTGGTATTCGAAATCTTCCTCAAGGCTGATCCTGAAATTATCGTGAAACACTGAGTCTGGCGAAGTGACCAGGCCGACCGGTGTCATTCCGTATTCTTCCCATTGGTTTCGGTCAGTGGTGACCAGTTTCGACGCTTCTGCAATTAGTGCCGGTAACATTTTGTCCGCATAGTTCCTGCCGACATAAGCATTGTGGTATAGCCGCGCATAGCACTGCAACTCGTGCATCTCAAGATCACCTTCCTCGAGCCGCCGGAGGCAACGCTGCAGCAGACTGTCAAGGGTGTCGTTCGGCAGGGTTGTGCCGTATTGCAGCAGATATCCCAGTATTTCTGCGCCCGGGTTGGCGAGAAATTTGTCGGTACAGTGCCAGTTCGGATCAAATTGCCACCAGGGCGCGTGTGCAGATTCATTGTTTATGGCCGAGATGTTCGGCCAGTTGTTGAACTGATATTGATCTTCCAGGTAGCTGATGCCGTCCCTTGAAATCGCAGCGTCGGCGCCGACTTCCAGATCTGCCATGATTTGAAAAGCAATCGTTGTGCAGATAACGGAGCTGTGCTCAGAGGTTAAGTCAGCATCCAGGGCATGACCGAATCCGCCGTCAGCGTTCTGGTAGCATTTGAGTTCACGGATCACTGAATTGTGATCTCCATCTCCAAAGTAATATTCGAACCGACGCCGCTGCAAATCGTTACCGTTGTCGAGAATAAAATTTGCTGCCTGTTTCCAGGCAGCGAAAGGCAATTGGCTCGCCATGTTTGAGTCCGCTTCCACGATTTGGCGAAGTATAAACGAGCGATGCTGACAGCGTTGTGTCAACAGAGATCTCAGGCTTTGATCTACCCCGGTCTACACATTGTCGTGCCGAACCCATATGATCGGAGTTGCTTTTTTCAGGTTGATCCAGGGTGAGGTATGCGGCGCGCAGACAGGTTATTCCAGCTGATGCTTTTGCTTCAGGAAGGCAAGGTACGCACGGCCAGATATCTGGGCGAAAAACTCGAGGTATCCGACCGAACGGTGTATCGAGATATTAGCGATCTCATGGGTTCCGGTATTCCCATTGATGGGGAAGCCGGGGTCGGTTATCTTCTTCGCGATGAGTACCGTTTACCTCCGCTGATGTTCAATGCGGAGGAACTCAAAGCGCTGGCGCTGGGTGCCCAAATGGTCCGAGCCTGGTCAGATAAAAAACTCGGTTCGACCACGACCACGGCGATTCGCAAGATTGAATCGATCCTGCCGGAGAAACTGAAAAAGGAAATCGAGTTGAGCGCCATCTCGGTGCCGGGATTTCAGATGACCGAGGAACTTAGCCGCAATCTTGAGATGGTTCGCCTTGCGTCAGATGAAAAGCGTAAGCTCAGCATCCGTTATGAATCGCTTCAGGGTGATGAGACCTTGAGAACTATCTGGCCGCTGATCCTCTATTTCTGGGGCAACAAGTGGACACTGGGTGCCTGGTGTGAACTGCGTGAGGGGTTTCGATCTTTCCGGGTGGACTTAATGCAGGAGGTTGTGGATTGCGGGCAACAATACGAGCCCACCGTGGAGCGAAGCCTGCAGGCTTACATTAATTATCAATCGGGTTAGTAAAGAGGGTAGGCATGACGAATACGGTGGTAACAGGATGTTTAATAATTATTGGTAATGAAATTCTGTCAGGTCGAACTCAGGACACCAACCTGGCTCATCTGGCGAAGGAACTCAATGAACTTGGCGTGCGCATGGTTGAAGCCCGCGTCATTCCGGATGTTGAACAAACTATTGTTGCGACTGTGAATGAATGCCGGGAAAAGTTTGACTACGTGTTTACGACCGGTGGCATTGGCCCGACCCATGACGATATAACTGCAGACTGTATTGCACTGGCATTTGGCACCGATCTCGAAATGCATCCAGAAGTGGTAGAACTGATCAGTAAACGGGAGGCTCCTCCTGAGGTGATGGAGTCCAGATTACGGATGGCAAGAATTCCTGCGGGTGGAACCCTGATTGAGAATCCGACGGGTGGACCCCCTGGATTTCAGATGGAAAACGTCTTTGTCATGGCCGGGGTGCCAATGGTCATGCAGGCGATGGTCACGACGCTGGATAAGTCCCGGATTAAAGGGGGAGATCCGGTACGATCCAGATCGATTGGCGCTTATTTAAGTGAAGGCCAGGTCGCGGTAAAGCTCCGGGCAATACAAGAAGCGCATTTGGATGTGGACCTGGGATCCTACCCTTTCTATCGGCAGGATGGTTATGGCACAAACCTGGTGATGCGCGGTACCGATGAGGCTGAGTTGGATGTGATGCTGGAAAAAGTACGCCAGATGATTATAGATTTCGGTGCAGAACCTTTCGAGTCGTGAATCCCTGTATCGATCCAACAGTTTGCTTTTCTTAGCCGGTCAGGGATCAGGACGGACCCATTTCCGCAAAGCGAACGGACAGAGCTTCCAGGACAGAACCCAGGTCTACCGACTCGGTGAGTACTGCCAGGGCCGGGTCGGCTTTCATCTGAGCGAGTCGCCGGGCAGCATTCCGGATGTGATAGCGTCGCGGTGTCAGCTTGTTATCCACTTCTCTCCAGCGGAGCGGCATGGAAACTGGCGCATTGTCAATTGGCCTGACGCAATAAGCGCTGGCGATCAGTTTTCCTGAACCGTTCTGAAGGTAGTCGATGTAGACTTTGCCATCCCGCCTGGCCGGATTGCGCGTAATTGTCGCAATGTCCGGATGCTGGCTCACAATAATTCGGCCGAGCAGTTCGCCCAGAATGCGGGACTCCTCAAAGGTAAACTGGCGGTTCAAGGGCAGCAGAATGTGTAACCCTGTGGAGCCGCTGGTTTTGACGAAGTTGGGCAGACCGATGTCTTCGCAGAGTCGATGAATAGCGCGTGCTACTTTGATGACGTCTGCGAATGGAGCCTGTTTTGGATCCAGGTCAATCACGCACCAGTCCGGTTGCTCCAGGTGTGTGGTGCGGGAATGGTAGACGTGTAGCGGAATACATCCCATATTGGCGACGTACAACAGTGATTCCACTGAATCGATAATCATGTATCCGATCTCTCGTTGGGTCGACTCGCTCCACATTTTTTCCACGCGCAGCCAGTCGGGAACAAATCCCGGCGCGTCCTTCTGGAAAAAGGATTTACCTGTGATGCCGTCTGGAAATCGTGTCATCACCAGCGGTCGATCGGCAAGCCACGGCAGGAGCCACGGACTAACCATTTCGTAGTAGGTGATCATGTCGCCTTTTGTCAGCTTCTCCTCTGGCCAGAAAACCTTGTCGAGGTTTGAGAGCTGCACATTTTTCTGCACCACTTCGGTTTCAACTGAAATTTCGGCGAGCTCTCGTGTTTTTGACTCACGCCGACATTCTGCCGGGGATTTATCATCACGAAGGGCTTGCAACACCGGATGGCGGAGTTGCCCGGCAGGCGTCAGTTCCTTGAATTTCACTTCACAGACCAGACCGGAATCTTTCCAGACAAGATCCTGGCCAGTGGGCGCTCCAGGCGGTGGGGAATTATCTGGTGCGTTTTGGAGTTCGGCGTTCAACAGTTTCCTGTTTGCCTGATTCAGTCCGGAGCCGACATTGCCTGAGTAAACCAGGTCTTCATCGATGTATTGGCCAACCATCAGGGAACGAATATCCCCATTCGCGGCCTGCCTGAATCCCATTACCACGAAGTCATCCGTTTTCTCAGTCCTGACCTTGATCCACGATGGTGAGCGTCCGTGGACATACCCGGCGCTGGCTTTTTTTGCGACGATCCCTTCGAGACCCATTTCGGACGCTGCGTTGAACATGGCAATGCCATCGGCTTTCATGTGTTCCGAGTATTTGATGATGCCTGGAGCTGGCAGAACCTTACGCAACGCCAGTTTTCGTTTCTCGAGGGTGAGCGAGCGCAGATCGAATTCTCCCAGAGCGAGCAGGTCGAACGCATAGAGTGTCGCCGGTAAATTGCGCACCGCCGCTGCAATTGCGCTTGATTTATTGAGTCGCCCACGTTTTTGCATCAGTGCGAAGTCCGGCAGACCGGAAGCGTTGTGGACGACGACTTCACCGTCCAGCATGAAGCTGGAAAAGGGCAGTCTTGACACTGCCTGGACTATTTCCGGAAACGCCGCCGAGAGGTCATTGCCATTTCTCGAAATCAGCCGGGTATCATCTGATTGTTTGACACACAACAGGCGATAACCGTCGTATTTGATCTCATAGACCCAATCCTTGTGGGAAAATGCCTCACCCGCCGTCGCCAGCATCGGTTTGTCCACTTTCACCGGCCTTTTAATTACCTTGCTCCGGGCCAGGCTGCGGGCGATCACTTTTTCCGGTTGGTAACCGACGTCCAGCTGAGCGAGCGATAATCCGGTATACACCGAGTTCATCGGATAGTCAGCCGTGCTACCGTCTCGATCCATGTGTTCATCGGTTTCCTTGATAAACAGCCAATCCTTCTCGCCACTTTTCATTCTCACCAGTGTCCAGTAGCCGTGAAGTTTCTGACCCTGTAGTTCGAACAACAGCTTGCCTTTTGCCAGTCCCTCGAGAGGGTCACCCTTGTACTTGAGTACGCCCATGTCCCAGAGAATGGTCCAGCCGGCGCCGTAGTTGCCGTCGGGAATTCTGCCCTCGAAGTCGCCGTACTCGAGCGGGTGATCCTCAACCAGCGCCGCGAAGCGTTTATCATTGATGTTCGGTGAAGGTCCTTTGGGTACCGCCCAGGAACGGAGTACGCCTTCCATTTCCAGGCGCAGGTCAAAATGCATGTTGCGAGCCGCGTGATGGTGGACAACGAATCGCAGAGGACCGGAATCGGCAGCGCTTCCCCGGCCGAAAGGCTCCGGGGTACCATCAACCTGTCGCTTCTCGCGATAGGCGTTGAGCAGTCGGGCTTTATGGTCAGGCATGGTGAAGTTCCCGAAACCCGGTGTTGGTGGTGTTATCCATTCCGCTTATGATAGTTGAACGTTCGATGGGTTTTCATGAACTAATACTCGTGAGTTGGTACTGCCACACCGGTGCTTAACATTAAAAGGTATCGTTTTGTCCCTGATTATCGCCGTGCAAAGATTATCCCTTCCCCTGTTAATACTATTCCTGATCTCTGGATGTATTCCACAGGTTGATTATGACTATGATCTCAGCACGGAGAAAGCCATGCTGGAGCGAATTCTCGGCGACCGGCCCGCGGATGAACTCGATATACTGGCGCTTTCCCCTGAGATTCGCGAACTCCTTGACAGGGAAGTTTCGCCGAACTGGGGTTCCCGACGTAAGCTCAAACGGCTTCGGGAAATACTGTACAGTGAAGATGAGTTGAATATTCACTATGACGCCAGCAATACCCTCACTGCGACCGAGACCTTTCGCGTAGGATCCGGGAATTGTCTGTCCATGACCAGCCTGTTCATCGCTTCGGCTCGATATGTTGGTGTAGACGCCAAATTTCAGACAGTTGCGGTGGACCCTACCTGGGATCACAGTGGCTCCACCATGATTCGGTATGAGCATATCGTCGCCACCGGGAAAGTTTCCGGTGGTGGTATTTATGTAGTTGATTTCCTTCCGGAGTTTGTTATCGGCGATATGCGCACGAATATCATCAGTGACGAAGAGGCAAAGGCGCTTTACTACAACAATCTGGGGGCAGAAGGCGTGATCGACGGTCGAATACAGGATGCGCTCGATAATCTCCGGCTCGCGCTCTGGCTGAGACCTGATTTTTCCGACGCCTGGAATAACATGGGTGCGGCTATGCGCCGCCATGGCGACTATGATGCGACCGAGTTCAGCTACCTGCGCGCCATGCATCAGGACTACAACAATTACTCTGCACTGAGTAACCTCACACAGTTTTATCGGTATTTGGGACGGAACCAGGAAGCAAAACAATTTGCTCGCCGGGTCGAGCGCTACCGTGATCAAAACCCGTACTTTAATTACTATTTAGCCCAGGTAAATTTTGATCGTGGCGACCATGCAACTGCTGAGCGATACTTGCAACGTTCCATATATTTGAAACGGGATGAACCCGATTTTTACCTGGCCATGGCACGGCTGCATGAGGTCAGGGGTAACAATCAAAAACAGGCGTTGATGCTCACGCTCGCAGAGCAGTACCGAAGCGGTGAACTGCGTGCGCCGGAACGCCGTATGAACCATCGCTACTGGACCATGACTATTGAAGTGAATCCGTAAGTGTAGTCATACGGATAAGGGTACAATTCCGGGTACAGTTTTCATTAGTAAGGCCCGACGCAAATGAGCAACCCCGGTGACACAGTCGACTATCGTTTGTCAGGCGCAGAAAAGGAGCGCTACCACCGTGACGGATACTTGGTGCGTCCCAGCCAATTTACGGAAGTCGAGCTTGAACGGTTGAGAGATGGGGCGGAAAGGGCAGCCGCTCTTGCCGTGCAGCGCTCACAGGCGGGCCGTACCTATCTGCTGGATGGCAAACGATTTGTTGATATCGACCACGTGACTGTGCAATTCGAACATCAGCCGCAAAGCAGCACTGTCAGGGTGATTGAACCGGTTCATCAGTTCGACTCACAACTTGAGAAACTGATTGATGACCCCCGTATAGTGGACCCGGTGGCGGATATACTCGGTGAAACCAGAATTGCGCTGTGGACCAATAAACTCAATTTGAAACGGCCCCGGACCGGGTCTGGATTTGGTTGGCACCAGGACTCGCCTTACTGGCTGCATGATTGTAATCATGTTGATCAGTTACCGAACGTCTTTCTGAATTTTGATGAGGCAACCGAGGATAATGGCTGTCTACGAATCGTTCCTGCCAGCCACCAGCATGGTGCTCTGCCCGGAACGGATGATGGCAGCCAGCTGGGTGGATTTTTTACGGCACCCGATTGCGTCGATGAATCGAATCAGGTGGCCCTCTGTGTACCGGCGGGGTCGCTGGTATTTTTCAGCCCACATGCAATTCATGGTTCCATGCCGAATTCCTCGGCCAGTCCGCGTCGCGCGATTATTCTGACCTATCAACCGGCGGACAATCCGACACTGAAGTCAGGAGAAGTCAGGAACGTAGTCCGGAACGAGACCACAGCTGTCTAGCATTAGAGCCACAAGACAGTTTAGGCAGGTGGTTGAACACGCCTAAAAAAATCCCCCTAATGTCGGCCCCCTGGTTTACATTCACGAATTTGTAAGCGATGGTCGGTGCATGACGATCAATCCTGGAGAACCCCAATGACTGAAATGCACTTTGCCACAATCTGGGAACACATTGCCGATAGCCAGCCCGATGCAACGGCGGTTGTTTGTGGGGATGTGATGCGCACCTGGCGGCAGTACGACGACAGGGCAGCTCGATTTGCGAGCCAGTTGGCTAACCTCGGACTGGGGCCGGATTCGAAAGTTGGGCTGTACCTGCATAACTGCAATGAATATCTGGAAGCGCAGTTTGGCATCATGAAAATGCGCGGTGTGCCGATTAATGTGAACTACCGCTATCTGGAAGATGAACTGGTTTACCTGCTCGATAATGCCGACTGCGAGGCGTTGGTGTACCAGGCTTGTTACGCAGCGCGAGTTGCCGCTATAAGAGACAGATTGCCTCGTGTAAAAGCATTTATCCGGATTGCGGATGGTACGGACGCGGAACTTCCCGGGGATCTTGAATACGAATCGCTGCTCGAGAGTACTTCCCCGATGTCGCGCATCCCGCGGTCTGAAGATGATATTTACATGTTGTACACCGGAGGGACCACCGGGATGCCAAAAGGTGTGATGTACTCGTGTGGCGCGATGTCTGCCGGACTAACAATGGGTTGGCCCTTGCTCGGGGGACTTCAGACACCACCAGCAACACCGGCTGCGCTTGCCGAGGCTGCGTCACGCTTGAGTTCTTCGGGGAAACAAGTCGTCAGTCTGACCGCGTGCCCATTGATGCATGGCACCGGTATGTGGGTGGGATCTCTGATTCCGCACATGATGGGTGGCACTGTGGTCACCATCCCTGAGCTGGGCCTCGACCCGGTGAGAATCTGGCGCGAGGTTGCGCTCCGCCGGGTGTCCTTCCTGGTCATTGTGGGTGATGCCTTCGCCAAACCGCTGCTCGCAGAACTCGATAAGGCGAAAGCCGAGGGCACGCCTCATGATTTGTCTTCCCTGGTCGCCATGATGTCTTCCGGTGTCATGTGGTCGGCTGAGGTCAAGGCGGGACTCCTTGGTCATCATGAAATGATGTTGATTGATGCCATGGGCTCGACGGAAGGCAGCATGGGCACATCGGTTGCAACACGGGACAGCGTCTCTCATACAGCAAAATTCCAGTTGGGAGAAAATGTAAAGGTCTTCAATGAGCAGGATCAGGAGGTGGTCCCGGGTTCTGGTGAGATGGGCATGATCGGAACTGCAGGAAATGTGCCTCTGGGCTACTACAAGGATCCGGTGAAATCGGCGGCGACCTTCAGAGAGATTGCGGGTGTGCGTTACAGCTTCCCAGGGGACTTTGCAACGATTGAGGCTGACGGCAGCATCGCATTGTTGGGCCGTGGCTCGAAATGTATCAATACGGCGGGAGAAAAGGTGTTCCCCGAAGAGGTCGAGGAAGCCCTCAAGCGGATCCCGGGAATTCAGGATTGCCTGGTGGTGGGTTTACCGGATGAGCGTTTTGGTCAGAAAATAGTGGCAGTGCTGTCAACCGTTAACGGAGAGGAAGTCAATGAGACGGAATTGATCGAGGCCACTCGTGAACATCTGTCAGGTTACAAACTACCCCGGAGAATATTTACGGTGCCGGTGGTGCAGCGCGCACCGAATGGTAAGGCGGACTACAAGTGGGCTGAACAGATTGCAGCTGAATTGTCTGCCTGATCACGCCAACACGTTCATCGATGCCAGCTTGAGCGGTGCGCGGTCGTAACCCAGGAAATCGAGTGGTGCGAGAGTGTCGAAATCTGCGGATAATCCGGTGATGGTTTGTGCGAGTATGGAGCCGATGGCAGGCGCCAGTTTAAAGCCGTGACCGCTGAAGCCGTTGGCCACATGGAAACCCCGAATTGCGGTTTCGCCAACGATTGGATGCACGTCGTTCAGATTGACGGTATACAAGCCGCAATATCCTGAAATCCGACCGTGATAGGGCAGTGCAGGAATCCTGTGATGCAGGGCGTGTAGCTTTGCTTGTTTGAATTCCTCATCGACCATGCCATCGTAGTCATCTGGGTTCACAGCCTGTCGCTCGTCCTGCTCGAGGGTTGATCCGAGAACGATCTGTGCCCCCTGGTTCTGGCTTCGAAAATAGATACCGCCGACCATGTCGCAACACACGGGAAGGTTGCCAACAACTTCACGAGGGCGATTCAGGTGAATTATCTGGATGCGCGTCGGCTGTAACTTCCAGCGCTGATCAAGGTTAAGCTCGCTCAGTAAGCGGTTGCACCAGGGCCCGGTTGCATTGATCACATGGTTCGATTCAATTACCGATCCGTTCGCCAGCCTGACACCTCGGCAGTTGCCTGAATTTTCAAGCACCTGGTCGACTCGCTGATTAAACTGGATTTCAATCTGATGCTCGCGAAGGGCACGACGCAAATCCAGCAGGGCATTAACTGGATCGAAATAGCCACCGTCAACTTCGAACAGACTGGCCTCGCCGCCATTACACGGATGATCTTCGCCGGTCACAAGGTCAGGGGGCAAGTTGCAGGGGTTAATGGCAGGAAAGCGTTCTCGAAGCTCGAGGGTGTCGAGCACCAGTGCGTTAATACTGGCTGAGTTAAGACGCGCTTGTTCCTGCTTCGCCCAACTGTCATCACCTTCGGAAAGCCACAGTACTCCATCATTCTGGAACCTGGCCAACGGATCACTGATGCCGAGAAATTCGGGCCAGTGCCGATACGCGGCGATACCGTCCCTTGCCAGTGTGAGCATGTTGTCGACGGAGTACCGATGCCGGCAGACCGCAGAGGAAGCACCGGTCGAACCGAGACCCAGGTCCGGACCTTGTTCAACTACGGTGATTGACAGATCGGCGCGCCGCGCAATCTGGAAGGCTGTTGCCAGACCGATGATCCCTGCGCCGATCACCACGATGTCGAAATGTTTGCTCATAAACTTAAGAGATCTGCTTTTACGCTGACTTTATAGAATTTCAACTCGCCGGCCCAGCTTTGTCAGTCGACCTCCGTTCTGCTGCGAAGCGGGATATCCATTGAGTTTGCGGCATTCGCCTGACAAATTCCGTCGCAATTGTGACCCATTTGGACCTGATGTCGGTTTCACGGCAGTGTCCCGCAGGCAGAATAATAAAATATTCATAATATTCAAAGAGTTATATTCCAAGGCAAGCTGGCACAGGTTGTGCACTAACTGATGACACATAGCGCATAAACAAGAGTCGGTGAGTATGAGCCAGCGTAGTACAGATTTTGGATGCCCGGGCAGCAGCAACAACAGGGCTAAATATGATGAAGCAGAGACGCAATGCCTGATCAACTTTGTGATTAATGAGGGTGGTGGCACCCTGACCCTGCCGCTGGCCCGGCAGATTGGTCGCCGTCTCAACAGGAAGTCCGCCAGTATTATCGGTAAGGCTCGCAGCCTGGGGCTCGATTACCGGCCCGAGGGTGAGCCCTCACCTGCGCTCGTTAAGCAAGTACCCTGCATCAGTGAAGTGCCAATGTCGGAGGCCGAGCGCGAGCCTGTGGACTCAACCAGCGATACCGGGAGTGCGTGCGAATACACACTACCTGCGCTGGGTGCGGTGGACTGTCTGTCTGCCTGGACCGCACAGCTTGATCAACTCGGTGAACAATTTGCAGAACGAGGCCTGGACAAGCTCTGGGCGATACAACGATTTACCCTGAAACGGACCCTGCAACGCGCGGCTACATTAATCGATAGTGAGTCGCTGTTTCAGGGCTCCGAACTCGATGCCCAGAGGCGCGTGAAAATCGCGGAACTGGAACGAACTTTCGTTGCAGTGCAGTCAGCCGGGTTGCGCCGCTGGCCTTTCCTGTTTGGGCGGGTAAAGTTTTACGATGAGCCGACCCTGGAGAAAAAGTACGCGGCTCGCGGCATGACGCCTGGGTATCGGCTTGCCCGGGAGAAGTGCAATGGTGAGCGCAAGGAAATTGCCTATCTCGGAGCAGACCAGCTGATATCACGCGATGAGATAGCGGCGCGAAGATTTCAACGGCTGGCTGCAAACCGTGAATCATTGATTTCAGCTCAGCTCGAAAAGCTTGGTCGTTATGCGATCTACCTGAATCAACTGGCAGGTCTTAAGCGGGAAAATCTGGATGATCAACTCGCCGTGCTGGAACGTGAGTTCGCCTACATAGGACGAAGCCGCCTGTGGTGCGACGCTTTCGAGAAGATGGCCTTCGAGGTCGTGGAGGTCACCAGCGGAGGGGTGATTGCGGATGCCGACAGGAACGAATCTGCGTTGCGTTTGCTACAGAATGACTTCCTGCTAACCATGCAGCAACGACTCGCCACGTACTGGCGTTTGTTCAAGATCCGAAAGCGTGCGTTTGAAACAGAGAACGGAGAGCTCATCAGGCGCCTCGGTTATTTCGAGGATAGCCTGCTTGATATGTATGACCAGGGTATGGACCCGGAACAGATTGATCAGCGGGTTACTGCGGTAATAAACGTTTTGGTGAAGCGCACGGCGAAGGCCAGCACGCGGGACCAGGTAAGGGAACAGGAAAGACGTGAGCATTCTCTGCTGGAAATTGATCATGAGCAGCGCCGCGTCGTGTGGACGGAATTCAATCAGTCCGATGCGCCGGGAACGGTCAGCACCAGGCTGAAGGAGCTGAAGCAACTGGTGCAATATACGCCAGAGTGGTTGCATGAATATCAGATTTTCAGATCCGAACTGCTGTTGCGGCGAGCGATGGATGGATCACGCCAGGACAGCAGGGATGAGCGGCGAGATGCACAACAGTTTATCGATGACTTGAGCAATCGTATCAACGAGGGGCTTGATGCGGAGATCACCTTCAGGCAACTCGAACAGCAATTGATCCGGGATGATCAATTTCAGACTGAGCTGAACGAAGCACGGAAAAAGATTGAAACCTATATAAAACAACGAGGGCGTGCGGCAAATTTGAAAATAGTTGACATCAAACGCGAGTTTGTCAGCGCGATCAACGTGCTAAGAAATCCTCGGGTTGAGACCCGTGGTCGGGTGTTGCATCTGAAAAGCTGGCGGAGATAAAAACCGGGTCATGCATCGTTAGCGCTCTGGACACCGGCAGTTATCACGCGTCAGCGCACCTGATCGCTGAGCGGTGAACCCGCGCGGTTTCCTGGTTGGTGGCATTGAAACAGTTGTTCTGTTTTGTTATATCAAAGCCCACTGAACAAACAAAAGGAATGCGAATGCCATTGTCTGGAAGCCGTTCCGATCAGCCCGGCTGGACTTCACGATTCGGCTTTCTAATGGCGTCGATCGGGTTTGCGGTCGGCCTCGGAAACATCTGGCGGTTCCCGTACGTCACCGGTGAAAATGGAGGGGCCGCGTTTGTGCTGGTGTATCTGGTCTGCGTGGTGACGATTGGTATTCCGATTCTGATGGCTGAGTTACTGGTTGGGCGTCGTGGCCGAAGTTCTCCGCCAGGTGCGTTACGCCATGTCGCCGAGGAATCCACCGCCAGCCGACACTGGGGTCTGGTGGGTGGCATGAACCTGTTTGCAGCCTATCTCATCATGGTGACCTACAGTGTTGTCGCCGGATGGGTTCTGGCCTATCTTTTCAGTGCGGTAACTACCGGATTTGTTGATGTTAATCCGGAGGTAGCATTGGTCGCTTTTAATGGCGTGCTTCAGAGTGTACCGGAGATGTTGTCCTGGACGCTGCTGGCGTTGCTGGTCACGGGATCGATCATCTATGCGGGTGTGCAGAAGGGCATCGAGCGTGCAGTCAGCATACTCATGCCCTCGCTGTTCGTGCTGATGATTGTATTGGTTATCTACAATTTCGTGGTCGGTGGTTTTGGTGAGGCGATGGCCTATCTCTTTTCCGCTGATTTTGAAAAAATCAATGCAGCCGTAATTCTCGCAGCCATCGGACAGGCTTTTTTCTCGATTGGCGTCGCGATGGCCGGCATGATGACGTACGGCGCCTATTTACCATCGAACGTATCGATTCCAAAATCTGTCGTGATTATCATTTTCGCCGATACGCTGGTCGCACTGCTGGCTGGATTGGTGATTTTCCCTGCGGTCTTCTACAACGGACTTGATCCGGCGGGTGGGTCCGGACTTATTTTCCAGACACTGCCGGTTGCGTTTGCGCAAATGCCCGGTGGCCACCTTGTTAGCGTGCTGTTTTTTCTGCTGCTGTCGGTCGCGGCGATTACGTCAATGGTCGGTCTCGTTGAACCCCTGACACATTGGATGGAGGAAAGCACTCAGCTCACTCGGCATCAAAGTGCGCTCGCGATCCTTGGCAGTATCGCGGTCCTGAGTCTGTTCAGTGTGTTGGGATACAACCATCTGGCAGAAATGCAGTTTTATGGCAAGGGTCTCAATGCCGTGCTGGACTATTTTTCCAATCAGGTGTTGTTGCCCGTAGGTGGCTTGCTGATCGCAATTTTTGTGGGTTGGTTCGTTGACCGGGAAATCGCCAGGGAGGAACTGGCGCTTGCAGACGGTGCATTGTTCAAAATCTGGCGATTCCTGCTGAAGTTTATAGTGCCTCCTGCCGTCTTTGTCGTATTCGTGCTGGGCGTTTCCTGGTGAAACCTTTGTTAATTAGCGGCCACCTTTGATAACGTCACTGCTTTTGGGCAAGGATAAGCGTGACTGATGGCTATTCGGCTGGACAAACCCTGGCGGGAGTTAACAATAGAAAACCTTGAATCCGTGAAAGGTCAGTTAGGGGTTTTCCAGCTGGGCTCAAGTGTCGAAGGCGTGGTCTTCATTGGATATGCGGGCGCAAGGAGCCTGTTTGGATTAAAGGGTGTGCTGAATGATATTCTCGCCCTGGGTAAACCTACCTGTTTCCGGCTTGAAGTAACTTCAGCCTACCAGACCCGGTATCGTGAACTATTGATGGTGCATTTTGCTGACCACCAGGCTTATCCGCGGGACAATAAACCGGACGATCTGCCACGGCTTGGCAGACTATCACCGTAGGGGATAATTTTGGATTTCCAGCTTAGTGAAGAACAGGTTCTGATCGTTGCCATGGTCAGACGTTTCGTGCGCGAGGAAGTCCTGCCGCTCGAAATGAACATCGATCCGGATGCAGACCAGCTTGAACTCGCGGATAAGGAACGCCTCACAGACAAGGTCAAACAAATGGGTCTCTATGGCATGGATATCCCGGTGGAATTCGGCGGACCGGGTCTTGACATGGTAACCCGCACATTAATCGCGATTGAAATGTCGCAACATCGGGCAGGACTGTATGCACCATGTTACGGTGTCTTTGGTGGAGCAGGGCTCGCGCAGTTGTATGAGGCCAACGATCAGCAGAAGGAGCGCTATCTGTACCCCACGTTACGGGGCGAGAAGCGCGGATTTTTTGGCCTGACTGAACC